>JAICYC010000005.1 GCA_025934395.1 Solirubrobacteraceae bacterium | reverse complement strand
GCCGGTCTGGAACCGCGAGCACATCGACTACGTCCAGATCGACGTTCCCGAGCAGCTCACGATCGAGGGCCGCGCCGCCTTCTTCGAGCAGACCGGCACGTTCCGCGACATGGTCGTGACCCACCTCCTGCACGTGCTCGGGTTCATTGCCATGGAGCCGCCGAATCGGCTCGACGCCCAGTCGCTGCGCGACGCGACCGCCAAGGTGTTCGAGGCGATCAAGCCGCTCAACCCCAGCCGCGTGATCCTCGGCCAGTACGACGGCTACCGCGCGGAGCCCGGGGTGGCATCCGACTCAAACGTCGAGACCTTCGCAGCGCTCGAGGTGCTCCTCGACAACCGGCGCTGGGCCGGGGTGCCGTTCCAGCTGCGCACCGGCAAGGCGCTGGCCGAGAGCCGCCACACCGTCACCCTCGGCTTCAAGGAGCCCGCCCGGGGGATGTTCGAGCTCCTCTCGGCGTCCTCGGGTGTGAGCGCGCGCCCCAACGAGCTGACCTTTGAGCTCTCAGACCCCGGCGTGATCTGGGTTGACTTCCTCGCCAAGGAGCCCGGCGCCAAGATGAGCCTGGGCGCCGCCTCGCTGACCTTCCGCTACGGCGACTCCTTCACCGTCGCGAACGAGCTCGAACCCTACGAGCGCCTGATCCACGACGCCATGCTCGGCGACCACACGCTGTTCACCCGCGCTGATGGAATCGAACGGCTTTGGGAGGTCTCGACGCCGTTGCTCGAGCAGCCGCCGCAACCGCTGTCCTACGCGGCGGGGTCATGGGGCCCGGAGGCGATCGAAGGGCTCGTCGCTCCCCACCGCTGGCACCTGCCTTACGACGCCGATAGCGTCTAGCGATGGCCGACGGAGTAGACCCCGGCGAGGACAACGGCTCCCCCGCCAGCGAGGCCGAGCTTCAGGACGAGTTCCTGCACGAGAAGCTGCTCAGCGAGCAGGGCACCCATCCGCGGATGCGCCTCACACGTGTGCATGTTCGTCTAGGGCGCAGGTTCTTCTCCGTGTGGTGGCTCCTGGGGATCGCGATCACGCTGGCGATCGCTCTGGTGGCGGCCGCCAAGCTCTATTTCGCCAGCGGCGCCGGTCACCAGTTCCTGGCACGGCACGCCTGCATCCCACTCTCCCCGCCCGTGCCTGCGGGGATGCCCGCGTTCGTCCGCTGGACCCACCTCCTGACGTTCTTCCTCCTCGTGATCATCGTCCGCTCGGGCCTACAGGTGCTCGCCGACCATCCGCGCCTGTACACCAAGGTGCACTGCACGCCGGGACGCGAGTGGCTGCGCTTCCGCGGGCCGGTCCCCCCAGACCGCGTCTGGACGGCAAAGCAGGACACGATCACGCTGAGCCCGCTGGTCGGGCTGCCCGGCGGGCGGCACACGATCGGCGTCGCGCGCCACTGGCACTTCATCTTCGACATCCTGTTCGTGCTCACAGGCATCGTCTACGCCGCGTTCCTGTTCTCGACGCCGTGGCTGCACCGGCTGCTGCCCACCCATGCGTCTATCTTCCCGGCCGCGGCTTCCTGCGCCGTCACCTATCTGAGCCTGCATCTTCCAAGGGGTGCGAGCGGCTTCTTCCACTACGACGCGCTGCAGCAGCTCACCTACTTCTCGGTCATCTTCATCCTCGCGCCACTGGCGATCCTCACCGGCCTGGCGATGTCCCCAGCCCTGGACAACCGTTTCCGCTGGTACGCGCGCCTGTTCGGCAACCGCCAGATCGCACGCTCGATCCACTTCCTCGTAATGGTCTCCTTCCTCGCCTTCTTCATCGGCCACATGGCCCTGGTCGCGCTGACCGGCCTCGCGCCCAACCTCAACGACATCACCCTCGCCAACAACCACAACAACCTCGACGGATTCGCGATCTGGCTGCTCGTGATCGCGCTCGTGATCGCCTTCAACGTGTGGGCGGTGCGCTTCTCCTGGACCCACACCCGCGTCCTGCAACGCGTCTCGAACCTCACCGTCGGGCGTGTCATGGACCTGCTCTTCGACCACACCGCACCCCGCGTGGAATACCGCCGGCGGGACATCAGCCCCTACCTGTGGCCCAACCACGCGCGCCTGCCCGACTCAAGCCCCGAGTGGTGCGCGCTGCGCGATGAGGACTTCCGCGGCTACCGCCTGAAGGTCCACGGCCTCGTCGAGAACCCGGTCGAGCTGTCCCTGGAGCAGCTTCAGGCGATGGGCAAGCAGCAGCAGATCACGCTGCACCATTGCATCCAGGGCTGGTCTGGCATCGCCGAGTGGGGCGGACTGCCCTTCGCCGAGCTAATCGAGCGCGTGCGCCCCAAGCCAGAGGCCCAGTGGGTGATGTTCTACTCCTTCGCCGCCGGCGGGGAAGGAGGCGACCGCTACTACGACTCCCACTCAATCCACGACCTGCGTCACCCCCAGAGCCTGCTCGCCTACGAGATGAACGGTGAGCGGCTCCCCATCCTGCACGGCCGACCGCTACGGCTGCGGGTCGAGAACCAGCTCGGCTTCAAGCACGTCAAGTGGATCAGCGAGATCGAGTTCGTCCATCACTTCTCAGAACGCTACGCCGGGCAAGGCGGCTACAACGAGGACCACGAGTTCTTCGGCTACCGCGACGAGATCTGAGCACCAGCGCCAAGCCGCTCTCATCCAAGGCTTGAGCGCAAGCGCAATCCGTAAGAACAACCGCCCGAGCGACGCTGGAGGGGGTGCAGACGATCGCGCGGCGAGTCAGAGGCCCCCTCGACACCGTGTCTATCTCGGAGGTCCAACATGTCCACGAACTTCAACCAGGACGGCTCTGCAGAGCTCGATCGGGCTCGCAGCTTCGATCCCGAGCGCGGCTCGTTTGACCCTCCCCAGCATCCGTCGCTCGCAGACCCCCAGGCCAACCCGCGCGGCGTCCGTCACATCGACGAGACGGCGCAGGATCAGATGGCGGTCGCCGACCGCCCGCGCTACCAGGCCGCGCAGCGCCGTCGCGGTCGCATGATCGCCGCAGCAGCCGCAATGAAACGGCGCTTGCGGGGGCTGCTCGGAGGCCGCACCGCGCCCTCTGGCAGCGGCCCTCCAGAATCCAAAGCCTAGCCGCCGTCGGCGCATGCACACCGTCCAAACGGCGAGACATCCCGATGACGTCGATCTGAGCTGGGAGCAGGTCCGAGACGCGCTTGGCGCGCTGCAAGGATCGCGCGTACACGTGCGTGTCCTCGAGCGCGGCGACCCCGAGATGCTCCTCGCGGTCTTCCAGGGCAACCTCGGAGCGCTGAGCCACGCCAAGCACCCGGCGCTGTTCTGGCCCGTCTGCCCCGCCGGCGGACAGCAGCAAGGCGGCGCGACGCCGGACGCGGGGGGCCACTTCCGACGCGACCGCGACCACGTGGAGGACGTTGGCTTCTACCTACGCCGCGACCGCTTCGACGGGGCAGTCGGACGTGTTGGACGCACCGTGCTGGCGATCATCCAGGGGCCCGTGCTCATCAATGTCCGTCGCTCCTAGCCCGGATTGCCCGGTAGCTCCCAAGCGTCCCCGCCGCGCGAGCTCGAGATCGAGCCGCGGGCGCCGTTTCGGCTGGACCTCACGGTCTGGGCGCTGCGTCGCCGCTCCCACAACGCAGTCGACCGCTGGCAGGCATCCACCTATCAACGTGTGGTGTCCATCGACGGCGGGCCCCTCGCGCTCTCCGTTACTCAGGACGGCGGGCTGGACGCGCCGCGCCTGTCGGTCCTGCTCGCTGGCAGGCCCATAGATCAGGGCGTCGAGTTGCTCGCGCACGATGCGCTCAACAGGCTCCTGGGGCTGAGCGTCGATCTCTCCGGCTTCGCGACGATGGCGGAGCTTGATCCGCTGCTGGGCCCGCTCGCCGGGCGCATGCGTGGCCTGAAGCCCCCGCGCTTTGCCAGCGTCTTTGAGGCGCTCGTCAACGGCGTCGCCTGCCAGCAGCTCTCGCTCGCCGTCGGCGTCCACCTGCTCAACCGCCTCACTCTAGCCCACGGTCGCCCAGCGTCCGACGCTGCTGGCGGCCCACATGCGTTCCCCGATCCCGACCGGCTCGCAGCCGTGCAGCCAGACGAGCTTAAGCGTCACGGCTTCAGCTTGAGCAAGGCACGTACGATCGTCGAGACCGCCCGGGCGATCGTCAACGGTGAGCTGGACCTGGAGTCGCTGGAGACACTCGACGATGCAGCGGCGATCGAGCGCCTGAGGAGCCTACGCGGCATTGGTCGCTGGACTGCCGAGTACGTGATGCTCCGCGGCCTGGGCCGACTGCACATATTTCCCGGAGACGACGTCGGCGCGCACAACAAGCTCAGGCGCCTCTTCGATATCGACACCAAGCTCGACTACGACTGCGTCCACCAGCTCGTTGCCCGCTGGCACCCCTACGCGGGAATGGTCTACTTCCATCTGCTGCTGCAGTCACTGTCAGAGACCGGCCTCGTGAGCGAAGTATGATGCGACGGTCGCGCGGCGGCGCACCGCCCGATGCTGCTTGAAAGCTCAGCGCATAGCACCGCTGAGCGCCTCTGCTCCGGAGATGAGCCTAACAGCCAGCAGCAGGCTCGCCGAGACGATCACGAGGACCGCGGACAGCGCCAGCGCACTGGGAAAATCGGTAGCGAAGCGGTCGTAGATCGCGAGCGGGACGGTCTGGGTGATCCCCTGAAAAGACCCGGCGAACATCAGCGTTGCGCCGAACTCTCCCAGCGCGCGCCCCCACGCGAGGGCCACGCCGGCGATCATGCCAGTGCGCGCAAGGGGGATCGCCACGCGAACGAAGGTCTGCGCCTGCCCCGCGCCGAGCGTTCGAGAGGCGTCCATGTACGAGCGGTCTATCGATTCGAACGCCGTCTGCGCCTGGCGCAGATAGAACGGGGAGGCGACGAACACCAGCACGACGACGACACCCGCCGTTTGGAGCACCAGTTGGATGTGTGCGTCACGCAGGGCAATCCCCAGCAGGCCGTGGGGGCCGAGTGCCGCTAGCAGCCCGATCCCGGCTACCGCCGGAGGCAGCACCAGGGGCAGCTCTACGAGCGTGAGGACCATCGACCGGCCGGGGAAGGACTTGGTGGCCAGCAGGAAGGCGGCGGGTGTGCCGACGATCACGATGATCGCGATCGCGATCATCGTTGTCTCCAGGCTGAGCTTCAGGGCTTCGGTGGACTCGGATTCGCCGAGGCTCGCCACCAGCTGGGCGGGGCTGGTGTTGACGAAGATCGCGAGCACCGGGAGCACCAGAAACGCAAGGACAAGCGCGATCGACACGCCGAGCACGACCGCGAACCACGGCGCTCGTGACCCGCGTCGCGCTCGGTAGCTCACGATCGTGTCCACAGCGGTGCGCTGCGAGCGATGAGGACGCTCACGAGCTCGGGGGCGGGCGAAACCCGGCGGCGAGCAGGTCCGCGCGTCCGTCTCCATGTAGCAAGCCCTGCACGAACGCCCGCGCCTGCCCTGGATGCGCGGTGCCCTTGACGACCGCTACGCCGTAGGCGACCTGCGGCTCCAGGCCGGCGGGCAGCGGGATGGCCTTCAGCCGCCCGCCTGTCGCCGCAACATCGGTGATGTACATGAAGCCTGCGTCCACCGCTCCCTCGGTGAGCTTGCCGACGATCCCGGTCACGTCGGGCTCGCGATCCTTGACGTTCGCGAGCACCGCTGTGCGCTGCGAGGCGCCCAGCTCGCCGAGCACCGTCTGGGTGTAGGCGCCCACCCGGTACGCTCGCCGTGCCAACCGACAGCGTGATCCCGGGCTTCTCCACCGCGGCGAAGCTCCTGATCTTCGTCGAGTTCGTCGCGACCGCGAGCACCAGAGCGTTAGCGGCGAACACGACTGGCCTATCGACAAGACCCCTCCCAAAGAGGATCTCGGGTAGCTCGGTGTTCGCCGAGCGCGAACACGTCGGGACGCACGCCCTGCTCGATCTGCGCCGCCAGGACGTCGGATCCCGCGAAAGAGAACCGGGACCGTGCCGACGAGAACTGCTCGCCATAGCGAGTGAAGGCCTTTTGCAGGGAGGCCGCCGCAGAGACCACGAGGGTCGGCCGGGCGACACCACCACCACAGGCACTAACCCCCAACACAACCCCCACGAGCATGACGGTCCGCATCCGAGCGAACTCGGGCCCCCCGATGCTCCTTTCGATCGTCCCGGACGCGCGTCATGTCGCGCCTCGCTCGATCATCACCGACGTCGCCTTGACCGTCGCCGTCGCCTCCACGCCGGCGGCTAGACCGAGCTCCTCGACCGAGTCGCGCGTGATCGCGGCAGTCACCAGAAACGGACCCGCCTGCACCTCCACAAGGGCCATCACCCCATCGACCTCCACCGAACGGATGGTCCCCGCGAAGCGGTTGCGAGCCGAGCTAGCCGTACCGGTCCGATGGCGCCGGGGGCGCGCACTCAGGCGGCGTACCTCCGCCTCTGAGACACGACGACGATTGCGCTCATCGCGATGAGTTCGGAGCTTGCCCGCGCGGTCCCAACGACGCAGAGTGTCGGCGCTGACACCGATGGCCTTTGCAGCCTCTCCGAGCGACACATCCTTCCGCACCTGCATAAGCATTGCATAGGCATCCCCATTAGCCAGATCTGCTCATCCGGGCTGACGAGTGACGTGGATCGGAGCCCGGCTCGCTCCAAGCCCGCTGATTGCTATGACACGGGCCCGGCAGTGGTTTCCTCATGCTCGGCATCAGCCGCGCTCGGTATGGCGGCCGGGCGAGGTAGGACGAGCAGCGGACAGCGCCCCGAATGCGTCAGACGCTGCGAGGTGCTGCCCAGCATCAATCGCCGAACCGGGCCGTAGCCGCGCGAACCGACGATCAGCAGGTCGATCTCGCCGCCGAACGCGGCGAGCTCCTCGCCCGGGACACCAGACGTTACACGGCCGTCAACGCCCTCGAGCGATGCCAGTCGATCCTTGGCGGCCTGCTCGGCCGTGGTGATCGCCTCGCCCGCATCCACCATCGCGATCGGCTCCCAGTAGGCGAGCCCTCCGGAGGAGAGACCGACAACCGTCAACGCGCGAATCTTCGCTCCATGGCGGGCGGCGAGACGGCGGGCCGATGCGAGCGCGCCTTCGCCTGCAGCCGTGTCCTCGTAGCCCACGCCGATCGTCTTGATGGCCGTCGGGTGCTCGGCGTAGCCGCGTGGCGCGACGGCCACGGCACAGGATGCGCCGTTCAGCGACGCCCGCGTGTCGTCACCCACAAACACGCGGCCGAGCAGCCCGCGCCGACAGGAGCCAACGACCAGCAGGTCCGCGTCGTGCTCCTCGGCGAGCCGATGAAGGCCGCGACCCACCCCTGGCGATGTGCAGCTCGTCAGCTCGGCGATCACACTCGCCGCCTTTCGCTCCCCCTCCAGCAACCGCAGGGACTCGGCGCTCGCCGCCGCCGGATCAAAGAGGGTCGTCCCGCCGGGGCCGGAAGAGACGTGCGCGAGCGTCAGTCGGCCATCGGGGTCGCGCAGCAGCGCGCCGAGCGCGATCGCATCACGCCCGTTGGGGGTGCCGTCGACGCCGACCATGACGTTGGCGAACACGGCGCCCTCATGCTCAGCCGGCTCGCTCGAAGCGGTTTCTCGCGCGCGGCCGTTTGCCACGCTGGGTGACTTTCCGGTCATGGTCAGACCTCCTGATGGTCGAGCCGCTCCCGCGAAGGCGTGTCGGGCCAGATCGACACGCCGGCGGCGTTGAATAGTCGCGGATTGGGGCTGGTCACCGTTCGTCTAACCCCAGTCAGCGTTGGGTTGTCGGCTCGCTGACCAGCGAGTCAAGAGATGTGTCGCGGTCTTCCAGCGCTGCGAGGTCGATCGGCTGGCGGGAGCGGATGAGTGTTTGGACGTGCTCGTTGACGTCCCAGACGTTGACGTTCATGCCCGCGACGACGCGTCGGTCATGAAGCCAGAACGCCATGAACTCACCGTCGGCCGGGTCGCCGCGGAAGACGACCTCGTCCCACTCGGGTGCATGGCCGGAGTACTCCATGCCGACGTCGTACTGGTCGGAGAAGAAATAGGGGATGTGGTCATAGCTGACAGGCTCGCCGAGCATCGCGTGCGCCGCAGCCGGGCCTTGGTTGAGTGCGTTGGACCAATGCTCGACGCGGATCGGCGCGTCGTAGAAGGGATGCCAGGCGCGGGCCACGTCACCAGCCGCAAACACCGCCGGCCCTGAGGTCTGGAGCTTCTCGTCGACGACGATCCCGTCCTTGACCTTGATCCCGGCGTCGAGGGCCAGCTTGAGGCGCGGAGCCACGCCGATCCCGACGACCGCAAAGTCGCACTCGATCACGCTGCCGGTGGTGGTCCGTACGCGGCTCACGGCGCGCTCCCCTTCGAACACCTCGACGCCGTCTCCGAGCACGAGCTCGACGCCGTGGTCGCGGTGCACGTCGCGGTAGAACGTTCCGATCTCGGCGCCGAAGATGTGCTCCAGCGGCAGCGAGTTCGGATCGATGACCGTAACCTCGAGCCCGCCCTGGCGCGCCGAGGCCGCGAACTCGCTGCCGATCCAGCCGGCGCCAACGACAACCACCCGGCCTCCGGCCTGCAGGCGCTCGCGCAGCGCGTCGCAGTCGGCGAGCGTGCGCAGGTAGTGGACCCCGTCGAGCTCGGAGCCCGCGATCGTGATCCGGTGCGGCTCGGCGCCCGTGGCCAGCAGCAGCCGGTCGTAGTCAAACATGCGCCCGTCGGCGAGCGTGACCCGCGACTGGGCCACGTCGAGCGCCGTCACCGTGGCGTCGGTCTCGAGCTCAACCTGATGCTGCTCGTAGAAGCCCGGCTCGTGGACAAAGGTCTTCTCGCGCGGCGCATCGCCGCGCAGGTAGTCCTTGGTCAGCGGCGGGCGTTCGTAGGGTCGCTCGGACTCGGCGCCGATCAACAGCACGCGCCCCTCGAAGCCCGCGCTGCGAAGCTCCTCCGCCGCCTTGGCGCCGGCGACGCTCGCGCCGACGATGACGAATGTCTGCTCGCTCATGTCGTTCATCCTCCTGTCAGGCTGAGGAACTCGGCGCGTGTGCGCGGGTCGTCGCGGACGAGCCCATGCAGCGCCGAGGTCACGGTCTTGGCACCGGGCTTCTGCACCCCGCGCGGTGACATGCACAGGTGCTCAGCCTCGAGCACTACGCTGACTCCCCCGAACCTCGCCCGGCCAAGGCATCCGGCTGGTATCGACCACAAGGACGTGCCATTCGGGCACCGCCGCGAGGGGGATCGTGCTCATGTCCCTTCAGCGTCGCGGTAGCCACCGTTCTTACGGGTCTTCTCGCGACTGGTCGCGATCTCCCCTCGGCGCAAATGCGTCTTGCCGATGGTTTGCGTCGGTCTTCGGTAGCCGACCGTTCTGCTGCGGCCGCGGCGCTGGGAGCGCATTCGGCCGCGGCGATCCACGGCGTTGCCGGCGCGGCCTCGGTCTCGTTGACCGCGTCAGACCTCGACCGTAAGAACCACCGGCCGGTTGACGCTAGAAGAGCGTGCCAGGCAGTGAGCGACGCCCTGTTGCCCCCATCCTGATGATCGTTCCACAGATCCAGGCGCGGCGGGCCGCAACCCGTCCTTTCCCCCAGGACCCGCGGCGTCGACGCTCACTGCCTGGCACGCCACCCGGCCGCCACCCGTCAACGGGCCGGACGAGACGCAGTGCGTCTGAGCGCTAGACGAGGAGTCTGGTGGTGGCAAGGGTCTTAAGTCATGCGCTGACTGTGGCGATTGCAACGCCGATCGAGGAAGAGCCGATGGAGCCGATCCATGCGGTCGCCGACGGAATCGAGGTGCTCTACGAACCGGACCTGCTGCCGCCGGTCCGCTATCCCGGTGACCACCGCGGCGTCGAGGGCTTCACTCGCAATAGCGACGCCGAGCGCCGCTGGCAGGAGCTGCTCGACAGGGCCGAGATCCTCTTCGGTCTCCCCGGGGACTCGCCGGACGGCCTGGCCGCGGTGGTGCGAAGCAACCCTCGCTTGCGCTGGGTGCAGGGAACCGCCGCCGGCACCGGCGAGCAGGTCAAGGCGGCCGGGCTGACCCTGGAGGAGCTCGAGCGCGTGACGGTCACGAGCGCGAGCGGCGTGCACGTCGGTCCGCTGGCTGAGTTCTGCCTGCTGGGGCTGCTCGCGTTCACCAAGGACCTGCCGCGCCTGCGGGCCGATCAGCAGGCGCACCACTGGGACCACTATCCGGTAGCTGAGCTGAGCGGCGCCACCCTGCTGATCCTCGGATTGGGCGCGATTGGCACCGAGGTTGCCCGCTTGGCCAAGGCGTTCGGGATGCGCACGCTCGCCGTCAACCGCAGCGGCGCGAGCGGCTCCCCGGACGTCGATGAGGCTCATCCCCCAGACCGTCTGCACGACCTGCTCGGGCGAGCCGACGCGCTGGTCGTGACGCTGCCGCTGACCGAGGAGACGCACGGGATGCTCGATGCGCAGGCACTCAGCCACCTCAAGCCGGGCGCGATCCTGGTCAACGCCGGCCGCGGCGGGGTCATCGACGAGCCGGCTCTGGTACAGGCGCTGCGCACGCAACGCCTGCGAGGCGCCGCGCTCGAGGTGTTCGCCACCGAGCCCCTACCCACCGACAGTCCGCTGTGGGATCTGCCCAACGTGCTGATCAGCCCTCACACCGCCGCGCTCTCGATCCATGAGAACGAGCGCATCGTGGAGCTGTTCTGCGAGAACCTGCGCCGCTTCCTCGCCGGTGAGGAGTTGCTCGGTCGCGTCGATCCGAAGCTCTTCTACTGATGCGCGCCGCGACCACCAGCCACCACGAGCGGACGCGGATCGAGGCGGTGCCGTCGCGTCGGTAGACATGGGCGACGAGATGGTCTCTGGTGGGGATCGCATACGGATCCCCTTGGGTCAGCGTCGGTCCGTTTCGACAGGCATCGACTGCCGCGTGGCGAATATGCGTTGCGTAGGTGATCTCGAAAAGGTTCAGCACGCTACGCGGGCATCACCAGGAGCTCGGCGTCGTTGAGCCTTTCTGGGAGGCTCAGCTCGCAGTACTGGCAGCGGTGGTGTTGTACGTGGCGCTGCCGAGCAGGCTGACCGTCGGTCCTCGCTGGCTCGTGCCCTCGCTCGAGGGGGTGCTGCTGTTCGGGCTGGTGATCTCGACGCCCTATCGTCACCACACCCAGACGCCCGTTCGCCGGCGTATGTCGATCGGATTGATCGCGCTCGTCACCGCTGCGAACTTCGCGGCGGAGGGACTCCTCATCCACTACCTGCTCAAGGGTGGCGGGAGCGGCGGGCGAGCACTGGTCCTGTCGGCCGCCCAGATTTGGTTTACGAACGTGGCCGCATTCGGCCTGTGGTTCTGGGAGGTCGATCGCGGCGGTCCGCACATGCGCACCGCGCACGAGCCCCGCGCCCCGGACTTCCTGTTTCCCCAGATGGATGCTCGAGAGCCATCGCTGCGGGGCTGGCGTCCGGCGTTCTTGGACTACCTCTATGTCTCGTTCACGAACGCAAGCGCATTCAGCCCGACCGATGCCATGCCGCTGAGCGTTCGCATCAAGAGCCTGATGCTGATCGAGTCGATCGCGTCTTTTCTGACCGTCGGGCTGGTCGCCGCCCGCGCGGTCAACATCCTCAACATGTAGCGGCCCTCTATCCTGTCCTCCCGGACTTCCCGCGCTGCGAGGCCGACGTGAGGCGTTGTCCAGCGAGCGCTCGCAGGGCATCGACGATGTGCGTGCGGTCAATGCCGGCTTGGGCGAGCAGCTCGGCGGGTGTCCCGGAGGTCGGCATCTCCCGCACCGCGAGCATCACGACCCGAGGCCGCGAGGACTGCTCGGCGAACACCTCAAGGACGGCGTCCCCGATGCCGCCCTCGGGGTGGTGATCCTCGACGGTCACGATGACACCGGTGGCCTCGCCAGCCTCTCGCAGCGTCTGCTCATCAATCGGCTTCACCGAGAAGAGGTCGATGACTCGGATCATCAGTCCCTCTGCGGCGAGCACGTCGGCAGCGGCAAGCGCCTCGTGCACGGTGATCCCCGCCGCGACGACCGTGATCTCGTCGTCGCCTGAGGAGCGCAGCACGCGTGATCCGCCGATCGCAAACGCCTCCTCCGCTGCGTAGAGAATGGACGTGGAGGCCCGCGTCGTTCGCAGATAGACGATTCCGCGTCGCTCGACCATCGCCTGAACGAGCTTCGCCGTCTGGTTCGCACACGAGGGGTAAAGGACGGTGCTGCCCTGAACCGAGCGCAGCGCCGCTATATCCTCGAGCGCCATTTGCGACGGCCCGTCCTCGCCGATCGATACGCCGCAATGCGAGCCGACGAGGCGAATGTCCGCGCCGCTGACCGCTGCCATCCGGATGAAGTCGTACGCGCGCGAGAAGAACGCCGCGAAGGTCGAAGCGAACGGAATCCAGCCGCGGACCTGCAGCCCGACGGCGGCCGCGACCAGTTGCTGCTCGGCGATGTAGATCTCGAAGTAGCGCTCCGGATGCGCCTCGCCGAAGAGCCCGGCATAGGTCGAGTTGCCGACCTCTCCGTCGAGCACGACGATCCCCCCGTCGGCGGCGCCGAGCGCCGTCAGCGCCTCACCGAAGGCCAGTCGCGTGGGGACTTCCTCGCCGAGATCCCATCTCGCCGCCGGCGCGTCTGCGGTCGCGAACCGGTAGGGCTCCTCGTCGCCGGTCGGCGGGGTCGGGGAGACGGTGAGCGCGCGCAGCCCGCCGAGCTCTGCGATCGCCGCATCGGGATCGTCGAGCGGCTTGCCGTGAAACCCGTTGCGGTTCTCCACGGAGGCGACGCCCTTGCCCTTGATCGTGCGCGCGACGATCGCCACCGGTTGGCCGTCGCCGGCCAGCGCCTCTTCGTATGCATCGTCGATCTGCGCCAGATCGTGGCCGTCGATCTCGAGCGCCCGCCAGCCGAACGCCTCAGCCCGCCGCGCATAGGCGGCGGTGTTCCAGCCGAGCATGGTCTCCCCGCGCTGGCCCAGACGGTTGACGTCGATGATCGCGATCAGGTTGTCCAGCGCCTCATGGCCGGCGTGATCGAAGGCCTCCCAGATCGAGCCCTCCGCCATCTCGCTGTCGCCGCAGAGCACCCAGATGCGGTAGCCCAGCCGCTCCAGGCGCTTGGCGGACAGAGCGATCCCGACGGCGCACGGCAAGCCCTGGCCCAGCGAGCCGGTGGCGACATCGACCCACGGGATCGCGGGCGCGGGGTGCCCCTGCAACCGGCTTCCGAGCTTTCTGAAGGTCAACAGCTCCTCGTCTGAGATCGCGCCCGCCGCCTTGTACAGCGAGTAGAGCAGCGGGGATGCGTGACCCTTGGAGAAGATCAGATGGTCGTTGAGCGCAGCAGCCGGCGCCGCGAAGTCACAGCGCAGGTACCTCGCGAGGAGCACCGCCATGAGATCCGCCGCCGACATCGACGACGTCGGGTGACCGGATCCCGCCGCCGCCGCCGCGCGCACAGAGTCGACGCGCAGCTGCTGGCCCAGCTCTGACCACTGCTCATGCTCGTTCATAGGAGTGCTCCCTTCGCGCCTCGCGTGTCGCTCGGCGGGCGCGCCGAAGCTGCTCTCGCACTGCCTCGATCGCCCGCCCGCCGGTCACCGACTGCCTGCTGCGCTCTACTTGGCCCCCCGTCTGCCGTGGCTCTCCGTCCCACGATGGGAGCTCTCGCGCGCGCTCTCATGCCGTTCTCGCCGGAGACGACGGCTCGGCGATCTCGTAAAGGTCATCACCGAGGCGTCTGACCCTTCCGGTGGAAACCGCCTCGCCGAGCGCTTGCGTAAAGCTGCGATCTGCCCAGTGAGCCGCTCCGCAGGCATCCACGAGCCCTGCGTGACTGAGCACTTGGTGTCCGCGCAGGGCCCTCACGACATCCTCGACCTCGACCTCCAGTCGGCTGTGGGGCCGGGGCCACGGAACGGGGGGCTGCTTGGCCACCTTGCCTGGAACGGGCTTTGACTCCAAGCTCGCCGCGACACTCTCAGCATCGCGCGTGCAAGGCTCCGGGGCGAGCTCGGTCAGCGGCGTGTCAGGGTCGGCGAGGCGGTCGCGATCGACGCGCAGGCGCGAGCGGATCAGCGCCTGGATCTGATCGGTCACGTCCCACACGTTGACGTTCATCGCGGCCAGGATCCGCTGGTCGCGCAGCCAGAAGGCGATGAACGCACGCCCCTCCACGTCGCCGCGGGACACCACCTCCTCCCAGCCGGTGGCATGGCCCGAGTACTCCATGCCGACGTCGTACTGGTCGGAGTAGAAGTAGGGGATGCGGTCATAGGCGATTGGGTGATCGAGCACACGGTCGCTGGCATCGGCACCGCCGAGCATGTTGCGCGCCGCCGCCGGCCCCTGGTTCAACGCGTTGGCGTAGTGCTCGACGCGGAGCTGCCCGAACAGCGGGTGGCGGGCATTGGCGACGTCGCCGGCCGCGAACACGCCATCCACGGCGGTCTGGAGGAATTCGTCGGTGACGATGCCGTCCTTGACCACGATCCCGCTGCCGGCGGCAAGCTGGGTACTGGGCGTGGCGCCCACGCCCACGACGACGAAGTCGCACTCAATGGCGCGCCCGTCCGAGACGCGTACCCGCTCGACCGTGCCGACGCCCTCGAAGCTCTCCACGCCGGTTCCGAGCAGCACCTGGACGCCGTGGTCTGCGTGGATCTCGCGGTAGATCGCGCCGATCTCAACCCCGAGCACAAGCTCAAGCGGCACCGAGGCAGGATCGATCACCGTGACCTCAAGCCCCATCTGGCGGGCTGACGCAGCCACCTCGCAGCCGATCCAGCCCGCGCCGACCACCACCAGCCTTCCACCGCGGCTTAGGCGCTCGCGTAGCCGCTCGGAATCGGCGAGACTGCGCAGATAGTAGATCTCCCCGAGCCCTGCTCCGGGAATCGAGAGCCGACGGGGCTGAGCGCCCGTGCTCAACAGCAGCCGGTCATAGCGCAGCCGCTCGCCGCCGGCGCACACGACCTCAGAGGAATTCGGCTCGACGCGCTCGACGGTCGTTGAGGTGCGCAGCTCGATCGCATGGGCCTCATAGAAGGGCTCCTCGTAGACGTAGACCTTCTCGAGGCCAACGTCGCCGCGCAGGTACTCCTTCGACAGCGGCGGGCGCAGGTAAGGTCGCTGGGGCTCTGAGCCGACCAGCACGACACGCCCCTCAAAGCCGTGCTCGCGCAGCGCCTCCGCCGCCTTGGCGCCGGCGAGGCTCGCACCGACGATGATGAAGGTCTGCTTGCTCATGGCGCTCCCCTCGGGTCACGTAGACACCGCTCATCAGCCGGGCTCGACCGGGTTGAAGTCCATATACACCTAGCGTCTACCCACGGGCAGGTCTTACCGCCGGCGACCAAGCCGTGACCTAGTCGCGATCATCGCGCGGGCCAGGGCTGCGCGCGAGCTTGATGGCGGGACGATCCATCACAGCGCCGGCTGCCACGTGCTTCCGGGCAATGCTCGCTCTACGCGGGACGTGCGTTCCCGGAGCGGTCCGTTTCATACTCGCGCAGGTAGCCCTCGAACAGGCGGCGGTGGCGCTCCTCATCGCGGAGGATCGCGATCACCATGTCCTGGGTGACCCAGTCCAGGCCGTCCGTCGTTTCGATGATGCGGTTGTAGTGCTCGATCGCGCCGGTCTCGGCTTCGATCACGCCTCTGATCACGTGCACGATGTCGGTCTGGTGTTCGGGCGGCTGGAGGTAGGTCTGCTCGGCGTTGAACTCCATCGAACCGGGCACGACGCCGTAGAGCTCCTTGATCCGGTTGGCGAACTGCTTGGCGTGGCCGAGCTCCTCAGAGACGTCCTGCTCGAGCGACTCGATGATCTGCTGCGCACGGACGCCGTCAGGGTTGACCGAGTTGGCGATATAGCTCATCACGGTCTCGATCTCCATCCAGTAGGCCTTGGCCAGCATCTCGAGGATCTCCTGGCGCTTGGTGCTATCCGACTCGGCGAGGACCCCGGTGGTCGCTGTGTGTGCGCTCATGGCCGCTTCGATCAGGATCGGTGGGTCGTTTGTTCTGCACCGTGATGGCGTGCGCCCGCACGCGGCCGGCGGCGGTCCATCATCCCGACGTCAGCGGCAGGAGTGGCGGCCGTTGAACACGGTTGAGTCATGTTCTTGCCGTGACGAGTCAGCTCAGCCGCGACGGACTGCATGAAATGCTCGAAGCGATTAGAGCCGAACGGCTCGAGGCCGTATCGGAGCGCCGGCGGGTCGCGGGTAAGGTTTGTGGACATCTTGGACCTCCGGGATAGATGGCGGTGACAGAGATGGCCGCTGAGATCGCGGCGGGACTGTCTGGTACTCCTCCAGCGTCGCTTGGGACGTTGTTCTTACGGGTGGACGCCGCGGCGCTCAAGCTTTCCCTGGGCACAACGGCGACACGCAGCTGTCTCGTTGGCTCCCAGCATGGGCGCTAGTCGAGTTCTCCTCGTGCCGGTGGGACGTCGAGACGCTGAGGGCTCGCCGCCAGCAGCAAGTCAGAGCGCCTCCGCGTGTCGGACGATCCCGCCGTCAACGAAGTAGGTCGAGCCGGTCACGTACGACGAGCGGTCAGATGCGAGAAAGAGCGCCACCTCGGCTACCTCCTCGGGCTTTCCCATCCGCTGCAGCGGGACGATTTCCTTGAGCCGCTGAACCTTCGCTGGATCTGAAAGGGTGGCCGCGTTGATCGGCGTCGCGATCGCGCCGGGCGCGATGTTGTTGACCCGGATCCCGAGCGGCGCGAGCACGAGCGCGGCGTTTCGCATCAGCATGCGCAGCCCGCCCTTCGCTGCCGCGTAGGGCGCGTAGCTCGGGAACGGGAAGTCCTCGTGGATCGAGGAGATGTTCACGATCGAGCCGCCGCCGCTCTCCTTCATCCGGCGTGCCGCGGCCTGCAGGCAGAGGAACGGCCCCTTGAGGTCGACCGCCAGCGTGCGGTCCCAGCTGGCCTCGTCGATCTCAAGCAAAGGTTGCGACTTCTCGATCCCGGCGTTGTTGACGAGCACATCCAGCCGGCCGAACCGCTCGACGATCTGCGCGACCAGCGCCTCGACCGCAGCTGCATCGGCGACGTCCGCTTCAAGCGCGACGGCCTTCGCGCCCGCGGCGTTCAGGTCGCGCGCGAGCGCCTGCGCGTCCTCGCCGTGACCGAGGAAGTCGATCGCGACCGCAGCGCCCTCGTGGGCGAAGCACTCCGCGATCGCGTAGCCGATCCCGCTGCCGGCGCCGGTAACGAGCGCGACCTTGCCCTCGAGCTCGCACGACCCTGTGCTTGCAGAGCTCACGAGGGTTCGATCCCCCAGTGGGCCGTGAAGGACTCGCCCGGCTCGAGGATGATGAGCCCCTCGCCACTTCCAAACGCGTTGGGTGCGCAGGTCATCGGCTCGATACCGAGGCTGCGGCGGTTCACATCCGGGAGCGGATCGCCGGTGAAGAGCATCAGATACCGGTAGCGTTCGTCGAGCCAGAGCGTTGCCGCCTCGCCGTCCGGGGAGGCAACATGCACGCGCGCCCGACCGTCATCGTCACGCTGCAGGTCGGTGAAGGCCGTGTCGAGCTTCGTGCTACCGATCAGCCGCGGCCGCCTGAAGTCATACTCGCTTCCGTCCACCGGCTCGAAGCCCGTCGGGATCCCCCGCTCGTCGCTTCGGAGGCGCGTGCTGCCCGGCGCTTGCAGGACGACGCTGTCGACGGTCGGCGTACCGACCGTCAGATAGGGATGCGCGCCCGCGCCGTACGGACACGCGTTCGCGCCGAGGTTCGTCGCCGTCGTTGAAACCGTGAGGCCGTCGGCGTCAAGGCAATACTCGACCGCAAGTGCCAGCGCGTGGGGGTAACCAGGCTGCGGGTGAAGCAGGTACTCCATCGTGACGCGGTCAAGTGCCTGCTCCGCGACAATCCAGTTTGCCCAGCGGGTGAGACCGTGGATCGCGTTTCGCCGCTCTGGCTCGGTCAAGGGGAGCTGCTGGCGTACACCCGCGAACTCGTAGGTGCCGTCGCGGATGCGGTTCGGCCACGGGAGGAGGCACTGGCCTCGAGCGGAGCTGCAGATCTCCTCGGCGGCGTAGCCGTCAAGCACCTCGCGCCCACCGACGCAGTATGCGCGCAGCCCGCCGCCAACCTCCACCACCCAGGCGCGCAGCTCGCCCAAAGCGATCTCGACCTGGCGTCCAGAAGGAGCCGTCGCGCTCAGCTCGCCTCCACGGGTCCGCAACAAGCCAGAGCTCACTCGCCACTCGCCCCCGTCACGTAGTGAGCGATTGCTGCTGCCACGGCCGGAGAGTCGTCTCGACCAAGGGCCTTGCCGCGGCGCTTGTGTTGGAGTTGCTGCTCGATCTCCTCGAGGCTGCGTCCATTCGTCTCCGGGACGCGCGTGGCGAAGAACACCAGCGCGAGTAGGCCGACGGCGGCGTAGAGCAAGAACGTCCCACTCCTCCCCAGTGCGCTCACCAAGGAGAGGAACGTGAAGGAGACGAGGAAGTTGAACGCCCAGTTTGTGATGGTGCAGAGCGCCATCGCGGGGCTTCGCAGATGCAACGGGAAGATCTCGGAGATCATCAGCCAGAAGACCGGCCCCAGTCCGATGGCGAAGCTCGCGATGTAGAGGATCAGCGCGAACAGCGCCAGGTCGGGAGCAGCGTGACGCACACCGGCCGAGGCGAAGAACACTCCGAGCACCAGCAACGAGACGATCAGCCCGACCGTGCCGAGGAGCAGGAAGGCCCGCCGTCCGAAGCGGTCGAGCAGGAGCACCGCGACGGCGGTGAAGACGACGTTCGTCAGGCCGATGAAGACGGTCTGGGTGATCGCGCTCGAGACGCTGCTGCCGGTGAAGCGCAGGATCGTCGGGGCGTAGTAGATGACCGTGTTGATACCCACGATCTGCTGGAAGATCGCGAGCGCCATTCCGACGATCAGCATCGGGCGAACGGCCGCGCGGACGATGTCGCGCACACCTCCCTCCTCGGCCACCACGTGCCGGATATCCTCCATCTCGCTGTCGATGCCCTTGGCGCGGCGGTGGACTCGTTCGAGCACCGCTCGCGCCTCGTCGTCACGCCCCCGCTCCATCAGCCAGCGTGGGCTGTGCGGCATCAGGATCATCCCGACGGCCAACGCCACGCCGGGAACCGCGCCCAAGCCGAGCATCCATCGCCAGTTGTCGGCGACTCCCTTGAACAGGAAGTCGATGATGTACGCGATCAGGATCCCGATCACCACCATCATCTGGTTGAACGACACCAGCCCTCCGCGGATCTGCCGGGGCGCAACCTCCGCGATGTACATCGGTGCCACAAACGACGCAGTCCCGACCGCGAGCCCAAGCACAAAGCGCGCGGCGATCAGCTCGGTCGCACCCGAGGCGAAGGCACTCCACAGCGCCGCAGCGACATAGATGCAGCCCGAGAGCACCTTCGTCCACTTCCTGCTCATCGCCTCCGCGAGATAGCCCGACGCCGCCGCGCCGACCACCGCGCCGACCAGCAACGAACCGATGATCGACTGCTGCTGCAACGTCGTCGCGTGAAACGCGGGCTTGATGAACAGCAGCGCCCCCGAGATCACCCCGGTGTCGTATCCGAAGAGGAAGCCGCCCAGTGCAGCGACTGCCGCAAGCACAAACAGGAACGGCTTCGCTTCGCCGCGCGCCTTATGAATCAACCCGCCGCCGGAGGAGCTACCCATGTCGCCCTAGCGTCTTTGCCGGGTCCGTTCTTACCTCGCCCGGTCGAGGATGCGACGGGGATCCCCTCAAGGCGCCTTCGGGTTCCCCCGGGGACGCTCAGTGCAGCGCGAGTTGCGCGGTCAGCTTTCTGCGGGCGTCATGCAGCGCCTTGTAGATCGCTCCGGGAGTGGTGTCGAGCTCGATCGCGAGCGCCGCGGCGGACTCGCCGTTGATCGCGCTTGCGACCAGAACGGTTCGCTGGCGGGCTGTTAGCTGGTCGACGATCACGGCGCTGACGCTCCGCAGCAACTCCTGAACCTCGGCGCGCTCCTGCGGCGAGCATCCGTCGTCGGCCACGGCGAACGCGCGCTCGGGGTCATCCGCGAGGTGATCGCGTCCCATGCGCCGGCGGATGCTGACCGGTGCCTCCAGCTGGGCGAATCTTCGCGCCCACGTCCAGAACTGACTTTCGCCCCGGTAGCCCTCGAGCTTGCGCAGTATCGCGAGGAGCGCATCGTTGGCGGCCATTACGGCGAGATCCTCCAGATCGCTGGCAGGGAAGTCCGAGATCCCTCTGGTGCGCAGCCGGACATGGAACCACGCCTCGCGCCGCAGGCGCTCGTGGAGCTCGGCGAGTGCGCGGTCCCGCACCGGCTCCGAGCCGTGCAGGCGATCCCACCACGCCTGGGACTCGCCATCCAGCGGCCGCTCAGGCACCGCTCGCTGGCTCGGTCGCGGCGGTGCGGGCGGCAAGGCCGATCTCGGCGATGCGCCGCCCAGCCCATCGTTCGATGGGAAGATCCCTGCACCCCCATCGGCCGGTCGCTCCTCGAGAGAGTCGACGCAAGCCTCCACCTGATTCTCCTTAGCGTTGAGTTAGCTTCATCGTCAACCAAATGTTCAGGTCGACCGATGCTCCAACCCACGCTGCTGAGGGCGGATCGTTTGCAGGCCAATCATTCTTGGGCCTGCGTTGCAGTCCGGCGCCCGGGGTTGAGACGCCGCTAGAGGAGTGTAGCCAGCATTAGCCTAGGGGTGCGGCGACGACGGTGGATAGTTTGACCGATGACAAATCGCCGGCAGGCGGCTCACAGCCAGAGCCGGACGGTCCGATCAGGCGGACGTTGGCGTCGCTCGCAGGCGCGCCAGATGACGCACCCTGGCTGGCGAGATCGAGCGAGCCGAGGCAGTCCATGCGCGCGCGCCGCTGACGACCTCGATCAGGCGGCTCGCCAGCGGCTGCGCCGCACTCGCAGGTCAATCCAGCGGTCCATTCGAGACCGGCTCGCGCTCGCCTCCAGATGACATTGGCAGAGAGCGACCAGGATGAGCGGTTCGCTGGAAGCGAACGATCGGGTGATAGCGAGCGCGCCAACCAAAAGGGGGCCCGCCCGTGAGCATCAACCCCCTGGAGCTTCCGCAGATTTGTCGTGTTCCGGGCGCCGTCGAGCGCCGCTTGCGCGCTCATGCAGTTCTCGCAGCTCCGCGGGGGGTCGCCCGAGCAGCAGCCACCTCGATCGTGGTCGAGAACGAACTCGTCCTTGATCGGTGAGGCGGCCTACCGCTACCCTCACGGCTCAGATGGGACGGCGCGCACCTACGACTGCGGCGAGCAACTCGTGCGTCAGCGGAATGTCGAGCAGCACCCCCTCCGGGGTTACTGTGCCCCACCTGTCAGCGAAGTGCCAAAACACCAGCAGAAGCCGATCGTCGACGCGGCGCAGGTGGCAGACCGCGAGGTGGAATGCCAGCCAGTGGCTGCGCTGCAGGATGCGTCGCGAGATGGCCGCGGTGATCTCCGGCCACCTGCTTACTCGGGCGCAGAACGCGCGATCGAGCACCGCTGCCTGCACAGCCTGGACCACTTCCCAACCGACCTCGACGGCGACCGACTGATCGGGGCCGATCCGCAGCCATGGTTGCAGCACGTCGCCTGGGCCGAGGAGCTCGGCGGACGTGTGGTCGCCGATTGTGACTTGCCGCGCGAGCAGGCCTCTGACGAGTAATAGCCCGAGGTTCGCGACCGGGTCGAAATCGTCCGGGCCGACGATCCATGTGCCGCGTGGGTAGCCCTCAACGCCGGCCACAAGGTGGCGGCGCGCGATCGCGAGATCCTCGTCGCTCAGGTCCTCCGCTAGGTCCGGATCGCATTCAAGGATCGAAACGACGCTGGGCACGCCTCTCCTTCCACTTGCTGCCGCGCCGTCGGCGCGAATCGAGCGATCCTTTCAGACCGGGCGCTCGTGCAAGCACGGGATTCATCAACAGACCAAACCGGTGATGCATCGACCTTCGTTTCGTAAGCACACTGACGCGAGAGGCGCACGGGCGGTTGGACTGCTAGCCGGGTCGCGCAGTCGGCGCGTCAGACTGGGGTGGGTCGTCGCCGGTGAATCCGGCGTGTGGGGACTCCGACGGGCGGGGCGTGCGGTCTGGTCTGGGCGTGCGCCCCCGAGTGCGCGGGCGGGACTGGCTGGGTGCGATACAGACGAGCGCGTTTCAGATTGCCCGCTGGTTGCGACGTCAACGGCGGCCCGCGGCCGCTGGCTCGTCTGGACCGAATCGTGCTAGCGACGCCCAGCGATCAGCTGTTGCTCTCGCTGCCGCTGACCGTCGCGGTCCCGGCCGTTGCGGGTGCAGCCGATTCCCCGGTGATCAGCCTCGCGCCGCGTCCGCGGGTCACAAAGCTGAATGCCCAGCGGGTGAGCACGAGCAGCCGGTTCTGCAGGCCGATCAGGTAGAAGATGTGGACGCTCAACCAGATCAGCCAGGCGAGCATGCCGCTGGTCTGAATGCCCTTGATTTCCGCGACGGCGTGGGCCCGGCCAATCGTCGCGAGGTTGCCCTTGTCCACGAACTGGAAGGGCTCTGAGGACTTGCCCCGCGCGCGCCGGCGGACGGACCTGGCGGCGTAACGGCCCTGCTGCATCGCCGTTGAGGCGAGGCCGGGCAGCGGGACCTCGTTGCCCGCCGTGTCGTGCGCGCTCACCATGTCGCCGAGCGCGATCACCTCTGGGTGTCCCTCGACCGTCAGCTCAGGTCCCACCGCCACGCGTCCCGTGCGGTCGAGCGCTGCGCCGCTGGCGGCGGCGAGCGCACCCGACAATTCACCGGCGACGACGCCGGCAGCCCAGACGATCGTGCGCGTCGGGACGTGCGTGCTCCTGCCGCCAGGGCCCTTACTCACGACCGACTCCTCGTCGAGGTCGACGACCGACGTGTCGAGGAGCACGGTGACCCCGAGCTCCTGCAGCGTGTGCGCCGCCCGTGTCGAGAGCCGTGGCGAGAACGCTGGTAGGAGGCGCTCGGATGCCTCGACGAGCAGAATCCGGGCGCGCCGGGGATCGACCGAGTGGAAGTCACGAGACAGCGTGTCGCGCGCGAGCTCGGCGATCTGTCCCGCCATCTCGACCCCGGTCGGTCCCCCACCCACGACCACGAAGGTGAGCCACGCCTCGCGGCGCTTGCGGTCCTGCTCGATCTCGGCCGCCTCGAACGCGGTGAAGATCCGCCGCCTGACGGCAAGGGCGCTCTCCAGTGACTTGATCTCGAGCGCGAATGGCCGCCACTCGTCGTGCCCGAAGTAGGAATAGCGTGAGCCGCCCGCGACGATCAGCGTCTCATAGGGAATGACGAGGCCGTCGTCGCCGTTCGCGAGCGCGTCCAGCACCAGGCGCCGATGATCGAGGTCAAAGTCGCGAACCTCACCCAACACCACGCGAACGTTCTTCTGGCGCTTGAGAACGACGCGCAGGGGCGTGGCGATCTCCGCTGGCGAGAGCGCGCCGGTCGCGACTTGGTAGAGCAGCGGCTGAAACAGGTGGAAGTTGCGGCGATCGACGAGCGTGACATCGACCGGCGCACGCCGCAGGCTGCGGACGGCCTGAAGGCCGCCGAAGCCGCCCCCTACGACGACCACCCGATGCCGTCCAGCCGGTTCGCTCATGCCCGAGACCCGGGCGACCCGCAGGCGGGCAGGCGGCTCAGACTGATGGAGCCGCGAGGCCCGAAACGATCGCGAGCGGCTGAGGCGAACCCGGACTCGCGCCGGCCCATGTTGCCGCTTTCAGGTGGCATCTTCAGGTTCCACGGCTGCATGATCGAGTCCTTTTGCGGTTGATGTCGCGCCGACGAGAGCACCTTCGTAAGGGCGGAACGATGCGAGGGCAGCACTCACCAGCGGTCTTCGCTCGCCGAGCCCCCCTGCTAGCAACTGGCCAACTCGAGGGCCGTCCTAGGCTGTAGCGTCGGTCCAGCTCCACGTCTTACCGTGGTGGTGCGAGACCCACGCGCTCGACCATCGTCGCCCCCGGCTCGAGCCGCTCTTGCGCTGCGCACCGGCAAGGGCGTTGTGGGAGCGTTGCCTCTGGAACGCCTTCGCAGCGTCGGCGGGCACTCGCACCGAGCGTGCCGGCGCCCGGTAAAATTCGGCTATGACATTGGTCCCCCGCCCTCACGATCGGGCGATGGCTGAGAACGGAGTCGAGCATCTCCGCGTGCTGATCGCCAACGAGCGACGCGACAGGCTCGACCTCCTGGCACAGGTCGTCGCCGGGCTTGGTCATGAGGTGATCGCGCGCGAGATCGACGTCAAGGAGGTCGGTGCGGTGACGGCGAGAGAGGATCCCGACGTCGCGCTTGTCGGGCTCGGCGTCTCCTCGGAGCACGCGCTCGAGCTAATTGGAGAGATCGTCCGCGAAGCCTCCTGCCCGGTGATCGCGCTGCTCGCGGCACGCGATCCCGGCTACGTCCATGAGGCGGCCAAGCGCGGTGTGTTCGCCTATATCGTCGACGCCTCCCCCGAGGAGCTGCAGAGCGCGATCGACATCACGCTGCAGCGCTTCACCGAGTACCACAGCCTGCAGGGAGCTTTCGGACGTCGCAGCGTCATCGAGCAGGCGAAGGGAATCCTGATGGCTCGTCACGTGATCGACAGCGACACAGCCTTCGGAATGCTGCGCGAGCACTCGCAGCACAACGGGCGCAAGGTCGCCGACGTCGCGGCAGCGATCATCGAGAGTCACCGGCTACTGGTGCCCAGGCTTGCGGAACCGTCGCAGCCGCGAGAGCTGGCAGGTGGGCAGACGGCGGCGGAGCCTACAGAGCCGGCCGTCTAATCCAAGCGAGCATGCCGGTCCTCGGCCGCCCATAGCTGCCCCAGCTAGGCTGCGCTCGCCGCCACGACGGCGGCCGACCAGTCGATCACCGAGCTGGGCCTGACGATGTGCTTGTCCATGCTGAGCTGCCTGGGTTCGAGGCCGAGCGCGAGCCCGACGAGCTGGGGGAGGTGGAGCACGGGCATCCCGAGCCGGCGGCCGGCCAGCTTGGCGGCCAGCGGCTGTTGGAGGTCGAGGTTGAGGTGGCAGAGCGGACAGGGCGTCACCAGGCAGTCGGCCTCGGCGTCGATCGCATCGCCGAGGTGGCGGGCGGCCTGCTTGAGCGAGGCCTCGCGGTTCATCGTGATGATCGGGAAGCCGCAGCACTTATAGACGCCGGCGTAGTCGATCACGGTGCCGCCGAGTGCCTCGATCAGCCAGTGCAGGTAGCGGTGGCGGGGGTGCTCGTCGTCGATTGCGAGCTGGTCCATCGGGCGCACGATGTAACAGCCGTAGAACGGGCCGACCCGCAGGTTCCTCAGCGGCCGCCTGACCTTGGCCTGGAGCGCGTCGAGGCCGACCTCCTCGACCAGCAGCCAGAGGAAGTTCTTGTTGGTCAGCCCGGCCTCGTAGGAGAGCTCTTGGGTCGCCAGCGAGCGGTTGATCTGGGCGCGGTAGTCGGCGTTGGCATCCAGGCGCGTCTGGCACTCGGTCTGCGCTCCCTGGCAGGTCGAGCAGATGTTCATCATCAGCTCGCCGTCGGTCTGCTGCGCGAGTGCGAAGGTGCGCGCGTTCAGCGTGTCGGCCAGCTCCTGGTTGTGCTCGGCGATCACCCCCGCGCCGCAGCAGGCGGCGCGGTCGAGCTCGATCAGCTCGATCCCCAACAGCGGCGCGACCGCGGCCATCGAGCCGTGCAGCTCGGGGGTGAACCCGCGGCTGACGCAACCCGGCCAGTAGGCGACCTTCATCGGCCCTCGCCCTCGTCTGCGGCGCCTCGTGTGGGGCTGGCGCCGGTGGCGACCATCGCCGGCCCGTTCCCGGCGACTTGCGCAGGCTCGGCGCTGTCGTAGCCGGTGATGTAGAGGTTCAGCTCGCGGCGCTCGGCGCGGCGCTCGATCTGGTCAAACAGGCCACTCAGGTCCTTAAACCGCCCGCGATGGGGGTGAAGCAGCGCGCTGCGCAGTGTGACCTTACGCCGCACTAGCGCTCGCAGGATCACCGGCAGCGAAGCCAGCAGCACTCCGATAGCGCGCGGATGGAGCTTGCCACCGTAGGAATCGGGCAGCACGTCGGCCTCCGCCAGCAAGCCGTTGCGAGCGATGTTATTGGTGAAGGCGAGCTCGTGGCGGTGGCCGTTATTGGCGTCCTCGATCTGGTGGTCTGAGCCGGCGAGGCGCCGCAGGCGCATGATCTGGCTCATCGGCGCGACCCCCTTGGGGCAGGCGTCGATGCACGCCCAGCAATGCGTGCAGTCGTAGATCCCGTGCGGATCCTCGGCCAGCTCGCGTAGCCGCTGCTCGTGCTGGGCGTCGCGCGGGTCGCCGACGAAGCGATACGCCTTCGCGAGCTGCGCCGGCCCGATGAAGAGCGGGTCCACCTCCAGCGAGAGGCAGTCCGACACGCACGCCCCGCACTGGATGCACGCCATCGACTGGGTGATGTCCAGCATGCTCTCCTTGGGCACGACGTACTCTCGCTCGGGAATCGGCTGCTTGTTGATCAGCCAGGGCGTGACCCGCTGGATCTTCTTCCAGTGGACCGCGTCCATGTCGACGATCAGGTCCTTGATAACGGGCATGTTGCCCATCGGCTCGACCACGATCACCTGACTGCCCTCGCGCCCGGCCTGCGCCGCGCGGTCGAGATGGGTGTGGCAGGCCAGCCCCGGCTTGTCATTGATCCGCACTCCACAGGAGCCGCAGATCGCCGACCGGCAGGAGCAGCGGATGCCGATCGTGCCATCGCGCTCCGCACGCTGCTTGAGGATCGCGTCGAGCACCGAGCGGTGGCCGTCCAGCTCGACCGTGAACTGCTCCCAGTAGGCGCCCTGTCCCGACTGCGGGTCATAGCGACGCAGCCGCAGGGCGTACTCAGGCATCGTGAGAGCTCTCGAGCTTCACGTCAGCGGCATGTCGGTGTCGGCGAGACGGTCGCCCGTCGACGCGCAGGCGCGAGCGGATCAGCGCCTCATGGCGGCTGCGCACCACGCAGCCCACCTGGGCGCCGGCCGGGTGGCAGTCGGCAAGGCCGGGCAGGCGCATCACGATGGCCCGCAGCCGCGGCCGCCGGAGACGAAGCTGGCTTGACACGCTGCTCTAGCGTCGCTTGGCGTTTCCTTCTTACGATCGGCGCAAGGCCTTCCTCGCCCAAAGCCCACATCGACTCCGACGTCATCATCCAGGCCTTCTTCGTCGATGACCGCTCGAGTGGTTCGGCGCGGTAGAGATCATCGCGAGCAGGCCGAGACCAAAGCTGGTGAGTCAGCGGGGCGCTCGGGGTGAGTGACCTCTGGTGGGCCGCGGCGCTCACACCCGCGGTCAGGTCGGCAGGTGGAGGGGGATCGTGATGATGACTACTCCCGGCTGGCGTCGCAGGACACGTCGCAACCGGCGGGCGGTGCCGTTGTGCAGTGGCTGGTGCCAGCGGTGCTTGACGATCAGCTCGGGCAGGATGACGGTTAGCGTGAGCTCGGACCGCTGGGTGCGCAGCGCGTCGATGTAGCACGCCAGCGGCGCGACCAGCGCCCGGTAGGGGGAGTCAACGATCTCAAGCGGCAGGTGATCGCCCCACGCGGCCCAGTAGCTCCGGAAGCGTGCTGCCTCGTCTTCGCCGGGGCTGATGTGCACGGCCAGCAACGGTTGGCCCAGGGAGGCGGCGTAGGCCAGGGCGCGCAGGCTGGACAGATCCAGGCGGACGATCGGCACGACCGCCAGATGCCGGAGTTGGTCGGGACTCTCGTCGTCCTCGGCGCGTTGGCTGGTGCGCGAGCTCTCGCTGTTCGGGGCACGGACGAGCGCTGGCACTATCGGATCGTGGGCCGCGGGGGGGGTCGAGCGGGTGTAGGGCGAGCGCCTGGCGGACGCTGTCGTAGTGCCGGCGGATGCGCCAGGCGAGGAGCACGAGCAGCACGATCAACAGCAGCGCGACCCATGCTCCCTGGCTGAACTTGGTCACCGCGGCGATGACGAAGACAACGGCCGAGAGCACGGCCCCGAGGGCGTTGAGCAGCATGCTCTTGCGCCAATGCTCCTCGCGTCGGCGCCACCAGTGCACGACCATCCCGATCTGGGAGAAGGTGAAGGCGATGAACACCCCGACGGCGTAGAGGGGGATCAGCGGGTCGGTGCGGCCGTCGAACGCGACCAGCAGGATCGCGGCCGCCGCGGCGAGCGCGATCGTGCCGTTGCTGAACGCCAGACGGTCACCGAGCCGTAGGAACAGGCGCGGCGCGTGCCCGTTGCGGGCCATGAATGACAGCAGGCGCGGGAAGCCGTTGAAGGCGGTGTTGGCGGCCAGCAGCAGCACCAGCGCCGTGGCGGCCTGCACGTAGGCGTACAGCGGTCCAGACCCGAAGCTGCGATGGGCCAGTTGCGAGAGCGCGGTCTGGCCAGCGCGGGGGACGATCCCATCCACGTGCATCAGCACCACGAGGCCGGCGAACATCGCGACCAGCAGACCAACCATCAGCGTGAGCACCGTTCGCGCGTTGCGCGAGGACGGCGGCTGGAAGGCGGGAACGGCGTTCGAGATCGCCTCTATGCCGGTCATCGCCGTCGCGCCCGAGGAGAAGGCACGCAGCACCAACAGCACGGTGATGCCCTCGATCGGCTTGAGGCCGACGACGTGGGGAGGCGAAAAGCCGTGCGCGGAGGCGTCGATGAGCCCGACGGCGATGAGGGCGAAAATGGCCAGCACGAACGCGTAGGTGGGCGCTGAGAAGATCGTGCCGGCCTCGCGGACGCCACGCAGGTTTCCCGCCAAGAGAATCGCGATCGTCGCGAGCCCGAGCGGGACGGCGTCGTGGGTCAGGCCGGGGACGGCCGAGGTGATCGCCGCGACCCCGGCGGAGATCGACACGGCCACGGTCAGCACGTAGTCGGTCATCAGACCGGCCGCCGCGATCAACGCGGGGAGCTCGCCGAGGTTCTCGCCGGCCACGATGTAGGAGCCTCCACCGTGCGGGTAGGCCCTGATCAGCTGGCGGTATGAGAGGCCCACGGCGACCATCAGCACAACTATCGCCACCGAGATCTCCAGCGACAGGCCCAGCGCGCCGCTGCCGGCCAGCGCGAGCACGGCGAGCATCGCCTCGGGCCCATACGCGACCGAGGAGAGCGCGTCAGACGAAAGCACCGGCAGCGCCACCAACTTGCGCATCCGCTCGTGAGCCACGGCGCTGCTTCTCAGCGGCGCCCCCAACACCACCCGACGCCACGTCGATGCCGCGCGCCTGGACCCGGAGGCCCCGGCACCGGCGTGCGGGGTGGCCACGATCTCTGCCGGGTCGTCGGTCTCGACGAAGTCGACCATCGCAAAGCGCCCATGATCGCCCGTCTGCGGCGAGCGCGGAAACCGATGCAGAGCCGGATCGATGGGCAGCGCGCGCAACCACGCACGCCGCGGAGCCAACGCCCGCCCCCACTGGTCGCCCACCTGGCGCAAAACCGTGAGCTCGTCCTCGTCCAGGCCAACAACGGCGGACGCCGGACTGATGTCGGTCATCTCCTCGGCGGAGGCGCTTTGGCCCTCACTACTGTCTCCACCGACCCGTGACATCGGACGAGTCCTCAACTACAGCACGTGGTGCGCCGCGTAGCGCTTGCCGCTACGTGTCTGCTCTCGCCTCCGTGGCGATCAGCGCGCGCAGGCTTTCGTGATCCTCTCCGCACGCCGAGCAACCCTCGAGGTGCGCGCGCATCCCAGGAATCGTCGTATCTGCGTCGGTCCCGGCGAGCTCGAGCTCGACGTAGTGGTCGAGTTGGGCGAAGCACTCCTCGCAGCTGAGCTCCGGACCCGGCGGACCGGTGAGGCGCGCGAGCAGATCATCGCGGTTGGAGTGGCCCGGTGCGATCATGCCGGGGTTTGCTCCTTGTGTTCGTCGAGACCGAGGCCTCGCGCCGCGAGCACGCTCCTGAGCTTCTGCCGCCCGTCGTGGAGCGTCTTATAGAGCGCACCTCGGGTCGTATTGAGCCGCTCTGCGAGCACGTCGATCGGCACATCGTTTAGCGCGAGCGCGACCAGTACCTCACGCTGGTGCGGGGTTAGCTCACGCTCGATCGCCTCCCCCAGCGCCGCGAGCCTCTCTGTGATCTCGACAGACTGCTGGGCGGTGCGCTGGTGATCATCGGCCATCAGCGGCCACGCCTCGGCGGTGAGCGGTACCTCGCGGCCCTGCCAGGAGCGCTTGCGTACCTTGGCGGCCGCCTCATAAAGCGCGAACTTGTAAGCCCAGGTCGTAAAGCGGCTCTCCCCGCGGAAATCTCCCAACTTGCCAAGCACCGCGAGCAACGCGTCGTCTGCGCTCTGTTGGGCGAGGTCATCGTGGTCGCCGCCACGCAGCTGCGAAGACGCGGCGCGCCGGCGGCCCACCTCAAAGCGCGCCGCGCGCAACAGCAGCGCGTGCAGCTCCGCAAGCGCCGCGTCGCGCTCCGAACCAATCGCGGTGAGCCGCTCGATCCACACCCGCGACTCCTGCTCGGCACCGGCAGGGTTCAACACGATCTTCGACGAGTCCATCAATGCGCGATCGACAGTACCGGAGCACGACCTTAGTGCCACGGTGGACGGGCGCTGAGGTGTTATCGGCACGGCTCGTACTCATCTCTCAGCGGGGCGAGGATCCGGGCTGCCAGCTCGGCGGGGCAGCCTCGGTCGGTTAGCTCGAGCAGCGCGTGGACGTCGTAGCCGGCGTCGCGTGCCACGCCGTCGGCGAGCCACGCAGGGAAGCCCGCGTCGCGAAGCCGATCGATCCGCCACGCGACGGACTCCAGATTGCCTGCTGCCTCCGGCCTTCGATTGAACAGTCGCACGCTTTTTTAGTGACAGTCGCCGGCCGCTTCTTACGCGTCGGCGGCCCGGTTGCGAGGCGCCCTGGATCCCGGGCGCTCGGCCCGGCTGTCGTAAGAAACGGTCGCCGGGCGACACCAAGGAAGGTGATGGCCCACGACAGTTGCATCTCAGAAGGAGGCACCATGTCAGCCACTCCGCTCACAGGTCCCATCTCACGGGAGGGATCACCGCCTATGCGTGTTCTCCACCGGCTCCGCGGCGATCCGGCTTACCAGAGCTTCACGCTGCTGCGGATCGGGTTCACTGTCCTGCCGATTGTCTTCGGCGCGGACAAGTTCGCCAACGTGTTGGTCAACTGGGAGCGCTATCTCGCTCCGTGGATCGCGCACCTCAGCCCGCTGAGCAAGCTGCACACCATGCACATCGTGGGCGTCATCGAGATCGTGGCCGGCATCGCCGCGGCGATCAAGCCCCGCTACGGCGCCTACCTGGTCGCCGCGTGGCTTGCCGGGATCGTCGTGAACCTGTTCAGCTATTCCGGCTACTACGACATCGCGCTGCGCGACTTCGGCCTGATGCTCGCCGCGCTCACGCTCGCCCGGCTCGCGTCCATGTTCGATCCTCCCGGCCTCACAAAGTTCGATCGTCCCGGCCTCCATCGCGACTAGCTCGCGACGGACAACCCATCGGACAGGCACCGCCAAGCGCGTGGCCCTGGGGCGCACGCGGCGGGTCATCTAGGTTGGCGTCGTGCGCAGCGCCGGATACGCACCGCTTCGCGACTACGCTGCGATCGGCGACGGGCGGACCGTGGCGCTGGTTGCAAGCAATGGCTCGGTCGACTGGCTGTGCCTGCCTGACCTCGACTCGGCGAGTGTCTTCGCCGCCGTGCTGGACGCCGAGCGCGGCGGGAGCTTCCGCCTCGCTCCCGAGTGTGCGTTCACGACGGAGCGCCGCTACCTGCCCGAGACCAACGTCCTTGAGACGACGTTCGTGACGAAGCAGGGCGTGGTGCGCGTGACCGACGCGATGCTGCTGCCCGGCCTCGGCCTGGCTCCGGCCCGCGAGCTCGCCCGGCGGGTGGAGTGCTTGTCGGGGTGCGTCGCGATGCGTTGGCGGGTCGAGCCGCGGTTCGCCTACGGGAGCCGCAGCCCCCGCATCGGTCTCCGGGGCGGAACGCCGGTCGCGACCAGCGGTCGGGACGCCGTTGCTCTGTCTGCCTGGGCGGCCGGCGATCCGATCCTTGACGAGGGCTCGATCAGCGGCGACTTCGTCGCGAAGAAGGGCCAGGCTGCGCTGTTGGTCCTTGGTGCGGCCCACCAGGAGCCGCTCGTGTTCCCGTCGCGGGCGGGGGTCGAATCACGCTTTGAGGCGACGATCACCTTCTGGCGCGACTGGGCGGCGGGGCGAACCTACGAGGGGCCGTGGCGGGATGCCGTGATCCGCAGCGCCCTAGCGCTCAAGCTGCTCATCCACGCACCCTCCGGCGCGATCGCGGCGGCGGCCACGGCGTCGCTACCCGAGCAGATCGGCGGCGAGCGCAACTGGGACTACCGTTTCTGCTGGGTTCGCGATTCCGCGTTCACGCTCGACGCGCTGATGCAACTGGGCTGCCCCGGCGAGGCCGATGCGTTCTTCTGGTGGCTGCTTCACGCCTCGCAGCTGACGCATCCGCGCCTAAGCGTGCTCTACCGCCTCGATGGCGGCGCCAGGGCGCATGAGAAGACGCTCGGCCTGTCCGGCTATCGCGACTCCCGGCCGGTACGAGTGGGCAACGAAGCCGCCGAGCAGCGGCAGCTAGACATCTACGGCGATCTGATGCAGACGGCCTGGCTATATGGCGGCGCGCGTGACGGGTTCGATCGCGAGACAGGCCGCCGCCTGGCGGAGATCGCCGATCTCGTCTGTGAGATCTGGCGCCAGCCCGACAATGGGATCTGGGAGGTCCGTAGCGAGCCACTTCACTTCACCCATTCAAAGATGATGTGTTGGGTGACCCTCGACCGCGCCGTGCGCATGGCCGACGCGGGCTGGCTTCCGCGACGACACGCCGCGAGATGGCGCGCCGAGGGCGACACGATCAGCGACTTCATCGAGACCCGCTGCTGGTCGGATGAGCTAGGCAGCTACGTTCGCTCGGCCGAGAGCCGCGAGCTGGACGCCAGCGTGCTGCTCGGCGCGCTGATGGACTATCGCGGCGAGCGCGACCCACAGATGACTGGGACCATCGACGCGCTGAGGCGCGAGCCCGGCCGTGGTCCCTTGCTCTCGCGCTACAGCGGCGAGGACGGTCTGCGCGGCGGCGAGGGAGCGTTCCTCTGCTGCTCGTTCTTCCTGGTCGACGCCCTCGCGCGCGCTGGACAGCTCGACAACGCTACAGACGCGATGCGGGAGCTGATCGCCTTGGCCAACGACGTCGGCCTCTACGCCGAGGAGGTCGACCGCGAGACGGGAGCCTTCCTCGGCAACATCCCGCAGGGCCTGGTGCATCTCAGCTTGATCCACGCCGCCGTCTCGCTGAGCAAGGCCGAGCGCGCATGAGCGCCTGGGGCGCAGTCGCCGGCGGCTTCGTTGGCACCGTGATCCTTACGACCGCCTTGCGAACGGCCAGCGAGCTGGGCCTGACGCGGATGGACCTCCCCTTCCTGCTCGGCACGGCCTTCTCCGCCGAGCGGACCCGCGCCAAGGCGCTCGGCTATGTCCTGCACTTCGTCGCCGGGCAGTGCTTCGCCTTCATCTACTACGGCATCTTCGCCGCGATCGGCCACAGCGGCTGGGCGCTCGGGGCCCTGTTCGGCCTCCTTCACGGGCTGTTCGCCAGCAGCGCGCTGGTCAACGTCCTGCTGCCCGTCGTCCACCCGCGAATGGGAACCTCTGACAGCTCCGCCGCCGACCGGCCGTTCCTGGAGCCGCCGGGATTCATGATGCTCAACTACGGCCCGGGCACGCCGCTGGCGACACTCGTGGCCCACACCGCTTACGGCGCGATCGTCGGCGGCTTCATCTCCCTCGCCAGCTAGCACGCACACGCCTCAACCCGGCCGCAGGTCTCCCTCCATCTTGAGCTCGGCCTGGAGCGGAGGGTAGGTGAGCGTGTGGTGTTCCCCGAGCACCGCGAACGGAGTGAGCTCGTGCGCGACCGCTGTGGCGTGCAACCCAAGATGCAGAACACGCCAGCCGCGGACTACGAGGGCGTCTGCGATGAGTCGTCGGTGACAGCGCCACCATTGCGCCTCGGCGCACATCAGGCACGTGGCGTGCTCTTGTCCGCGTGCCTGGACGCGTGCCAGTGCGCCACGGAACTCATCGCTTGCCATGTGATCGGCGTAGCCACGGAATGCCGAGTGCTCCCAGCCCGTATTGGGTGAGTCCGGCCGTGGACGCCGAAACCCACCGAGTGCCCCCTCGTGCACATAGGCGATCCCACCGAGGGGCAGCGAGCTCGCCAATGCCTCGCCCTCGAATTGAGGGTGACGCCGCGATCGAGGAACGCTGCGGACGTCTACGAGCTCGCGCACGCACACGGCCTCCAGCAGGCCGATGAGCTCCTCGAGCGGGCGCGTTGAATGCCCCACCGTGAACATCATCGGGGCGTCCATCAGCGCTGCTTAGGGAGAAGCCCGCAGCTCTGCGCGAGCGATGCGCGTTGCCGTCACCTAGCTCGCTTCGCGGCGTGGCGGCGCGAATAGAGCTTCTCCCGGATCGACATCGCCCCGGGATGTCCGCTCCCAGGCCAGGGAGTCAGCAGCAGCAGCAGCCGCGCAGCCGAGGAGGCGATGACCTCGTGGCGTTCGCCTGGAGCGAACTCGATCAGCAGGCCCGCGCCGCCACTCACGCGTTCGCCGGCGGCGGTCGCCTCGATCGCACCGTCGATCACGACAAGCCACGCGCGCTCGTGAACCTCGTGGTCGGAGAGGCTCTCGCCCTCAGCGAGGTCCAACACGATCACACGCGCCGCCTCGGTGGAGGAGAGGATCTCCGGCAACCGCGGCTTGAGGTCAAGCGCGTTGAGCTCCCAAGTGTTCACCTAGCCTCCTTCGCCAGAGCATGAATGCGGTCTCGATCCGCCCGACCAGCCTAATGTGCCTCGCAAAGACGAGCGGTGCCGCACGCGCGTTGAGGAACCCACGCAGCCGTCCTGCTCGGCGACTCGTTCGTACGGACCTCGGCGCTCGATTGTTCAGGTGCTTATCGCCCGTTCTCAGGATCCGGCTTCGAGAGAAATGCCACCTCCGCGACTCGGCGTAGCGCGTGGGGTTCCCCCTCAAGCCCTGTGAGCGCCCGTCGCAGCTCGACCAACCTCAGCTCGTGGAGTTGCTGGACGAGCGCCGCGAGCAGATCGTCGTCGCCAATCCGAACGGCGTCCCTGATATGGGCCTGCCATGCCTCCTCGCGCGCCGTGTCATGCATCGCGTCACCCACCGCTAAGCAGGGTACCCCAGCGCCGTTTCTCGACGCTGGAACGGCGAGATCCGCCGCCCCGGTCTGTTCGGCCGGGAGCTTCACGGGCTAGGCCTGTTTGTCGCGTCGCGCTTGCCAGGGAGAACAAGCCCACACGCCGAGCAGACACCGACCATCACCGGGTCGTCCAGCCGCGTGTCGCCCCGCTCGAAGTAGACCCGATGACGCCCACACCCGAACGCTTGTGAAACGTGTCCGCACGGACAGAGGTACTCCGATCGCCGTGACGGTGCAGCCCCGGCACGCGCTGGCTGCGCCGCCACCGTAAGCGTCGCCCCGGCTATGACCCGGCCTCCTGGCCTCTAAAGTGGCCACCCTCATCCAGCCACCGTCCTACGTCTGATTCCTCGCGCGCCGAGCCGGCGTCGCGGCCTCCGAGAGCCGCCGCGCCGTCGCCCGCGGCCCGGCTCGCAAACCTCGCTGACTCGGCGCCGTCACGAACGTGGCGTCCTTCTCGTTCAGCCTCGGCATACGAGCCAAAGCTCCCGGATCGGGCGAGGCTCTCGCCGCTACCAGCGATCGCCCAGTGGTAGGCCCCGCCGTTGTCCTCATAGACGAAGAACTCCAGCGGCGCCGACACGCGACCTGCACGTCCCTTGCGAGCGCGTTGCGTGGGAGTGCGCGGTTTCTTTGTTGCGGTGGTCATAGCCAACCGCCTCTCTGCCCTTCTTGGACACCTTCGCTGGGAAAGCAAGAAGAGCCGAGGCTCACCGAGCGCACCTCTGACTATAGCTCGTTGCGATCCGCACAACGGTGCACGGGGCTAAGCTCGACGGCGGTGGTGCTCGCCGATTCGCCGTGTCGTTGCGCGCCTGGCGGCGCGCTCCCCCAGCCCTTCTAGGAGTTGACGCTCGCCTTCTGCGGAAGTGCGCGTCAGCGCGCCGGTGAGATGCGTCGTCCCCCGTCGTACAGCCCAGTAGCCGGTCGCGTTTTGTGCCACGGTCAAACGGTGGGCCGCGCCCGAGGTGCCGGGCCGGTCCCGGTCCTGTGGGTCGCGCGGTGCGGGCCGCCGCGTCATCGTGCCCACCCCCCACATTGCGGATACGGGAGTCGGACTTTTCGCGCGACCCTCGGAGGGCGCGCGACACCGATCTTCGGTGCGTTCTCACCCTTGCGGCTTTCGATGTGGTCCGCCAGGCGCGCGAGACCGTCTGCCTCATCTCGCACGACCTCTGTGAGGCCGGTCAGGTCTTCCGAACCGGCGCCGGCATTGCGGAGATCTGAGGCGGCGCCCGCGAGGGCGCTACCCGCCCATCCTGTCCTTCGCGCAGCGCGATCGATCAGCTCGTCCCTGCTCGAACCGCAATCCATAGTTCCTGCCATCGCCAGCTCCTCCCGCCGTCTGGTTAGGTGCTTGCCATCTCGGTCAGCGTCATTGGGCCGTTGCACTCCGACCGGCAAGTGTCGAAGTTGCGGCCGGAGCGCTCTTCTCTGCCGGCTACGAGCCGAGTCCTGCCACGGCCTGCCCGACCACCACGACGGCTATCAAAATGAAGTAGGCGAAGAGGACCAGGCCAACGAGCATCGCGAGCCCAATCCCGAGTTTTTGCGCACTCCAGGTGAGGGCGTGTCGTCGGGTGTACATGTGTGACCTCCTACTGGACGCCAGCGGTAGCCCAAGGGCCAAGGCGTAGTGTCCTGTGGAAGCGGTGCATCCAACTCTGAAAGTCGGAACCGCTCAGGCGGAGGCCAATTGTCGGCTGGTCCAGCTAGCGAGAAGTCGGCTAACCAGCGACCGTCCTCTGAACAGCATAACACCATGAGACCTGCGTTCTTGGGTGAGGTCGGCTACCGCGCGGCGCTGTCTGCTCCGTCTCTCGGCGTCCGTGATCCGCTCAGTCCAGTCGCTCGATCACGCTGGTCACCCCGGCGCCCGAACCGCGCGGACTGGGGCGGGCATCAGCACCGCACCGCCGATCACGAGGGCAAACGCGATCGCCCGAGCGGCGATACCCGCAGCGCCTATCCCGATCGGGTCGCGGAATACGAGTATCCCGCCCAGGATCGCAGCGAGGTTAGCGGCGACCGAAGTAAACGCAATCACAGTCACGCCCGGCGCAAGCTGAAGTCCGCGAGCAGAGGCATAGAACGCCAGGACCGATGCTGCCACTGCCGTGAACGTCCACTCGCTAACGATCCCCTGGAGTCCTCCGTGTAACGCCCCCGTGAGGTACTTCAGGGCGATGTCTGAAACCCCAAACAGCACACCGGAGGCAACCCCTAGCAGCAGCCCTTGCGCCACCGGGGCGAGATCCCCACGCATCGATACGCGAATCAGCACCGCGCCGAGCGCGAAGATGCCACACTCCACGGCGATCAGCGCCGCGAGCGAATACTGACGCAGCCCGCTCGTGTGCGACCCGCCGGTGATCCCGATCACGGCGAGCCCCGCGGCCGTGACGGTCACACCAACCCATTGCCGCCGGCCGAGTCGAAAACCGAAGTACCGCTCGGCGAGCACCGCAAGAAACACCAACCCGCCGGAGAGCACAGCTTGCACGATCGACAGCGGCGCTGAGGCAAGGGCGCCCACGTGAAGTCCCCAAGCGACCAACGCCACCGCCCAGCCCACTGAGAACCAGCGGGAGCGGAACAGGCCGGCAGCGCTGCGCAGCGGGTGACGTGCCCTCACCGGCGGTGCCAGCACCGCACCGCGCTGCTTGAATAGAAACGCCACGTTCGTGGCGAGCGCCGAGCCCAGCGCTAATGCCAAACCAGCGATCATCGCTCACATTCTCGACGATCAGATGGGGCCGAGCCGACCATCTCGCTCGATCGCGCCGGCGAGTTGCCGCTCTCGCTGCCACTTCAACGCGCTCTCGCTGCCACTTCACCGCCAGATAGAGGGTGTCGCCGGGTGTCAGCGGGTGTGGCGCTTCCGACCAGAACCCGCGCATTTGCAGGGAATCCCTGTGTTTGCGCGGGTCAGGCTCACCAGCCCGGCGGTCTTGCAAGCAGGAGGTCACCGGCTCGATCCCGGCTGGCTCCATCGCAAAAACGGCCGCGACAGGGGTTTGATGCCTCTTCGCCCCGAGAGGGGGCGCGAGATCACCAACCCGAGAGCCGCCCGAGCTTCCTCCCGTCTCGGGCCGACGTCGTGCTGTGCGAACGGAGACGGACTAGTCCGAGGGTTGCCCCACGCGTTGGGTGCTGACCCCCCAAGAGACCACCCGCTCGGGGTGGATCCGAATCAGCGGGCCGGGAGCCTCGATCGCCTCAGCGCTGCCGCGGACCTCAACCCCGCGCGGGCGCCACGGATCTGTGCTCGCGAGATCGTCGACCACGACCGCGGCTCGACCATTCACCCGCACGTCACGGAACTTCTTCGTCTGGGCGAGGTTGCGCCCACCGACCTCGATCGCATCGAGCTCCGCGTTATAGGACCAGCCGACGGGGACCACGTGCGGAGTACCGTCCTCCCCCACGGTGGCCAGCCGCGCGAGTCTCCGCTCGCCGTGTAGGTATTCCAGCTCGTCGTCGGTGAACGAGCTCGTCGGAGCCTCCTCCGGGCCGGCGGACGCTTGGCCTCCGCGATGCTCCTCGGCCCCGTCCGCCTCCTGCACGTCCACCGACGCGACGATGCGGTCGTAGTTGAGGCGCATGAGCTCGACCACCTCACGGATGTCGGTCTCTCCCTCGATGCTGCGCGCGGCCATCTTGGTCGAATGCCGGTTGACTGGGTGGGGCCCGACGCGCCCTTGCTCGCGCAGCTCGGCGCCAAGCTCCCGGGGGAATCCGAAATGGGCGGCGTGGTCGCCGTGGAGGTGCCCGATCTCGTGGCCCCCGACCCGGAAGCCGAACTCGCCACGGCTGCCTTGCCCAGCCTTCACACCAGGCCAAGCGGTGACCTGCGCGGCGATCCGCTCACTCGCTGTCTGGGGCTTTGTCATCGTCTGCTCCTTCGTTTGACCTGCGTGCGGTATACGCTACAAGTTCGAGTCAGCTTGAAGTCAAGGGTCGAAGGGATCCACTCTCGGCATGTCCTCCCTGATGACGATCAGCGCAGTCGCAAAACGCAGCGGTGTAGCCGCGTCCGCGCTGCGCTACTACGAGGACCGCGGCCTGATCAGCTCCGAGCGGGCGGGCTCGGGCCATCGTCGCTACCAGCGAGCTGTGCTGCGCCGGATCGCCTTCATTGTCTTCGCCCAGCGCGTCGGGCTCACGCTGCAGGAGATCTCCGACGAGCTCTCGAAGCTCCCCGCGGGGCAGGTGCCCAGGCGGCGCGATTGGACGCGACTGTCAAGCACGTGGACAGGGCGGATCGATGAGCGGATCGCCGAGCTCGAACGCCTACGGGCCGGACTGACGCAATGCATCGGGTGTGGCTGCCTCTCGCTCGACCGCTGCAAGTTCGCAAACCCCGACGACCGAGCCGCCGACCTGGGCCCCGGCCCGCGCTATTGGCTCGGCGATCGCCCGGCGCGCTGATCTGCGCAGCCGTCCGTGCCCCGCGCCGGCTGCCAGCTGCCACTGACTCCGCCTCGTCATCGCGGCGGGTCCTTGCAGCTGCACCAGCGACTGGGGCGCCTACCCGGCGGACCTCAAAGCGCGCCGAGGGCAAAGGCTTCGCGGCCTCCCGGCGGGCGAGATCAGCCGCTGGCATTGACGCGAACGGGGGTGGCCGCTTTGGCCACTGGACACCCCCGAAGCGCTCCCGATCGTTACGCTTCCGCCGCCTCGACCGGTTGGCTTCGGCTGGCGGGGGTACCGCTCAGTCAGCCGGCTGTACCGCCGCCACGGACCAGTACGGACCTGTCTCGAATGAGGCGGGGTGCCGATCCCGAGTGGCCCAGATGGGCAGGCCGGCACGCGCACCGAGAAACAGCCTCGCCTTCGAGCGACACGAGTTCGAGGCGAGCGGCGCGAGCGATTGAGCATGCCGCAGAGCTTCTCGCGGAATGCCCCCAGGAGACCGGCCGCGTGCCGCACGAGCACTCGCCGTCGCACGGACGATCTCACCACCGTCACAGACAGGAGTAGAGAATGTTCGAGAAACTTGAAACGCCCGAGGAGGTCTTCACCTTCAAGCTCGGAGCGACGCTCACGATGGAGAAGCAGCTCGTCGACGTGCTCGGCGAACTCGACGAACAGGCCCAGCGTTCGGAGATCAAACAGGCGCTTCGCGAGCACCGCGTAGAGACGCGACGGCACGTCGCGAACATCGAACGGTGCTTCAAGCTGCTCGGCGAGGAGATCGACGACTCTCCCTGCGGCGCGATCGAAGGCATCGCGAAGGAGGGCAAGGCGACGATCAAGAAAACGGATGAGTCGCTCCTCGACGCTGTGATCCTCTCGGCGGCAGTCGAGGCGGAGCACCACGAGATCGCCGTCTACGAAACGCTCATCATCCACGCACAAGCGCGTGGCGCATCGGAGGTCGCTGCTCTGCTCAACCAGAACCTCGAGCAGGAGAAGCACGCTCTCCAAACCGCGCGCTCGGCGACGGAGAAGATAGCCGCCGAGGGCATCAAGGTCGTCGCTGTCGCGTAGAACCCAACGGGCTGGGCCGCTTCACGGGAAATCGCACGAAACGATCCCGTGCAGGCGGCCCGCCCTCCTGGGTGCCGGTCGCAGCGGCGGCCAGACGGGGCGCCGTCGGTGAGCCCCTGCGACGTTCACAGGAGACCACCACGGCGCTGCCGGTCCGCGCTCGTCAGACCGTGAGGACCTGCAAGGGCTCGTGGGCTCGGCTCATCTGCTCGTAGTCGCTGTCCTGCGTCACGACCGGCAGCCCGTGCTCAACCGCCGTCGCAGCGATCAGAGCATCCATCACCTTGACCGCTCGATGCACGTTTGCCGTTCGGCAGTCGGCGACGAGGCGCGCCCACGCGGCCACGACCGCCTCGCTGACGGGGATCGGGTCGGCTGCGCGAGCCAAGGCAAGTGTGTCCGCCCGGCGAGCTCTCGCCGACGCGTCCGAGGCAGCGAGTACGCCGAGCTGGAGCTCGCCGATCGTGACAACGGAGATCGCGACGCGTTCGGGGAGCTCGCCCAGGGTTCGACCCGACTCGCGCGCGATGAAGATCGAAGTGTCCAGCAGGCCAGCGTGTGGCCGATTCACAGCTGATCGACGGTTTGACCTGCAAGTTCGTCAAGGTCGCGAGCCAGGCCGGCGTCTGCTGCGCGGTCGGCAAGATGCGAGCGCAGCTCCTCGCCGGCGAGCCACCGCGCGCGCCGAGCGTGCGGGACGATGTCCGCCACCGCTTCCCCGCGCACCGTCAGCGTCACTCGCTCTCCGGCTTGGACCGCGTCGATCACGCGGCCCGTGTGATTCCGTAGGTCTCGAACCCCGACGTTCATGTGCGACATCGTAGCACATTGCGATCCGGCGACTGCGCCGGCGGAGCCTCGCGCCGTTCGGGCTTGAAGTACCTCCAGGCGACGGGCGCCGGCCGGTTCGGGACCTAAGGCCCTCTCCGACCGTGCGCCTCCGTGCGCTGCTACGTCGCGATCGCGTCATAGACGTCGACTGGCCCGCCGATTCCGAGGACCGGGCAGCCCTTCGCCAGCTCGACCGCCGAATCGAGGCTGTCGGGGGACACGATCGAGTAGCCGGTCAGGCCACGTGAGCCGCCATCGCTGACTGAGCCGCCAGGGCCGACCGTCTTTGCGGACCCGGCCGCGGCGCCCCCATCCACGACAGCCGGACCGAGCTCGTTGAACCACTGGCTCCATTGGGCCATCTGCGCATTGCGCTCGGCCTGTCGGCGGCCACTCCTCTGCCGCCGCTGTATGCGAATACGTAGCTTGCCATCGCTGCTCCGTTGGTCGCTCCCGGCTCGACGGCCGGCTCTTGTTCAGGTGACGAATGGACAGATGCCCGACGGACAGGCGGGGAACAACAGCTCCAGCGGCTGATGGGAGTCAGCAGCAGCAGCCGCGCAGCCGAGGAGGCGATCACCTCGTGGCGCTCTCCCGGCGCGAGCTCGATCGGCAGGCCGGCGCCGCCACTCACGCGTTTCGTCCGATCAGGAGCGCTTCGATGTCCCGATTGCGTCGTGAGGGTCGACTTCGGGACGAGCGCGAGGCCGCCCTCCCGCTTCTCACGGAGCGTGGTTGTCGGACTGTCCTTCCAACGGCCCTGGCCCTCAGGCCCCGCGAACGTGACCTGCGGCGAGCCGCCCGACCTCGAAGGCGGCAGTTCCGGTCGTCACGACCGGGTCCTGCGCGGCGAAGTCGCGCAGCGCCTGCTCGTCCTCCGCTTCGACAACCGCGAGGCCGTACGAGTCCTCGTCGGTGAGAACGGGCCCGAACACGACCATCTCGCCACGCTCGAGATACGGGCCCCAGTGGGCAGCGTGACGACTCATTATCTCGCGCTCTGAGTCGGTCAGGGTCTGGGCGAAGTTCGTGCGCGGAGCGAGAAGCCGCAGGACGTAAGCAGGCACGCGGCGGACTCTACGCCAGAGCGAGATGATCCGCGGGCGCATTGTTGCTCGGGACCGCTGGACCCCACAGCGCGCTGCGCGGATCGCCCACCGCTCCGGCCGCAGCGGTCATCGCCGTGCGCGTCGAGCCACCCGGTGAGTGGACATGAGCTCCGACCCCGACCTCATGCGCGCGGTCGGAGCTCATGCGGATCTTCGCGTCAGGCATGCACGGCCCGCGGCTCGACCGCCACCGGTGTCTCCACAGAGGGCATCCGCGGAGGCTGCAGCGGAGACGGCTCGACCCTGAGTAGACGCGCGGCCCAGCTCGGCAGCCACCAGTTGTACGCGCCGAACATGCTGACGAGGGCGGGGACCAACAGGCAGCGGATCAGGGTGGCGTCGACGAAGATGCCGACGCCCAGGCCGGTCGCGAGAACCTTGAGGTCGGTCTCCGGCCCGGTGGACATGGCGATGAAGGACATGACCAGGATCGATGCGGCGCTGGTTACCAGCCGGCCGGTGCGTCCGATTCCCTGCACGACGGCGGTGCGCGTGTCGCCGGTGGCGTCGTGGGTCTCTCGCATGCGCGCCAGGATGAAGACCTCGTAGTCCATCGACAGTCCGAACAGGAACGCGAACACCATGATCGGGACCCACATGGTGATCGCGCCCGTGGCGGGGATCCCCCAAAGCAGGTGACTGGCGTGGCCGTGCTGCCAGATCCACACCATGACGCCGTAGGCGGCACCGAGTGACGTGAGGTTCATCACGACGGCCTTCAGCGGCAGCAGCAGCGAGCGAAATGCGCGCGCGAGCAGCACGAACGTCGCCAGTGCGATCAGCGCCAGCATCAGTGGGAAGCTGCCGTACACATCATGGGCGAAGTCGATTGTCGCCGGACCGGAGCCGGCGACGCCGAGCACGACGGGATCGCTCGCCAGCGCGGCGCGGACCGCGCCCACCGTCGCCTGGCCGGCGGGCAGGTTGGTCTCGGCGCGGGGGAGCACGGTGACCAGCGCCGTGCCGTCACGGCGGAAGTCCGCCGTGACCGGAGCGACGGCGGCGGAGATGCCAGGCATCGAGGCGAGCCGGTGAGCGACGGCGGGAGCTGCGTCGGGGCGGGTCAGGACGTCGATTGGCGTCAGCGTGCCGGAGGGCACGCCGCCGGCCCGCAGGGTGGCCAGCGCGCGGTGGGCGGGGCCGGTCTGCGCCAGCGCTGCGGTGCTGGGCTCTCCGATGTGCATCGAGAACGCGGGGATGATGAGGACGGTGAGGGTGGCGGTGCCGGCGATGGCGGCGAGCCCCCGGTGGCGGGTGACGAGACGGGCCCACGCGCTCCAGCCGCGGCCGGCGGTGTTCTCGGAGCGCACGCGTGGCCACTCGAGCCGCGGGCCGACGCTGCCGAGCATCACGGGCAGCAAAGTGAGCGCGACGGCGACCGAGATCAGCGGGATCAGCACGCCGCCGATGCCTGCGCTGCGCAGGAACGGAACCGGCAGCACGACCAGCGCGAGCAGGCCGATCCCGACGGTGAGCCCGGAGAACAGGACCGCGCGGCCGGCCGAGGCCATCGCGGCTTGTACCGCGTCGTCGCCGCGGCGGCCGTGGGCACGCTCCTCACGCCATCTGGTGACGACCAGCAACGTGTAGTCGATCGCCACCCCGAGGCCGATGAGCGCGATCAGGAACTCGACGATCTGGCTGACGGCGGTGATGTGCGTGAGCCCGTTGAGCGCGAGGAAGGTGGTGAGAATCGAGATGCCGGCGATCACCAGCGGCACGAACGCCAGGAAGCTGGCGAACACGAACGCCAGTACCACCAGTGCTCCCAGTGCCCCGAGCATCGCCTCAGCCAGCACGCCGGCGCCCTTGCCTGACGGCTGGCCGGTGGCCAGCGCCTGGATGCCGGTTACGCTCACATGCCAGGAGGCGGGAACGGCAGCGCCGACCGCCTGCCCCATGCGAGCGTCCAGGTCGCCAGACGCCACCGGATTGTCCTGGGGCGTGAACACCAGCGCATAGGTGCTGCGCCCGTCACGCGTGACGAACGCCGGGTCGTGCGTGGTGGCGTAGCTGACCACGCGCGCGGTCGGGGCTACCCCGCGGGCGGCGGCGAACGCCCGGTCCAGCCGCCGGGCGACGCCGGGGGAGTTGACGCTCGTGCCGGCCGGCAACGTGATCACGGGGACGACCGGATCCTCGGCTCCGTTGTGGAGGTAGTGGACCCGGATCCGTGCGTCGGCACGAAAGGCGGCGCCGGGCATAGCGAAGCTGTTGCTCAGGCGCTTGGTTGTGGAGCTTGCGGTCGTCGCGCCCGCAGCCGCCACGAGCAGCCAGAATGTGACGACCAGCAGCTTGTGCTTGAGGACGAAACGGGTGAATGTCGGCATGGGGTCTCCTGGAGCGCGGTCGGGTGGTGACTCCTGCAAGCATCTCGGTCGCCGCCCGGCGTGTCGTCGCCCAGGGGAAGGCAATTCCGCTACGACATCCGAGGTGCCCTGCCAACCGCTCTACTCCGGTTGGAGTAGCCGAGCACCTTCGACCGGACGACGACAACGGCGACTCCGGGGTCTACGCTCGCGGGAATGACTACCGGGTCCACCGCCGCCAACCCTGCTCGCCGCCCGCCGGGGCTGTCGGCGGCGCGCCTGGCGGAGGGGGCGTGGCGCTCTCCGCTGGCCTTCGACGCCGCGTTCGCGATCGTCATGGCGCTGCTCACGGTCCTCGGCTCGCTCGGCGAGAGCCACCCCGCCCGCGGCCAGCTCTCGGCGGGCCAGCATGTTCCGGTGGCGCCGCCGGCGGCCTACCTGCTCGTGGCGGCCAGCGCGCTCGTGCTGATCTGGCGCCGGCGGCGGCCCGCAGTGGTGCTCGCGGCGTCGCTCGCCGGGGTGCTCGCATACACCTGGGCGGGCTACTTCGACGGGGCGGCGCTGCTGAACCCGGTCGTCGCGCTGTACGCCGTTGCGGTTGCGGCGCCGACCGTCCGGGCGGTGATCCTCGCGGCCGTGACGATGGTCGCGCTCATGGCCGCAAGCGCTGCATTCGATCCGTTGGGGGCGACCGGCGGCGGGTTTGCGCTGATCCCGGGCGAGGTTGTCGCTGCGCTGCTGCTGGGGCTGTGGGTTGCGAGCCGTCGCGCCTACGGACGGCGGGACAGCGCCGAGCAGGCGCGGCGAGCGGTCGACGCCGAGCGGCTGCGCATCGCTCGGGAGCTGCACGACGTGGTGGCGCACACGATGGCAACGATCCACGTCCAGGCGGGCGTGGCCGGCCACGTCATCGCCGAGCAGCCCGAGCAGGCCGCCGAGGCTCTGGAGGCGATCAAGCAGGCGAGCAAGGAGGGCCTGCGCGAGCTGCGCGGCATCCTCAACGTGCTGCGCCAAGCCGACGAGCCTGACGCCACCTCGCCGGCGCCTGGTCTGCACCAGCTGCCCGCCCTCGTCGAGGGCATCGTGCGCGCGGGACTCGCCACCACCCTCATCGTCCACGGGGAGGGGCAGCCGCTGCCGCCGACGGTCGACCTCGCTGCCTACCGGATCGTGCAGGAGTCGTTGACCAACGCGTTGCGATATGCCGGCCCGACCGCCGCCACGGTCTCGCTCGCGTATACCGCCAACCGGCTGGAGATAGAGGTGCTCGACGGGGGCGGGGGACCATCCGGCGCCACTCGGCAGGGAAGCGGGCACGGCATCCCCGGCATGCGTGAGCGCGCCGCCGCGGTCGGCGGCGATCTGGAGGCGGGTCCGGGTCCCGCGGGCGGCTTTCGCGTCCACGCCAGCCTGCCCCTTGGTGGGTCGTGATCCGCGTCTTGCTCGCCGACGATCAGGCGCTCATCCGCGCCGGGTTCCGCATGCTGGTGGACTCTGCCGAGGACATGGAGGTCGTAGGCGAAGCCGACGACGGCGCACAGGCAGTTGCGCTTGCACGCCAGCGTCGTGCGGACGTAGTGCTGATGGACATCCGCATGCCGGGCGTCGACGGCCTGGAGGCGACTCAGCGCATCGAGGCCGACGAGAGCCTGGCTGGCGTGAAGGTGCTGATCGTGACCACCTACGAGACCGACGAGTACGTCTACGATGCGCTGCTGGCAGGCGCCAGCGGTTTCCTGGTCAAGGACACCGAGCCGGCCGAGCTCCTGCACGCGATCCGGGTCATCGCCGGCGGCGACGCGCTCCTCTCCCCAGGGATCACCCGCCGGCTGATCGCAGACATCGCCGCACGGCGCCCATCCCGCACCGCAGTCCACCCCGCGCTGTCCGAGCTGACCGTCCGCGAGCGTGAGGTCATGATCCTTGTCGCCAGTGGACTGTCCAACGACGAGATCGCCAAGCAGCTGTCCCTCAGTCCGCTGACCGTCAAGACGCACGTCAGCCGCGCAATGCTCAAGCTCCACGCGCGGGACCGCGCCCAACTCGTCGTCATCGCCTACCAGAGCGGGCTCGTCCCACTCGACGGCTGAGAGCAGTCGGGTACGGGCCTTCCCTCCACAGGTCATCGGGGCCTGGGGGCAGGCTCCGATACCCCGCGCCGAGCCGTCGCGAGGAACTCGATCGGCTCGAGTTGCGCGGGGAGCTTCATCACGACGCTGAGGGCTTTCCGGATGTCTCCCCGGCATCCAGCTCGCTGAAAGGAACCGCCTCGTAAGGCTTGCCGCGCACACCGCCTATGGCCAGCAATCGCAAGCGACCGTTGGCCGGGACGATCTTGCGAGTCTGTGCGGGTCCGACGCGCACCGCCATGCCAGGCGACAGCTCGAAGCGCTCATCGCCAGCGATCAGCGTGCCGTCCCCTTCCAGCGGCACGTAGACCTCCTCCTGGCCGTGGCTGGTCGCATCCGAGGATGAGTCCTGGTGGGTGTGCTCGGGATAGCCCTCGAAGCCCGCCGGCAGATCGATCACCTGCAAGCCGAAGGCGCGCACGCCGAGCTCTGCTCGTGCGCGCACGAACAAGCCGCCGAGGGCGGACTCCATCTCATCGAAGCGCTTTACCGTGATGTCGGCCATCGCGAAACTCCTTGGCAGTGGTGTATGTCGCTCACAAGGTATCACTTGTACAAGTGGTGTCTTGTGGCTTCGCCTGAGAGCGCGTATGCTCGTCTCATGAGCAGCGACCAAGCCCTGGCCGCCGTGGCCGACCCGCGCCGACGTGCGATGCTCATTCTCGTGCGCGATCAGCCGCGCTCGGTCGGCGAGATCGCAAGCCACTTCGAGATCACCCAGCAGGCGGTCTCGCAGCACCTGCGCGTGCTGAAGGACGCGGGGCTCGTCGCTGTCCGTGCCCAGGGCCAGCGGCGCCTGTACGTGATACGTCCGGAAGGCCTCGAAGGCCTCGAGGCATTCCTGCGCGAGCTCTGGCCGGCGAGCCTCGACCGCCTCAGGCAGGCGGTGGAGTCCGACGATGAGGGCTGAGCCGCTCACGGCATGCGTCCACGTGGCGGCGCCGCCCGAGCGGGTGTTCCGGTTCTTCACCGACGCGGAGGCGATGATGCGCTGGATGGGCGAGTGGGCGCTGCTCGAGGCCAGAGTGGGAGGCCAGTTCCAGGTCGACGTTCGTGGTGTGCCGGTGCGCGGTCGATACCTCCAAATCGAGGCTCCGCATCGCCTCCTGATCAGCTGGGGCCACGCCGGCTCCGAGCGGCTGCCGGTCGGCGCGAGCACCCTCGAAGTGCGCCTACGCGCCGAGGCGGGAGGCACGAGAGTTGAGATCATCCACAGTGGCTTGCCCGAACCCGAGGCCGATGGCTACGCGCGAGGATGGAGGCATTTCATCTCGCGACTTGCGGTGGCTGCAGCGAGACAACGGCGGGTCTGCGGCGCAGCAGAGAGCATCCCGGCGGCCGACATGTAGAACGTGCTGGCTCGTGGGCGCGTGGAAGGTCTGCCACATCCCGGAGTCTTCCTGACGACATGCTTCCCCGCCGGTTCAAGCCATGCACAACAGCACCCAGAGCAACGAGAGCTCCACGAGCACGAGACTCGGTGTGAGAACACGGATGCCACGCATCGCCACGAACGCACCGTGTACGCCGAGCAGCGGCGGTCGACCACCAGCCGCACGAGCATCAGCACACAGACCTGCAGCCGCGTTGCGCGGTCGATGGCGGGCGGGTCGCGCAGCGGCAGTGTCTCCCCAAAGGTGACCCGCCACCCTGACTGGCCCGCTCCGGCCGTCGCAACCGCAGCTCGAGCCGGCGGCGTGAGCCAGTCGGCGCGGGCACGGGTGGGGTCGGCCCCGGTGAGGACCTTCCACCAGGCCTCCTTGTTCCACGAGCGTCGCCCGAGTGGCCTCGCGCCGGTCGCCCGTGCTCCGCTGCTCGCACTCGCAGGGGTGGCGATGCTGGCGCTCGCGCTGACCAGCGGCCGCTACGGCTACCACCGTGATGAGCTGTACTTCATCGCCGCCGGCGCCCACTCGGCGTGGGGATACCCCGACCAGCCGCTGCTCGCGCCCGTGCTGGCCCACGCGATGAATCAGCTGGCACCCGGCTCGCTGCTTCTCCTGCGCGCGCCCGCGATACTCGCGTGCGGCGTAACGACGCTCACGACCGGGCTGCTGGCTCGCGAGCTCGGAGGAAACCGCAGGGCGCAGGCGATCGCCGGTGCCTGCTGGGCGGCAGGGGCGGTTTGCCTGGTCACAGGGCATTTCCTGACCACGACCACCTATGACGTGTGCGCGACCGCTGTGGTCTCGCTGCTGATCGTGCGTGCGGTGAGAACGCGAGACGAGCGCTGGTGGCTGCCCGCAGGTGCGGTGCTGGGGATCGCGCTGCTGAACAAGTCGCTGATCGGGATCGTGATCGGCGCGGTGCTGCTCGCGCTGGCGACCCTCGGGCCGCGCGAGCTGCTCCGTTCACGCTGGCTCGTCGCCGGCGCCGCACTGGCGGTGTTGGGCGCGCTGCCGTACGGGCTCTGGCAGCTCGCCAACGGCCTGCCCCAGTCACGGCTCGCAGCGTCGATCGCGCGCAGCGGCGCAGAGGGCGGCCGGGCCGGTTTCATCCCGTTCCAGCTGGTGCTGATCGGGCCGCTCCTCGCCCCGATCTGGATCAGGGGACTCGTCGGTCTCGCGCGGGATCGATCGCTTCGTGCGCTGCGATGCTTCGCCGCCGCCTACCTCGTCCTGATCCCCGTGTTCCTCATCACGGGCGGGAAGGCGTACTACATGGCAGGGCTCTACCCGATCCTGCTCGCAGCCGGGGCGATCAGCGCCGAGAGCTGGCTGACACAGCACCGCCGGGGGAGCGCAGCGCTTCTGACCGCCGCGGTCACGTTGACGGCGGCGACGAGCGCCGTGATCGGGCTGGACGTGCTCCCGGTGCGCGACCTTCGCGGCAGCGTCGTGCTCGCGCTCAACCCCGACGCCGGCGAGACCGTCGGCTGGCCTCGCTTGACCGAAACGATCGCCGCCGTGTACCGCTCGCTCCCCGTAGCCCAGCAGGCGCGCACCGCGATCTTCACCCACAACTACGGCGAGGCCGGCGCGATCGCGCACTACCGAGCGGCGCTCGGGCTCCCGTACCCCTACAGCGGCCACAACGGCTGGGCGCTCTGGGGGCCTCCGCCCAACGCCGATACCACTGCGCTCTTGGTCGGGATCGATCTACGGGATGCCGAGAGCGACTTCACCGGATGCCGTCTCCGCGCCCGCGTCAACAACGGCGAAGGCCTCGACAACCAGGAGCAGCGCGCCCCGGTGATCCTCTGCGCCGGCGAGCGCCGCCCCTGGTCGCAGCTCTGGCGAACGCTGCGCCACTACGACTGAACGTCCGAGAACGCGTCTCCCGAGGACCTGCCAGCGCTCCCCCGCGCGGTTGCGGACGTCGGCCCGGTCAAGCCGGCCCCAGCCCGGTTCGGTCCCGGTTGGCCCATCGCTAGGGGGCGTGACCCGGTTCCAGACGCTTCGCGCGATGAAAGAGAAACGGCGATGTTCGGTTGCCGTTCTCGGCAGCGAACGGCTCCAGCAGGAAGCCGACGTGATCGCCGACGGTGAGGCGTTCGACGATCCGCCCTGCGAACCACTGCGCGCAGTCCTCGAGGACGGGCAGGCCCTCCGGTCCGGGCCTCCAGCGGCAGCGGGCGAACTTGTCCACCTCATCGCCCGTCTCGGTGCCGAACAGCTCGACCAGGCCGAGCTCTTCGGCGGGGACGAAATGGACGAGCAGCGCCCCGCTTCGCTCCGCGATGCGCAACGTGCGGTTCTTCTCCGAGAGGAACACGAGAAATCGCGGCGGGTCGATACTGCACTGCGTGGCGAAGCCCACGAGGCACCCCGCCTGCTGGCCGTCGGCGGCGGCGACGACGATCAGCATCGAGTAGTCGAGCTCCCCCACCAGCTCGTTGAAGGCTCGAACCGTCTCGTCCATCGTGTGCACCGTAGGGGTTTTCGGGCCGACGCTCCAAGCGCCGCCGCCGCGCCGTGGTCGCACACACGCCGGCTGGGGTGCACCGCGGTGCGTCCTGCGTGTCAGTTCTCTTCCAGCCGAGGGGCGGTGATCTCCTCGTGCAGCAGCTTGATCGCGGCTGCCACGGGGATCGCTACGAGCGCGCCGACGAGGCCGAGCAGCGCGCCGCCGAGCACGGTTGCGAGCACCGTCACCAGGCCGGGCACCGCCACCGTGCGCTGCATCACGCGCGGGATCAGCAGGTAGTCCTCGATGAAGCGGTACAGCAGGTAGAAGATCGCCGTGGCGATCGCGAGCGTGGGCGACACGGTCAGGGCGACGAGCGAGACGATGATCCCGCCGACCGTCGAGCCGATGATCGGGATCAGGTCGAAGATCGCCACCATCAGGCCCAGCAGCAGCGCATAGGGGATGCCGAGGGCGAGCGCCCACACGAACGTCCCCAAGCCGGCGATGAACGACGTGAACACGTTGCCCAGGACGTAGCCGCCGACGCGGTCGAGAATCTCGTCGGTGAGCAGGATCATGCGCGGCCGCCTGCTCTTCGGGGCCAGCTGGTAGACCCAATGCTTCACGCGGGGGAAGTCGGCGAGCAGGTAGACGGTGACGACGACGACGAGCACGGTCGAGCTGACCACGCTCAGCACCACTTTGCCGACGCCGACCGCGCTGTTGAACGAGCCGCCCTTGTTCAGCAGCCTCTGCAGCCCGGGCACGAAGTGGTATTTCCCGTTGAGCTTGCCCAGCTCGGTGCTGTGGTTCTGCGCTTCGTGCAGGTAGTGCGGCAGGTTGTTCGCGAGGTCTGTGGCCTGCGTTGCGAGCACCGGGATCGCCAGGAACAGGAAGCCCGTGAAGGTGCCGAGCGCGACCACCAGGACAACGAGGAGCGCGGCCCAGCGCGGCAGCCCGCGGCGGTAGAGCGCGACCACCGCGGGGTCGAGCCCCACGGCGATGAAGAACGCAAGGCCGAGCAGCACGAGCACCTGGACCGCCGCGACCACCATCCACGCGAGCGCGAACGCGCACGCCACGCCGAGCGCCCCGAGGAACCCGATGAAGAAGGGGCTGCGACGGTCGAACGGCTCCCCCACCGCGCCGAACTGGTTCTCCTCGGAGACCTCCGCCTCGGCGGCAGCGGCCACGCGGATCTCGTCGAGCGCCTCCTGGTCGACGTCCTCCACCTCGAGCGTCGAGGCCAGCTCCGGCGCCACGTCAGCCCCGCCGTGCACCTCTCACCCCAGCGCCCCGGCGCTGCAAGAGCTCGACTGCCCCGCCTCGGTCTCGACCATCCTCTTGCGCTACCCCTCGCGCTCGGGCGTTACGCGGGCCATGGACGAAGCACGGCCCGTCCACAGACCGAACCTCGCCTCAGAGCCGCGGGCGCCGATGCGAGATCCCGACGCCCGATTTCTCCTCGTAGCGCCGCCGCACCCACAGCAGGAGCACGGAGAACAGGACGGAGAGGATCAGGCCCGCGCCGTGGCGGTGCAGGACGTACCACGAGAACAGCCCCGCGATGAACGAGCCGGCGAGGCCGAGCATGATCGTCCCTCCGATGCCCATCGGGTCCCGGCCTGGATGCAGCAGACGCGCGAGCGCGCCCACGAACAGACCGACGATCAACAGCAGGATCAGGAAGAGGACCAGAGACACCGTACTTCGACCATGCCCTCACGGGCCCGGACGAAACGTCTCCTCCTCATCGCGCCGCCGAGGAGGCCTGCGTGACGAGTTGCGCCTCGGTGAGCCTCCTCGCACGCCTGCAGATCTGTCGGTAGAAGCGCAGCTGGTGCACCCTGCCGAAGAGCCTGAAGCCGAGCCTTTTGAGCAGCGGCCCCGACGTGGCGGGACGCGACACCGCGAACAGCCGGAAGTAGACGTCCCCGGTGTCGAGCCACTTCCACACCTCGTAGTGCATCTGCCCCTCCTCGAAGTGGCCCTCGAGCGTGCGATAGGCCCAGCCGAACACGCGGGCTCGGCGACCATCGACCTCGCGCGTGTCCTCGTAGACCTCCCCCACCCGGACGCCGACGTCAAACCGCAGCACGCCGAAGCGGATCCGCAGGAGCATGTCGCGACCCGCCAGCGGCGCGTCGGGGCGGTAGAACGCCCGTACCATCCGCGGATCGGCCAGCTGGTAGTCGACCATCAGATGACGGGCGAGCTTCCAGCTCGCATGCTCGGCCGGCTCCCCGGACCCCTCGTGGGGCAACCGCTCGATCATGTCGTCGCGGTGCCACCCGTTCTCCGGCCCGTACCCGTCGATGCGCGAGGCGTCGAAGTTCACCGGGAGCCCGCCAAGGCGCTCGAGGCGCCGCCGCACCCGGCCGCGCGGCGAACGTGCGCCGCTCTCGGTGGGGATCCGGCGGGTGACCACGGTGATGCCTTCGTCTGAGCTCCCGCCCGCCAGCGCTACGACCCGCTCGAGCACAGAGGTCCACATGTGCAGCTGCACCTCCTTGGAGAAGCGCAGCCGCGAGTAGAGGAGATCCGAGAGCCTGTCACCCGAGCGTGCCCACGACTCGATCTCGAAGCTCAGCGACCGATGATCGGATGCCGCCCGGAACTCGATCTGTCCCGCCTCGAGATGGCCACGGAGCGTTGCGAGGCGAAACGACGTCTCCGAGGCATCGACCACCCGTACCGGCCCATCCCACGGACCGGGCATCCTGACGACGAACTCGTCGCCCGGCTCCACCGAGCCGTTGCCGCGAGTCTGCTGGAAGGTGGCGAACTCGGACGGGGCCATCTGGTCGAGGTCCCGGGCGAGGCGCGCCATCAGCCCAGCCGGTGAAAGCAGGGAGCCGACGATACGGACGCGATAGAGCCGGTGCAGGACGGGCCCCACGCCGTCCTGGACGAGCTGCACCTCGTCGTCGATGCCCTCCTGCGGCAACGGGGGCGGGGCGTCGAGCGCGGCCGAGCCGGTGAGCTCCCAGCGGTGGACCGCGGTGGTCCGCCACATGTATCGCCAAGCGGTGAGCGCGATGCCGGTCGGCCAGCGGACCGCCGTCGACCAGCGCTTGCCGAGCGTCTGGCGGCGGTGTGTCATCCCCATCCGATTACCACCACCGGCGGAGGGGCAACCTACCCCCATGCGACCCCGCCGCGCCTTGACCGCGATCGAAGGTGACCCCGCAAAGGTGACCCGCCTGCTCTACGGCAGCTCGCTCGGCTCGATCGTGCTGTGCATCACGTTGTGGATCCGCGCCAAGACGATCGGGGAGGACGAACGCGGCAACGCGGAGCGGCGGGCCCTGTTCGTGGGCCTCTGGCCCCCGATGTTCTGGCTCATCGGCGACACGCTCGCGCGGGGCGGGAAGCAGCGCGGCCCGATTCGCAGGCGCCTTCCTACTCCTCGCCGGCCCCGCCGGCCTCGCGCTCGGGGTCGGTCATGAAGATCTCGACCAGGCGGTGGGGGTCGAAGAGGACCTGACTGTGGTAGCTGACGACCTTGCGCGCGAGGACGTCCTCCACGCGGCGGATGAGCTCTGGCGCGATTATCGCCTGGAAACGGAGGCGGTACTCGCGGACCGCCGCGTGTTCCCCCCCGCGGATCATCGTCTCCTCGTCGCGGCTGAGACCTCCGCTCATCACGCAGAAGACGTACTCGTCGCAGAAGTACGTCTTCGCATGCGTGGGACCGCGACCGTAGAGCTCCTTCATCGCCTTGACGACGACGTGCGAGATGCTCGCCTGGAGCGAGAGAGGCTGCTCGGCCTGGACGCCCGCAACGTGATTCTCCATCACTCGCCTTCCTCTACCCCGGTACCCGCTTCCGACGCGCCGGCGCCTCCGCCGGCGTGTTTGCCCTCACCTGCCCGGGGTACTCGTTGATTGGGCTCGCTGGCTACAGCTCTCGCGAGTCCTTGTTGGACCAGTCAGGAGACACCGAGGAAGCCCTCGTCGGATTGTGTCCTTTCGGCCGCTTCTTCGCCTCATCCAGGAGTGCTACACATGAATGCAACCACCGGCTCCCCAGCAGCCGCACACAGCCCTGCGCACATCGAACGGACCTCGGGCGCGCGGCGCCTGATGACCGAGACCAAGGCGTCGTTCAAGACGACCGAGTTCTTCGCGATGATCGGTGTGATCGTCGGGATTCTCATCGCCGCCGCATCGATCGGCGCCACAGAAGGACACCCTGACAAGTTCACGGGTTCCCAAGCATGGTTGTACGTGGCGATCGTCGCATCCGCGTACATGATCAGCCGCGGCTTGGCGAAGTCTGGCAGCCGCGAGCCGTACACAGACACAGACGATCGCTGACACGCCGGCGGTGCCGCTCTGCCGATGGCGGAGCGGGCCGCAGGCGATACCAGTTTCACCACGTCAAGCGCGAACGGCCTGCGGCTCTCTGCCGAGGATCCTCGCCGTTCGCGCCTCACCTGCACCTGCACCTTCCACATGAAAGTTCGAGTTCCATGGACAACGCCCAGCAGAAGATCTTGCAGTACCTCAAAGAGGCGCACGCGACCGAGCAGGCGCTCATCCGTGTGCTGCAGTCGCAGATCGCGATGACGCCCCGCGGCGGCTATCGCAACGCGCTCGAATCCCATCTCGGGGAGACCGTCGACCACGCAGAGCGCGTCCAGGCGCGTCTGCGGGAGCTCGGCGAGAGCAGCAACCCGCTTGAGCTCGGCATCGGGATCCTCCAGAGCGTGATCGGCCAGGCGCTTGCGATCGGCAAGACGCCGCTCGATCTCCTCCGCGGAACCGGAGGCGAGGAGAAGGTCCTCAAGAACGCCAAGGACACTTGTGCCACGGAGGCCCTCGAGATCGCGACCTACACCGCGATCGAGCGCCTCGCGAGCTCGGTGGGCGACGGGCAGACCGCTGCGCTCGCGCGTTCGATCCAGGACGACGAGCGCGAGATGCTCGCCCGTGTGATGCGCGAGATCCCCAGGCTCACGGAGGCCGTTGTGCGAGCGGAGGTCCGCGGCAACCCCTCCTACGACATCACCGAGACCGGTGCTGCCGATGCCGCCCGCGACGCAGCCCAGACGGTCAAAGCCGGCGCGCGTAACGCTGCCTCAGCGGGTAGGCGCACGGCCCGCAAAGCACGCCGCGTGCCGGGCGTCGCGCAGGCGGAGGGCCAGGTGAAGGGCGCGGTCGCCTCTGCGTCGGACCTCGCCATCGCCCGCTATGACGAGCTCACCGCCGCCGAGATCGTCGAGCAGCTCGGCGATCTGTCCCAGATCGACCTCGCGAAGGTCGACTCCTACGAGCGTAGGCACGGCAAGCGCAAAACGATCCTCAGCCGCATCACCAGCCTGCGGGGCGACGAGCCATGGCCGGGATACGACGAGCTCGGCGTGAACGAGATCCAAGCCGTCCTCGGCGAGGGCGACGAGGACCGCGCCAGGCGCGTGCGCTCATACGAGCGCGCCCACAAGAACCGCACAGGTGTGCTGGGCGCTTCAGAGCGCGAGCTCACCAACGCCTAGACCCTCGAACTCGCAAGTCAGAACGGAGCAACGATGCCCCACACCGAAGGCTTTGCATCACCCGGCGATCCCAGCAATGGGAGTGCCGGCATCCAGGCAAAGGCCGCCGAGGCCGCCGAACAGGCACAGGAGCAGGCCCAGCGCACAGCCGGGCAGGTCCAGGACAAGGTGCGCGAGCAGATCGATCAGCGCTCGGCGCACCTCGCAGCACAGGTCACCGACCAGGCGTCCGACCTGCGTCTGGTGAGCGAGTCCCTGCGCGAACAGGGCAAGGACGGTCCTGCGCAGGCAGCCGACCAGCTCGCGCAGTACGCCGAGAAGGTCGGCGGCTACCTGCGCGAGAAGGACTCGCACGCGCTGCTCGCCGATGCTGAGGACCTCGGCCGCCGCCAGCCGTGGGCAATCGCCGCAGGGGGCCTCGCGCTCGGCTTCGCCGCCTCGCGCTTCTTGAAGGCCTCCAGCAGGCAGCGCTACGAGCGTCGCGCCACGACGGTTCCACGGCCGGCCGGCGTCTACCCCGGCCCGGCGAGCTCGGCTGGAAACGGGGCCGGTGAGGCCTCGACCGGCTCGCCCGGCCTCGCCGCGGGGAGGGCGATGTAGCCGATGCTTCCCGAGAGCACACACAACGGGTTGCGCGAGCAGCCGATGGGCGAGCTTTTCAAGCAGCTCTCCGACGACCTCTCAACGCTCGTGCGACAGGAGCTGACGCTCGCGCGGGTCGAGATGGCCGAGAAGGGCAAGAAGGCCGGAGTGGGCGTGGGCATGTTCGGCGGAGCCGGGATCGTCGCCCTGCTCGCGCTGGGCGCCCTCACCACGTGCCTGATCGCAGCACTCGCGACGGGCATGGAACTGTGGCTCGCCGCGCTGATCGTGACCGTCGTCTACGCGGCGGTGGGCGGCGTCATCGCCATGAACGCGAAGAACCGGGTTGCGGAGGCCACGCCGCCGGTGCCCGAGCAAACTGTCGAAACGGTAAAGGAGGATGCGCAATGGGCCAAGACCCAGCTGCCATCAGGCAAGAGATAGAGCAGACCCGAGCGCACATGGGCGAAACGGTGGATGCGCTCGGCTACAAAGCCGACGTCCCAGCCCGCGCCAAGGACTCCGTGTCGGACAAGGTCGACTCGCTGAAGTCGAAGCTCACGGGCGCGGGAGCACACCTCGCTGACGCGGCGCCAGACGCAAACGACGTCAAGGACGGCGCCCAGCAGGCCGTGGGGATCGTCCAGGAGAACCCGCTGGGCCTCGCCGTCGGCGCCGCTGCGCTCGGCTTTCTCGCGGGGATCATGGTCCCGAGCACCAAGATCGAGGACGAACGCCTCGGGCCCGTTGCCGATCAGGTCAAGCAGCAGGCCAGGGACACCGGGCAAGAGGCGCTGGAGCACGGCAGGCAGATCGCGCAGGAGACCGCGGAGACGGCCACCGCCAAGGCACAGGAGGCGCTCTCCGAGGTAAAGGAGAACGCCCAGGACAGCGCCGAGGCTCATGCGCAGGACCTCTCCGAGAGCGCGAAGGAGTCAGCCCAGCAGGTCCATCAGGCAGCGACGAGCATTCGCTGAGCGAGGTGTGCCCGGTCCGGAGCGATCCGGACCGGGGCGCCTCAATACGGGTAGCCGGGCGACGGAGGGGTCACCGTGGCGGGCGGGCTCGGAGCAGGCGTCATCGCCGGCGCCGTCTGCCCTGGTGATGCGACCTGCGCGTGCCAGGTGCCGCCGAAGCTCCTGATGCCCTGGCCGTTGGCTTCGCCGCTCCGGCTGTCGCCGCCGAACCTGTAGAGGGGCAGCCCGCGAAGCGTGACCTGCAGCGTCCCGTTGTGCCGTCGCAGCAGTCCCAGCCGGCCGGTGACGCCCTGTCCCGCGACGAGCTTCACCTGCTTGGAGCGCACCGTCAGCGGCGGCCAGTTTTCCAGGCATTCACGGCTCTTGCACAGCAGGTGATGGACGGTCTCCGGACTGAGCGCATACAGCGTGTGACCGTGGGGGTCCACAACAACCGTCTCGTTCAACTTCGAGTTGGGCGAGGAGCGCACTGTCAACGTGGCGTTGGCGAGCGCGAGGCCCGAGAACAGGGCCGCGCCGACGAGCAGCAGCGCCGCGCTTGATGCGATCCGCCGGCAGCGTCCGCGTGCTCGTGCTGCAGGGCGGATCTCGGGGGAGTGGTGTTGTGAGCGGCTCATGAGGTCCCTTCGGTGGCTGAGGTGCATTGTCTAACGACACCGCGCCGAGGAGAACCTTCCCGCGGGAGGCACGTCGCCCTCCCCCGCGGCCGCGATCAGACCCTGTGGTAGCGCGCGTCGGCGATCGAGTAGAGCGCGAAGCTGATCAGCCCGGCTGCGGCGAGGCCGAGGAGCAAGGGGCCGTAGGAAGCATTCGCGAGATCGCGGAGCGCGCCGTCGAGCCCGATCGCATTGCGCGGGTCGTAGTCGATCGAAGCCTTGATCAGCCCGTACCCGGTGAGCCCGAAGACCACGGTCCGGGCGAGGTGTCCGCATACGCCGAGCGCTTCGAAGCCTCGCTCCAGCGACGGCGCCATCTTCGCCACGTTCGATTCCTGCATGAACCGGCGGGAAAGCCCCTTGTAGGCCTGATAGGCACCCACGCCGAGAAGGATCGCGCCGACGACGCCCACGATCTCGGGGCCGACGCTCCAGCCGAGCACCCCGGCGGTCGTCTTCTTCGGCGCGCCGGATCCGCCGGAGCTCCCCGCGCCGAGAAGGATCTTCACGGCTACCACGCACAGCGCGGCGTACACGAGTCCGCTCACGCCCGCGGCGGCGCGGTCGAAGATGCTGTCGGCGTCTTTGACGCCCTGGCCTGTTGCCGCGCCGGCCAGGCGCCACAGCGCATAGCCGGCGAGCCCGATGGCGAGCGCCACCAGCAGGACCTTCCCGAACGGCTGCTGTGCGATCGTCTGCAGCGCGCCCTGCTGGTTGGTGGCCCTCCCCCCCGAACCGATCGCGAGTTTGATCGCGAGGAGGCCGATCACGCCGTAGACGACCCCTCGCGCCACGAACCCGGCGCGAGCGAGCCATTCGACACCGTCCGGCCTGCGGGCGGCTCTGGTGCGCTGCCCCCGGCCGGAGACGGATGTGATCGCAGGACTCCGCATCTCCCGTTCGAGCAATGCCCCGCCACCGCTCCTCCTAACCACTGCGCAGGCCGCGGGACCCGATGTGGTGGTCGGCCCTCCGAAGTCGCCGCGACGCCCGCGCGCCGCCTCAGCGCGAGGCGGGACGCGAGAGCGCCCCGTTCGAGCGGGCGTGCAGGCGGGTGCGCGGGGCGAGCTCCAGCTCGTCCGCGGGCACGGGGCGCCCGAGCCGGAACCCCTGACCGATGGGACACCCGCGCTCGCGCAGGAACCGGAGCTGGTCGTCGCGCTCGATGCCCTCCGCCACCGCGATCACGTCGAGCGCCCGCGCGAGCGAGAGGATCGCCTCGACGACCTGGCCCGCCGTGGGGTCCGCGGGCACCGCCGCGAGGAAGCTGCGGTCGATCTTCAGGATGTCCACGGGCAGGTCGCGCAGGCGGCTCAGCGACGAGTAGGCGGCGCCGAAGTCGTCGATCGCGAGCAGCAGCCCGAGCTCGTGCAGCGCGGAGATCGCATCGCCTCCGCTCGCGCTGTAGCGCATGAAGGCGGTCTCGGTGATCTCCGCCACGAACCGTCCTGGATCGACGCCGTGCTCAGCCATCGCCGCCGCCACGATGTCGGTGAAGTCGGGCCTCAGCAGCTGGCGAGGCGAGACGTTGAACGCGACCTGCGGAGAGAACGCCGACCCCTCCCATTCGCGTGCCTGCGCGCACGCCTGCCAGACGACCCACTCGCCGATCGGCTCGATCAGACCCGTCTCCTCGGCGACCGGGATGAAGTCCCCGGGCGGGACGAGGCGATCGCCGTCGCGCCAGCGGATGAGCGCCTCGACGGACACCACGCGCATGTCTGCGAGGTCCAGCAGCGGCTGGTAGTGCAGCTCGAACTCGTCGTTCGCGAGCGCTCGGCGCAGGCGGGTCGTCAGGCCGAGCTTCAGACCGGGGTCCGGTCCGCCGGTGCGATAGAGCGCGTAGCGTCCGCGGCCGCCGTTCTTCGCCTGGTACATGGCCGCGTCGGCGTTCCCCAGCAGCCCCTCCACGTTCGAGGCGTCCCCGGGCAGCAGCGAGATCCCCACGCTCGCCCCGATCCAGAGCTCCGCGTTGTCGATGCGGAACGGCTCCTCCAACGCGGCGATCACCTTCTCCGCCACCACCTCCGCGGCCGGCGCCGGGTCGGTGCCGAGGTCGCGGAGCAGCAGCAGGAACTCGTCGCCCCCGTGGCGGGCGAGCAGGTCCTGGCCCTCGCGCGTGACACCCGTCAGCCGCGCAGCAACCGCGCGCAGCAGCTCGTCGCCGGCGGCGTGGCCGAGCGAGTCGTTGACCAGCTTGAAGTCGTCGAGATCGATGTAGAGGAGCGCCACCGAGAGCGCCGCGCCGTGCGCCCGTACGACGGTGTCCGCGAGCTGCTCCTCCAGGTTGGCGCGATTGGCGAGCCCCGTCAGGGGATCCTCGTAGGCGAGGCGGGCGATGTGCCGCTCGTGCTGCTTGCGCTCGGAGATGTCGCGGATGTAGGCGGTGTAGCTGGCAGCGGAATCGGTGGAGGTGGCAGCGAGCACGAGCTCCACCGGCAGCTCCACGCCATCGGCGCGGCGCAGCGACGTCTCGATCCGGCGCCCGAGCACGGGGCTCTCGCCGGTCGCCACCGCGTCCGCGAAGCCCGCGCGGTGGCGGCCCTCCAGCCGCTCGGGGATCAGCAGCGACGCCATGTCGCGCCCGAGTACCGCCTGCGCCGTGTGACCGAACATGCGCTCCGCCGCAGGGTTGAAGGCGATGATCGTTCCCGCCGCGTCGATCGTCACGAACGCGTCGAGCGCCGCGTCGAGCACGGCTGCGTTGCGCTCCTCGCTGGCCCGCAGCGCCTCCACCCGCTCGGAGACCTCGAGCGCCATCGCCGCCTGGTTCGCGAACGTGCGCAGCGCATGCAGCACCTCCGCGTCGGGCAGCAGCCGGTCGGCCGGGTCATCCAGCCACAGGTAGCCGAGGGGGCGGCCCGCGTGCGATTCGAGCGGCACCAGCAGCATGTGGTCGCGCCAGGCGAGCGGGCCGTGACCGTTCAGGCGCGAGTGGTGGTAGGGGCGATCCGCGAGCACCCGAGCCAGCTGCTCGAGCTCGAGCAGGTAGCAGCCCTCGCGCGCGAAGCGCGCATCGCACACCGCTTCGAGCTCATCGACGCTGCGCACCGCCGGGTCTTCGAACACCTCCACCCCGACCGCTGCGACGCGGTGGAGCGCCCCGTCGCCGTCGGCGACCGCCAGGGCGACGCAGGCGAAGCCGAACGCGTCACGGATCGCATCGCACATGCGCTGCAGGGCCGGGGCGGGCTCCGGGGAGCGGCCGAGCTCCGAGGAGACCGCCAGCAGGGACTCGAGCGCGCGCCGGTGGCGGCGTGCATGTCCGTTCGCCTTTGCCTCCTCGATCGCGCGCGCCGCGTGCCGGGCGACGTCGCCGAGCACGCGCAGCTCCATGTCGGTCGGTCGCAACCCCGAGATCGGCTCATCGACCGAGAGGATCCCGAGCGTGCTGCCGTCCGACGCTTCCAACGTCGCAAAGAGAGCGTCCTCGTGATGCCAGGCGGACTCGTCCGAGGACTCGATCGCCGGCGGCACGTAGGTGGGCGGGCCGAGCTCCGTCCAGTCCTCAGCCCCCGCGGGCACGAAGTGCACGCCGCATCGAAGGTGCGCGTCGTTGAGCAGCGGCGCCCAATCCGCCCACGTGCTCGTCGTCTCGAGCAGCGTGGCGCGCGCCTCCTCCGAGCCGGTCACATCGGTGACGAGGAAGTCGTCCCACTCCGGGCGATAGAGGTTGAGCACCACCGAGCCCATCCCCAGCAGCTCCCCCACGAGCGCCACGAGCTGCGAGAGCACGCGGTGGAGGTCGTCCTCGTCGTGCACCACCCTCGCCATGTCGAGCAGGGCATCCAGAGCAGCGCTGATCGCTGTGTTCGACGGCATGGGTTCGCGTCCGAAAAAACGGCCTGATCCCTGTATCGGCAGCGCGGGAGCCCGACTTGCGTGCCGCAAGAGGGCGCTACCGCCCAACCCCGGGCTCGGGACGGTTAGAGTCGCCTCGTGGATCTCGACGAGGCACGGGAGTTCATGCGCGAGCACCACCGCGCCGTGCTCGCCACCCGCTCCGCGGACGGCGGCGTCCAGCAGAGCCCCGTGCTCGTGAACGTCGATGCGGAGGGGCGCGCGATCATCTCCAGCAGGGAGACCGCCTACAAAGTGCGCAACCTCCGCGAGGACCCGCGCGCACAGGTGTGCGTGTTCACCGACGGCTTCTACGGGCAGTGGCTGTTCGCGGAGGGCCGAGCAGCGATCCTCTCGCTCCCGGAGGCGATGGATCCGCTGATCGACTACTACGAACGCTTCCCCGACGAGAACCCCGACTGGAACGACTACCGGGCGAGGATGGAGCGCGAAAAGCGGGTGCTGATCCGCATCGAGCTCGAGCGTGCCGGCCCGGACCATCAGGGCTGACTCGACGCCCCCGGCTCAGGCCGCAGGCGCGACAGCCGCCGCGTGCAGCCGGCGGTCCGCGAGCGAGACCGCCGCGTCCAGCGGCGTCTGCCCCGTCGCCCGGGCGTGCTCGAGCACGCCCGCGAGCTTCTGCTCGATCCCCGCTGCGCGAAGCTGGGCCGTCTCGAGGTCGTAGCCGGTCAGCTCGAGCGAAGCGTTGATCAACCCGGCCGCGTTCACCACGAAGTCGGGGGCATAGAGGACGCCGCGGGCCGCGAGCTCCGCAGCCAGCCCGTCATCCGCGAGCTGGTTGTTCGCCGCGCCGCAGATCACGCGGCAGCGAACCTCGCCCACGAGCTCGTCGTCGAGGACCCCGCCGAGCGCGCATGGGGCGAGCACGTCGACGTCCGCGCGCAGCGCGTCGTGCGCATCCATCCACCTCGCACCGAGCGCGGCCGCGAGCGCCTCCTTGCCGGCGTCGAGATCGGCGAGCACGAGCTCTGCGCCGCCCGCCTTCAGCCGGCGCGCCAGCGCGCCGCCGACGCTGCCGACACCCACCACGGCCACACGCCGGCCCGCGAGCGAGCGCGTGCCGAACACGGCGGTGCAGCACGCGCGGATCGCAGCCTCGACCCCCGCGGCGGTGAACGCACCCGGATCCCCGCCGCCGCCCGCATCCTTCGGCCGCCCCACGACGTGCTCCGTCCAACCCGACAGGAACGCCATGTCGTCGCTGTCCGTCCCCACGTCCTCGGCGGTCACGTAGCTCCCGTCGAGCACCTCGACCGCCTCCGCGACGTCGCGCAGGATCGCTTCCCGGAACGCCCCGCGCGGCCGCTCCGCGCCGGCGGGCAGGCACACGACCGACTTGCCACCACCCAGCGGCAGGCCCGCGACCGCAGCCTTCAGCGTCATCGCCGCGGAGAGCCGCAGCGCATCCCTCACGCCATCGGCGAGCGTGGGGTAGCTCCACATCCGGCACCCCCCGAGCGCCGGCCCGAGCGCGGTGGAGTGCACCGCCACGATCACCGGCACCCCGCCGTGCCGGCCGCGGCGAACGAGCAGCGTCTCGTGCTCGAAGCCCTCGTCGAACGGTTGTCCCCGCCCCTCACGGAGCGGCTGTACGGCCAATGGGGTCATCACCGACCTCCTTTCCTTCGAGCACGCCACGGAGCGTGGCGAGAAACTGTGCGGCGAGCGCGCCGTCGAGCGCGCGGTGATCCCACGAGAGGCACAGGTACGCCATCGGGCGTACCGCGATCGCATCCCCGCCGGCGTCATCGACGATCGCGACGGGCCGCTTCACAACGGCCTCCAGGTCGAGGATCCCCACCTGCGGCTGGTTGATGATCGGCGTCGAGGCGATCGACCCGAACCCACCCGGGTTGGTGATCGTGAACGTGCCTCCGCGCACGTCGTCCGCGGTGAGCTCGTCCGCGCGCGCGCGGCGCGCCAGCTCGGCGATCCGCGCAGCCAACCCCTCCGCGGAGAGCTCCTGCGCGCGGTGGATCACCGGCACGATCAGACCGCGCTCCCCGAGCGACACCGCGATCCCGAGGTTCACGTCCTCGTGTCGCGTCAGCGAATCGCCCTCGAGCGTCGAGTTCAGCGCGGGATGGGCTCGCAGCGCTGCGACCACCGCGCGCGCCACGAGCGGCAGCGGTGAGCATCCGATCGGGGCCCGCTCGCGCTCCACGCGCGAGAAGTCCGCCTCGATGATCGTCGTGCAATGGGCCGCGGTGTGCAGCGAGCGGGTCATGTGCTCGGCGATCGCACGGCGCATCCGCGACAGCGGCTCGGAGACGCCCGCGCTCGGCGCGGAGGGCTCCGCGGCGGCCGGCGCCGCCGACGAGCCGGACGCCCGGCCGGACTCGGCTGCGGCGAGCACGTCCTGCTTGCGCACCCGCCCGCCGCGCCCGGTGCCCTTCACGGTCGCGAGGTCGATCCCGTGCGCTGCGGCGAGGCGCTGCGCGACCGGCGAGTGGAAGCTCGCGTGCGAGCCGTTGGCGGTCCCATTGCCGCTCGCGGGGGCGTGGGCGGGCGCCGGGGCATCCGCCGCCGGGGCATCCGCCGCCGCGGCAGGCTCGCCGCCACCGCCGCCCTCGACGGCGATCACCGCGAGCGCGGTGCCGACCGGCACCGTCTTCTCCTCCTCCACGAGGAGCTCGACGATGCTCCCCGCCGCGGGCGAGGGCACGTCGGTGTCGATCTTGTCGGTGGAGACCTCGCAGATGATCTCGTCGCGGTCGACGTGGTCGCCGACGTGCTTGTGCCACACGGTCAGCGTGCCCTCCGCCACCGAGACGCCCATCTGCGGCATCTCCACCGCCACGGTGCCCTGCGCCTGCTCAGTACTCGAGGAGCTCACGGCAAGCCTCCTCGATTCGGTCCGCCTGGGGAAGCAACGCGCGTTCCAGCGGCGGCGAGAACGCGATCGGCGCGTCGGGCGTCGCCACCCGCACGACCGGTCCGTCGAGGTCCTCGAACGCGCGCTCGGCGATCAGGGCGGCGACCTGCGCGCCCGCCGCGCACGTGGCGTTGGCCTCGTCGATCACCACCACCTTCGAGGTCTTGGCGACCGAGGCGAGGATCGCCTCCTCGTCGAGCGGCACCAGCGAGCGCAGGTCGATCACCTCCACGCTCGCGCCGTCGATGTCCTCGGTGGCCTCGAGCGCGCTCCACACCATCGCGCCGTAGGCGATCACCGTGAGGTCGCGGCCCTCGCGCGCCACGCGCGCGCGGAACGGCGTCTCCTCGCGACCCGGGGGCACCTCGCCCTTCACGCGTCGGTAGAGGTGCTTGTGCTCGAAGAACAGGACGGGGTTGGGGTCGTGGATCGCGCCGATCAACATGCCCTTGGCGTCCGCTGCGGTCGCGGGAGCGACCACCTTCAGGCCCGGCGCGTGCATGAACCACGCCTCCGGGTTCTGGGAGTGGAACGGACCGCCGCCGAAGCCGCCCCCGGACGGCAGGCGCACCGTGATCGGCACCGCGAGGCCCTGCCGGTAGTGCATCTTGCCCGCGACGTTCACGAGCTGGTCGAACCCGCACGCAACGAAGTCGGCGAACTGCATCTCGCACACCGGTCGCATACCCACCACCGCCGCGCCCACCGCGGTGCCGATGATCGCCGCCTCCGCCAGGGGCGTGTCGATCACGCGCTCTGCGCCGAACTCGTCCCACAACCCGTCCGTCACCTTGAACGCCCCGCCGAACCTGCCGACGTCCTCGCCCATCACCAGGACGCGCTCATCGGCGAGCAGCTCCTCGCGCAGACCGTCGTGGATCGCCTGCAGATAGGTCATCTCGGGCATCTCAGAGCGCCTCCCGCGTGTAGCCGCTGAAGGGGGCCATCCCGTCGCCGAGCGGCTCCGCGGCGCCCTCGCAGAACACGCCCCGGGCGGCGCTCCCCGGGTCGGGCATCGGCTGCTCGAGCGCCCAGTCCACCGCAGCGTCGAGCTCGCTCGTGACATCCGCACGGAGCTCCTGCGCGTCGGCCCCGAGCTCGATCACGCGCCGCTCCTGCAGCTCCACCGGGTCGCGCGCCCGCCAGTGCTCCACGAGCTCAGCGGGCACGTAGCGCATGTCGTCGTGCGCGGCGTGGCCGTGCATCCGCATCGTCACCGCCTCGATCAGCGTGGGGCCGCCGCCGTCGAGCGCCCGTGCACGGGCCTCGAACGCGGCCGCGAACACGGCCTCCGCGTCGTTTCCGTCCACCGTCTCGCCGTGCACGCCGTAGGACGCAGCGCGCGCGATCGGGTCCACGGCGAACTGGAGCTCCGTCGGGGTGGAGTACGCGTACTGGTTGTTCTCGAGGACGAAGATCACCGGCAGCCGCGAGACCCCTGCCCAGTTCATCGCCTCGTGGAAGTCGCCGCGCGAGCTCGCGCCGTCGCCGAGCCACGTCAGCGCGCAACGGCGTTCCCCGCGCAGCTTGAAGGCGAGCGCCATCCCGTTCGCCACCGGCATCATGTCGGGGAGCATCGAGACCATCCCCACGCAGCCGAGCCGGCGGTCCCCGAAGTGCACGTTGCCGTCGCGGCCGTCGGTGAGTCCCGACGTGCGACCCATGTACTGCGCGAGCACGCGGCCCGGCGCCACTCCCCGCACGAGGTGCGCTGCGAGGTCCCGGTGCAGCACGCACAGCCGGTCCTCAGCCGCCATCGCGAACGCCGCGCCCGCGGAGATCGCCTCCTGACCGAACCCGTCGTAGAACGATCCCGGCACCTTGCCCTGCCGGTAGAGGTTCAGCGCGCGCTCCTCGACGCCGCGCATCAGCAGCATGTAGCGAAGCAACTGCACCCGGTCCTCCCGGGTGAGGAGCTCGGACGTGACGCTCGCGCCATCGATCCCAGCCGTTATCGGCCCGCTTGCGGTAGTCGCCATCTTGCCTTCCTCTCTGGATCCAGCGGGATCTCCGCTGTGCCCTCTCCTGCCCGGGACGGGATCTCCGCCCGCGCATGGGATGACAACCGGTCTCTATGTGTCTGACATCCACTCTACCCCTGCGCGACGGGGTCACCCGGCGGATGGACACAACTCGGACGCGCTCAGGCGACGCGCCCCACGGTCGCCCCCGCCAACACCCTTCCGCCCGCGGGGACGACCGCCCCCGCACACACCACCGCCTTCTCCCCCACCGCCGCGTCCCGCCCGATCCTCACCGGGATCGTCACGAGTCGCTGACGACGCAACGGCGCCTCCACCGCCTCCTCCGGTGCGAGGAAGTCCATCACCACCGACAGCTCACCGAGCGACACGCCGTCCTCGACGTCCACCTCCTCGAGCGCGACGATCGAAGCCCCCTGACCGAGCTCGACGCCCGAGCCGAGCCGAAGCCCGCCCGACCCCACGACGATCCGCGCGCGGCGACCGATCAGCGAGCCCGCGCCGACCTCCAGCCTGCCGGTCGCGCCGACCTCGATCACCGCGCCGCGCGCGATCTCCACGCTCGGGTCGATCACCGCGCGGCCCCTGCTTCGCCGTACGACGCGTCGCCTGCGCAGAGCGCTCGCAGCCGTCAACCGGATCCCACCGTCCGGCGTTCGACTGCCTCGCGCGCCCGCCGCCGAAGGTCGCGCACGGCGGCTGGCGTCCTGCCGGTGAGGAGCCATCGCAGCCGTGCCGACCCCCTCATCGGCGCGAGCGCGCGCAGGACGTCCCCGGTGTCGGCGCGTACGCCCGCCGCGTCCAGCGCCCTGCAGGCGAGCAGCGCGATGTGCGCCTCGCCGCGCGCTGTGAGGTGCACGCGGTCGGGCTGGACCAGCTCCGGCCCGGCGAGCGTCTCGAGCGTCACCAGCACGGCACCGTGCTCCTCGGCGAGACGGGCGATCTCCGCGTTCGCGGCGGCGATCGCGTGCGCGGGCGCCGGCGGGACGCCCAGTGCGGGAGGAAGGGCGACGAGCAGCAGCCTCTCGCTGCATCCGCGCACGGCGGCCACGACCTCACGCAGCGCCGCCGCGAACCCGTCGAGCTCGAATCCGGGCGCCCGGACGTCGTTGACCCCCAGGTGGACGCAGCCGAGGTCGTATGGGCCCCGCAGCCGCGGCAGCTGCCCGCCGAGCGCGTCCTTCGCCCGCGCGCCGTCTCGGGCCAGGCAGGTGTAGGGCATCTCCAACGCCTCTGCCAGCCACAGCGCCCACGACTGCATCCGCAGCCCCGGCATCGCCTGCCCGCCGCCGCGCGTGATGCTGTCGCCCACCGCCACGAGACCGTGCCGGAAGCTCACACGCGAGCTCATCCTGCTGCCCGCCCCGCCTCGGCGGCCACCTGGCGCAGCCGCCGGGCCAGCCGCGCGCTCAGCGCGTCGGGCGCCATCCGCCAGCGCCAGTTGCCCGTGGCGCGCCCCGGCGAGTTCATGCGCGCCTGCGAGCCCAGTGACAGGACGTCCTGCATCTGCACCATCGTGATCGATGCCGGAGAGGAGGCGGCCAGCGCGATCAGGGGCCAGGGGTCGGGATCTCGCGGTGCGCGCAGCCCGCGCCCGTGCAGCGCAGCGTTCACAGCATCCCGCTCGCGCGACTCGAGCCCCTGCCACCACCCCACGAGCGTGTCCTGGTCGTGCGTGGCGGTGTACAGCACGCGGTCCTTCTCCACCTCCGCCACCGGATCGGTCCCCACCACCGCCCCGTCGAAGAGGAACTGCAGCACCGCGATGCCGGGCAGCGCCAGGCTGCGACGCAGGCGCTCCACGGGCGGGGTGATCACGCCGAGATCCTCCACCAGGACCTCGAGCCGCCCCAGCTCGCGCTCGGCGGCGCGCAGCGGCGCGCCACCCGGCCCGCGGCGCCAGCTCCCGTGCGCCGCCGTTCGCGCGCCTGCAGGCACCGCCCAGTAGGCCACGAGCCCGCGGAAGTGGTCGATCCGCACGAGGTCGAACAGCTCCGAGGCGCGGCGCTGGCGCTCGACCCACCACCTGTAGCCGCGCCGGCGCAGGGCGGGCCAGTCGTAGACGGGGTTGCCCCAGAGCTGGCCCGCCGGCGCGAAGCGGTCCGGCGGTGCGCCCGCGACGAGACCCCGGGCGAACAGCTCCGGCCGGCTCCTGTGATCGACCCCGGCAGGGGCGACGTACAGCGGCATGTCGCCGATGATCGACACGCCGCGATCCTGCGCGTAGGCGCGCAGCGCCTGCCACTCGCGCTCGAAGCGGACCTGGTCGAGAACCGCGCGCCGGCCCCCCGCCGCGCGCTCCCAATCGCCGATCCAGAACCGCTGGCGCTCGCGGAAGTCACCCTCCTCGCCGGGGCCGACCGGCGCGCGGGGCCGCTCGAGCAGCGACCCCCAGCACGCGAACGCCGAGCGTGGCTTGTACGGCGATCCGTACCGATCCGGAGGGCCGAGCGGAAGTATCTGCCAGTAGGACTGCCCCGCGGCCGCCAGCCAGTCGACGAACCGTCGCGCGTCCTCGCCCAGCCGCCCGCCCGGCAGCGACGTTATGTGCAGCTGCACGCCCGACGCGCGCCCCCCCGTGCTCACGGTGGGAACGATTGAGGCGGCCTGCTGCCGGGAATGGGATCCATGATGGAGCAAGCTACCCGCGCACCGCGGGGTCGCACGGGCATCGCCGCGAGCAAGCGCACCGGACAGGTCGCGCTCCCGCGAAAGCGCCCCACGCGCATACTCATCGACGAGCTCCACCCGGTGCTCGACTGCGGCCGCTACCGCGTCAAGCGCTGTGTCGGGGACAGCGTGGCCGTGTCGGCGACGATCGTCCGCGACGGGCACGACGTGATGCGCGCGGCCGTCCAGTGGCGCCCGGGCGAGCAGTCGCGCTGGCGGGAGGCGCCGCTCGCGCGCGTGGACGCGGCGATCGACGGGGACCGCTGGAGCGGCATGATCGACACGCTCGACGCGGTCGGTCGCTGGCGCTGGCGCGTGATCGCGTGGGGGGACCGCTTCGCGAGCTGGCGCGAGGAGCTCTCGCGCAAGATCGACGCGGGCCAGCACGGGCTCGGCTCGGAGCTCACCGAGGGAGCGATGCTGCTCGAGGCGATCTGCGCCCGCGCCTCCGGCGAGGACCGTGAGCTGCTCCGCCGGGCGCGGCACGCCGTCGCCGACGATTCCGCGCCCGAGCGCACCCGCTACGAGGCCGCCCTCGAACCGAGGGTCGCCGCCGCGGCCGAGCGCTGGCAGGTGCGGGAGGACCTCACCGCCAGCGAAGCGTCCGAGATCGAGGTCGAACGCGAGCGCGCCCGCTTCGGTGCGTGGTACGAGCTGTTCCCGCGATCGTGGGGCGGGCTGCCCGGCGTGCGCCGCGCGCTCGGGGAGATCGCGGGCGCGGGTTTCGACGTCCTCTATCTCCCTCCCATCCATCCGATCGGCGTCGCGAACCGCAAGGGCCGCAACGACAAGCCGGTCGCCGAACCGGGAGACCCCGGCAGCCCCTATGCGATCGGCGGGATCGAGGGCGGTCACACCGCCATCCATCCCGACCTCGGCACGCTCGAGGACTTCGACGCGCTCGTCGCCGACGCGCGCGAGCTAGACATGGAGATCGCGCTCGACTACGCGCTGCAGTGCTCCGCCGACCATCCGTGGCTCAGCGAGCACCCCGAGTGGTTCTCCCACCGCCCCGACGGCACCCTGAAGTACGCCGAGAACCCGCCCAAGCGGTACATGGACATCTACAACTTCGACTTCGAGTGCGAGGAGTGGCGCTCGCTGTGGGACGCGCTGCGCGACGTGATGCTCTTCTGGGTGGAGCACGGCGTGCGGGTGTTCCGCGTCGACAACCCTCACACCAAGCCGCTCGCGTTCTGGGAGTGGCTGATCGCCTCCGTGCGCGAGGTGGAGCCCGACACGATCTTCCTGTCGGAGGCCTTCACGCGTCAGGCGATGATGGCCGCGCTCGCGAAGGTCGGCTTCAGCCAGTCCTACACGTACTTCACGTGGAAGAACGCGAGCTGGGAGCTGCGCGACTACGTCTCGGAGATCGCGCGCCCGCCGCTCAGCGACTTCCTGCGGCCCAACTTCTTCGTCAACACGCCCGACATCCTCAGCGAGTACCTGCAGACGGGCGGCCCCGGGGCGTTCGCCGTGCGGCTGCTGCTCGCCGGCACCCTGTCGCCCAGCTACGGCATCTACTCCGGCTTCGAGCGCTACGAGGCCACGCCCCGCCACCCCGGCTCGGAGGAGTACCTCGACTCCGAGAAGTACGAGGTGCGCGAGCGCAGCTTCCAGGGGCCGCTGCTCGACAGCGTCACGCGGCTGAACCGCATCCGCCGCGAACGCCCCGCCCTGCAGCGGATCGACAACGTTGCGTTCCTGCCCGCCGAGAACGACGCGCTGCTGGCCTACGCCAAGCGCGAGGGCGGTGAAACGCTGATCGTCGTCGCCAACGTCGATCCGCACCGCGCCCAGGAGGGCATCGTCGTCGTGCCGGGCGAGCTCGGCCTGCCCCCCGTGTTCGCGTGCAGCGACCTGCTCGACGGCGCTCGCTACGAATGGCGGCTGGGCCGCAACTACGTCCGCCTGGACCCCGCCTCGCGCGCCGGGCACCTGCTCGCGGTGGAGAACGCGTGATGGCCGTGCGCGCGCTGCCCGGCGGGCTCGAAGCGCCCGTCAGCACGATCCGCATCCCCGAGCCCACGGGTCCGGTGCGCCGCAACGCCGACACCCGCCAGTGGTTCGAGAGCAACCCGCTCTGGTTCAAGACCGCCACGTTCTACGAGATCCACCTCCGCGGCTTCTACGACGGCAACGCCGACGGGTCGGGCGACTTCCGCGGCCTCACCGAGAAGCTCGACTACCTGGAGTGGCTCGGCATCGACTGCGTGTGGCTGCTGCCGATGTACGCCTCGCCGCTGCGCGACGGCGGCTACGACATCGCCGACTTCAAGGCGATCCACCCCGACTACGGCGACATCCGCGACGTGCAGACGTTCATCGAAGCCGCCCACAAGCGCGGCATCCGCGTGATCGCGGACCTCGTGATGAACCACACCTCCAGCGACCATCCGTGGTTCCAGGAGTCGCGCTCGAGTCCCGACAGCCCCAAGCGCAACTGGTACGTGTGGTCGGACACGCCCGAGCGCTACAAGGAGGCCAGGATCATCTTCGTGGACTCCGAGACGTCCAACTGGACCTGGGACGAGCAGGCCGGCGCCTACTACTGGCACCGGTTCTTCTACCACCAGCCGGACCTCAACTACGACGAGCCCGAAGTCCAGGAGGCGATGCTCGACGTCCTGCGCTTCTGGCTGGACCTGGGGCTCGACGGGTTCCGCCTCGACGCCGTCCCGTACCTGTTCGAGCGCGAGGGCACGAGCTGCGAGAACCTGCACGAGACGCACGCGTTCCTCAAGCGCGTGCGCGCGACGGTCGACGCCGAGTACCCCGACCGCGTGCTGCTCGCCGAGGCGAACCAGTGGCCCGAGGACGTCGTCGAGTACTTCGGCGACGGCGACGAGTGCCACATGGCGTTCCACTTCCCGGTGATGCCGCGGATGTTCATGGCGCTGCGGCGCGAGGACGCCGCGCCGATCGTGGAGATCCTCGAGCGCACCCCCGAGATCCCCGAGACCGCCCAGTGGGGTCTGTTCCTGCGCAACCACGACGAGCTCACGCTCGAGATGGTCACCGACGAGGAACGCGACTACATGTACGCCGAGTACGCGCGCGACCTGCGCATGAAGATCAACCTCGGCATCCGCCGCCGGCTCGCGCCGCTGCTCGACAACGGCCGTGACGAGATCGCGATGATGACCGCGATCCTCTTCTCGCTGCCCGGGAGCCCCGTCCTCTACTACGGCGACGAGATCGCGATGGGCGACAACATCTATCTCGGCGACCGCGACGGGGTGCGCACGCCGATGCAGTGGACCGGCGACCGCAACGGCGGGTTCTCGCGCGCCGACTTCGCCCAGCTCTACGCGCCGCCGCTGATGGACCCCGTGTACGGCTTCCAGGCGGTCAACGTGGAGGCACAGCTGCGCACCCCCACCTCGCTGCTGCGGTGGCTGCGGCGGTTCATCGGACTGCGCCGCGAACACCCGGTGTTCGGGCTCGGCTCCTACGCCGCGCTGCGCCCGGACAACCACCACATCTACGCCCACGTGCGCTGCAACGAGGACGACGTCGCGCTGTGCGTGCACAACCTCGCGCGCACCGCCCAGGCGGTCGAGCTCGACCTGGGCGAGTACGAGGGGCGCCATCCGGTCGAGATGTTCGGCCTCACCCGCTTCCCCCGCATCGGCGAGCTGCCCTACCTGCTCACGCTGCCGCCGCGCGGGTTCTTCTGGTTCCTGCTCACCGAGGACGAGCCCGATGAGCGGTGAGCGCGGCGCCAGCGCGCTGCTGGACGCGGGGATCCCCGAGATCTCCGGAGAGCGTCTGGGCGAGTGGATCGTCGAGCAGCGCTGGTTCTCGGGGAAGTCGCGCGAGCTGGGGGCCGTGTCGGTGCTCGACGCGGTGGTGCTCGACCGGTCCGCGAGCACCCGCGCCGACGAGCTCGCGCTGCTGATCGTGGAGGTGCGCGCCCCGGCCGGCACGCACGACCTCTATCAGCTGCTCGTCGGGATCGCGCGCGACCGCGCGGTGCCGGAGGAGCAGAGGATCTGCGGCGAGGACGGCATCGCGTTCTACGACGCGCTGGGAGACGAGCAGCAGACGGTTGCGCTCGGCCGGCTGATCGCGCAGGAGGCGTCGATCGTGCAGGGAGCGAGCGCGGTCAGCTTCCACGCCGCCGAGACGATCGACCTGCCCGAGCGGCCGAGCGCCCGGCGGCTCGGGGCGGAGCAGTCCAACAGCTCCGTGGTGCTCGACGAGCGCTTCATCGTCAAGGCCTTTCGCCGGATCGAAGCGGGCATCAACCCGGAGCTCGAGATGCTGCGCTTCCTCGGCTCGCACGGGTTCGAGAACGTCGCGCGGGTGGAGGGCTGGTACGACTACGCCGGCGAGCTGCTCGACGCCGGTCTGGGGATCATGCAGCGCTACGTGCCGGGTGCATGCGACGGATGGCAGCTCGCCCTGCGTGCGCTGCGGGCGGGTGACGGACGCGAGCTGATCGAGCCGATCACGCGGCTCGGCGCCGTCACCGGCAGGATGCACCTGACGCTCGCCAGCGACGCCGACGATCCCGAGTTCGCGCCCGAGGAGCCTGCGGACGAGAGCGTGGCCCTGCTGACCGCCACGATCGACGAGCAGATCGAGCGGCTGTTCGTGCAGCTGCCCGACCGGGCCGAGCTTCGGCCGATCGTCGGTCGCGGCGAGGAGCTGCGCGACCGGCTCGCGCTGCTTTCGCACACCGGCGTGGGGGGGCGCCTGATCCGCGCGCACGGCGACTACCACCTCGGTCAGGCGCTGCTCGGGGCGGGCGGCTGGCACGTGATCGACTTCGAGGGAGAGCCCGGCCGGCCCCTGCGCGAACGGCGCCGCAAGCGCTCGCCGCTGCGCGACGTGGCGGGGATGCTGCGCTCGATCTCCTATGCGAGCCTCGCCGGCGAGGTGATGTGGGACGCGCCGCCCGTGCGCGACTGGGAGCAGCGCGCCCGCGACGCCTTCCTGCGCGGCTACATGGAGGAGATCGATCCCGCGCTGCTTCCCGCGGGGACCCAGGCGATCGCCAAGCTGCTCTCGGTGTTCGAGCTCGAGAAGGTGCTCTACGAGCTTCGCTACGAGCTCGAAAACCGTCCCAACTGGGTGGTGGTGCCGGTCGCCGGCATCGAGCGGCTGCTCGCGGAGGAGCTGTGAGCGCCGCCGCCAACGACGTCGAGCTGCTGCTCGCGGGCGAGCACCCCGATCCGCACCGGCTGCTCGGCGCCCATCCGCACGACGACGGCGTGCTGATCCGAGCGTGGCGCCCGTCCGCGAGCGCGGTCCTCGCGCGCGTGCCGCCGGGCGCCAACGGGTCGGCCGCGCAGATCGAGCTGAGCCGGGTCGACGACGCTGGGTTGTTCGAGGGCACCGTCGAGCAGGCCGAGCTGCCGCTCGACTACGAGCTCGACGTGGCCTATCCGGACGGCGCCTCGGTGCGCCTGCGCGATCCGTACTCGTTCGCGCCCACGCTCGGCGAGCTCGACCTGCACCTCGCCTCCGAGGGCCGCCACGAGGACCTCGCAGAACGGCTCGGAGCGCACGTGCTGGAGCTCGACGGCGTCGTCGGCGTCCGCTTCGCGGTCTGGGCGCCGAGCGCGGCCGCCGTGAGCGTCGTGGGCGACTTCAACCTCTGGGACGGTCGCGTGCATCCGATGCGGTCGCTCGGAGCGAGCGGGATCTGGGAGCTGTTCGTGCCCGACTGCCCCGAGGGCAGCCGCTACAAGTTCGAGATCCACGCGCGCTCGGGCGAGCTGCGGCTGAAGGCCGACCCGATGGCGCGGGCTGCCGAGCGCCCCCCCGGGACCGCGTCGATCGTGCACGCCACCCGGCACCGCTGGCGCGATCAGCAGTGGATGGCAGGGCGCGCGCCCGAGGTGCCGATCGACGGCCCCATCTCGATCTACGAGGTCCATCTCGGGTCCTGGCGTCGCACGCTCGAGAACGAGGAGCTGCCCGCCGCCGAGCTCGCCGGAGAGCTCGCCGCCTACGTCCGCGACCTCGGCTTCACGCACGTGGAGCTGCTGCCGATCATGTCGCACCCGTTCAGCGGGTCGTGGGGGTACCAGGTGACCGGCTACTACGCGCCCGATGCGCGCCGGGGCTCCCCCGACGACGTCAAGGAGCTGATCGACCGGCTGCACCGCGAGGGCATCGGCGTGATCCTCGACTGGGTCCCCGCGCACTTCCCGCGCGACGACTGGGCGCTCGCGCGGTTCGACGGCACGCACGTCTACGAGCACGCCGATCCGCGGCGCGGCGCACACCCCGACTGGGGCACGCTCGTGTTCAACCTCGGTCGCCGCGAGGTCCGCAACTTCCTGCTCGCCGACGCGCTCTTCTGGCTGCGCGAGTACCACGCCGACGGGCTGCGCGTCGACGCGGTCGCATCGATGCTCTACCTCGACTACTCCCGCCGCGAGGGCGAGTGGATCCCCAACGAGTTCGGCGGACGCGAGGACACCG
>JAICYC010000106.1 GCA_025934395.1 Solirubrobacteraceae bacterium | reverse complement strand
TCAAGCGAAGCGCTCACCGTTCGGTCCGCGACCTGGTCGCATCGATCCGAACCTGGATCACCAGCTGGAACGAAGACCCCAAACCCTACGTCTGGCACAAGAGCGCCGATGAGATCCTCGACAGCCTCGCCAACTACTGCCCGCGAATCAACGACTCAGGTCACTAGGCCGCCGGCTCCTGCGCGTTCTCCTCGCCCGCCGGCATCGCCTCGCCCGCCGGGGTCGCGGCGTCGGGCGCCGCGATGCTCCACACGAGCAGCCCCTCGTTGCGCCCCCTGATCTCGACCCGCCCGAGGGGCACGAGCCCCTCGCCGCCGCCGTCGCGAAGCCGCGCGTGCGTGGTCTCGGAGATCAGCACCATCACGCCGGCGGTCTTGGTCATGCCCTCCAGCCGGGAGGCGGTGTTGGTGGTGTCACCTATCGCCGTGTACTCCATGCGCTGCTCGGAGCCGACGTTGCCGGACATCACCGAGCCGCTGTGCAGCCCGACGCCCATGCGGAATGTGTGCCCGAAGCCTTCGCTCTCCATCCACGCGTTGAAGCGGTCAAGGCGCGGCCCGGCCATCTCGCGCGCGGCGGCGAGCGCGCGGTCGGCGTGGTCGTCCTGGGCGAGCGGGGCACCGAAAACCGCCATGATCCCGTCGCCCATGAACGCCACGAGTGTTCCGCCCGCGGCGAGGATCGCCTCGGTCATCTCGTTGAGATAGTGGTTGACCACGTCGATCACGAGCGCGGCCGGCTGCGTCTCGGAGAAGCTCGTGAACCCGCGCAGGTCGGAGAACATCACGGTGCAGTCGCGCTCCACGCCGCCGAGGCGCAGCTCGCTGCCGGCGCGCGCGAGCACCTCGTCGACGACGTCGCTCGGGACGAAGCGCGAGAACGCATCGCGGACGCGCTCGCGCTCCATCGCCTCGAGCACGTAGAGGACCCCGAGCGTGCCGAGCGTGCCGAGCACGAGCGCGAGCAGCGGATACGTGAACGACAGGATCAGGCCGTCGTTGAACGCGACCTGCGTACCCACGGCGAACAGCGCCGCGAGCGCGAGGGCGCCGAGCATCAGGCGCACCCGCGTCGCGCGCATGCCCGACAGCGGCACGACGACCCCGAGCAGCATCACCACCAGGATGTTCAGCCAGCCCGGCGCGTTGCGCAGCGGGGCACCGCGCAGGAGCGTGTCGATCGAGTTCCCCATCAGCTCCGCACCCGACATCACGCTCGACCCGCTCGTGGCGGTGGTGTGGACGTCCTGCAGCACCGCCGCAGAGGCGCCCACCACGACCGTCTTCCCGCTGAACAGGCCAGGCGGGAACCGCCCCTCGAGCACCTTCGCGAACGAGATCGAGGTGAAGGTCCCGGGTGGGCCCGCGAAGTCGATCGGGAGCGCGCCGTGGTCGAACAGCGACCGGCTCACATGCCTGCCGGTGGCGACTTCGGCGGCGACCACCGGGAAGCTCCGCAGCCCGCTGAACGAGTAGCCGATGCGCCGAGCGACGCCGTCGCTGTCGAGCACGAGCACCGACTCGCCGGCGCGGGCGCCCGCTTCCAGCAGCCCCGCGGGACCACCCAGCACTTCGGTGACCCCGCCGGGGGCGATCTGCGTGGCCGCCAGCACCGTGTGGCCGCGCGCGCGTGAGAGCGCTTCGAACAGGTCGTTGTCATCGGTTTCGTCGGTGGGATGGGCGAATTCGAGATCGAGCGCGATCGTGCGCGCGCCGGCGCGGCGCAGGTTGTCGATCACGCGCGCGTCGTAGCGGCGCGGGAACGGGAACTCCGACTGCAGGTGCAGGCGGGTGAGTTCCGCGAAGGTGTTGTTCTCGATCAGCACCAGCACGATGTCGCGGGGAGCGCCGCGCGCGCCGCGGATCGAGAAGCGGGTGTCGATCGTCTGCTGCTCGCTGCGGCGCAGGAGGTGCACCGCATAGGCGAGCACGCCGAGGCCACCGGCCAACGCCGCGACGAGCAGCAGCGCTGCTCCCCTGCGGCGTGCCCTGCGATCCCACCCCACGTTGCTCTCCTGCTCGCGTGTCCTTGCTCGTCGAGGGCCTGTCCTTGCTCGTCGAGGGCCTGCCCTGCGTGTGCGCTCCTACCCGGCCGGGCCGCGATCGTAGTGCAATACTGCCTGCCTCGCGCATCGTGGAGCTCGGCGGCGGGGGCCGGGCCCGAGGCGCGGATTCGACCTTGGTGGGAAGGGAGAACCCAATGCAGCGATTCCCGGGTGGGACCCGCGGTCCCGTCGACCGCAGGCGATGGAGCGCCTCGGGGCGGGCACGAACGCGCCTGGTCGCGCTCGTTGGCGCGGCGATGCTGGGGACGCTTGCGATCTGGCTGTGGACCGAACGCGTGCACGCGAGCTCGGGGGCCGAACCCGCCTACGTGGTGCAGGGCGCCAAGCTCGTCCCCGACGACCTCGCGGGGCTCAGCCACTTCGGGCGCGGCGTCGCGCTCTCCGCCGACGGGAACACCGCCGTGGTCGGCGCCCCCCACGACGACGCGGAAGTGGGCTCCGCATGGATCTTCGTGCGCAGCGGCGGCGGCTGGAGCCAGCAGGCGAAGCTGTCGGTCCCCACGAGCGAAGAGTCGAACTTCTTCGGGCGCGGCGTGGCGATCTCGGGCGACGGCAGCACCGCGGTCGTCGGCGACCCCGGCAACGCGACCCGCGTCGGCGCCGCGTGGGTGTTCGTGCGCAGCAGCACCACGTGGTCGCTGCAGGCGAAGCTCACGGGGACGGGCGAGGTCGGGCCGGGGCAGTTCGGGCGCAGCGTGGCGCTGTCCGACGACGGCGCACTCGCGCTTGTGGGCGGCTACGCCGACGGGCAGCGCGCGGGCGCGGCCTGGACGTTCACGCGCACCGGCGCGAAGTGGTCGCAGCTCGGCTCCAAGCTCACCGCGACGGCCGCGGGCGAGGAAGGGCCCGGGCTGTTCGGGCGCGGCGTTGCGCTGTCGAGCGACGGGACCACGGCGCTGATCGGCGCGAGCAACGACGCCCACGGCACGGGCGCGGCGTGGGCGTACTCGCGCGGCGCTTCCGGCTGGGAACAGCAGGGCCCGAAGCTCACCGGCGCGGGCGAGTCGGGCGGGGGCCAGTTCGGCGAGGCGGTGGCACTCTCGGGGGACGGCTCACGGGCGCTCGTCGGCGGGCCGAACGACGCCGGCGAAGCGGGCGCCGCATGGGCGTTCGCGCGCACGGGCGGCATCTGGGCCCCCGACGGCGAAAAGCTGCTGGGGGGCGAACAGGTTGCGCCGAGCGCGTTCGGTTACAGCGTCGCGCTGTCCGCCGATGGCGCCACGGCGCTGGTGGGCGGGTTCACCGACGGCTCCAGGCGCGGCGCGGCGTGGGCCTTCAGCCACGAAACGGGGTTGTGGGAACAGGACGGGCCGAAGCTGACCCCGCCGGAGGAACCCTCGCCGGATCGCTTCGGCGTGAGCGTGTCGCTGTCGAGCGACGGATCCACCGCGCTCGTGGGCGCGTACACCGACGAAGGCGAACGCGGCGCCGCATGGCCGTTCGTGCGCACGGCCGGTGCCGAACCGCCCGAAGTGCCGGCGGGCCCCACCTCGAGCACAGCGGCGAGCACCGTCGCGCCCACGGGCGCGGGCGCCCCCGTGGCGCGGCTGGGCGTGCTGGCGAGCACCGAAGTCTCGGCGCCGGTGCTCGCGAAGACGGGCAACGTCCAGCCGGTATCGGGCAAGGTGCTCGTGCACCTCCCGCACGTGAAGGGGTTCGTGCTGCTGCCGGGCCTCACGCAGATCCCGTTCGGCTCGATCGTCGACGCACGCGACGGGACGGCGCTGGTGACGGTGGCGCGCGGCGGCTCGGGAGGCGGGACGCAGAGCGGAGAGTTCTTCGACGGCGAGTTCACCCTCACGCAGTCGCACAGCGGGCGAGTGCTGGCGATCCTGACGGGCGGCTCGCTGGTGTCGTGCAAGCCCCGCCACGCCAAGCGAGCGCAGGCGTCCGCCAAGCGCCGCACGCGCAAACTGTGGGCCAACGCGCACGGCACGTTCTCCACGAAAGGCAACTACGCGGTGGGCGCGGTGCAGGGCACCGAATGGCTCACCGAAGACACCTGCCAGGGCACGCTGATCAAGGTCACGCGCGACAAGGTGCGGGTCACCGACCTGGTGCACCACCGTTCGTTCTCGGTGCGCGCGGGACACAGCGCGCTCGTGCGGGCTCGCAAAGGCTGACCGCGGCGGTCGCCGGGCGCGGCGCGCCCGGCGCGCCGGGCCCGTCCCGTTCCCGCCGCCGCGCCCCTCAGAGGTTCGTTTTGATCTCGAGCGCTTCCGCGTTGCTCTGCGTGACGCTGAACGAGAGGCCTGCGACTTCGTTCCCGCTCGGGAGTTCAAGCGTCGGGGTCTCTTTGACCCCGCCTTCGAATTTTTCGGGAACCTGTTTCCCGGAGGTCCCTTTGAATTTGAACGTGAACACGGCGGACATTTTGTTGACCGACGTGACCTGACCGATCAGCGAGCCGCTCAGCGTCGCCGTCGTGCCGCCGCAGGTCATGCTCGCGAGCGCCGTCCCGCTGACAGGGCGAAGCACCCAGCCCACCGTAGATGCCGTCCCGACTTTGATGATGCCCAGCTGGGACTGCAGCGCGGCGGAGCGGACTTCGCCGGGGGCCGCGCCTTCGCTGTGGCAGGAGCCGACCAGCGTTTTCGTGCCTTCGCAACCGGTGAGCGTGATCGCCATCGCCGCCGATCGGGGGCCGTTGTATTCGCCGGAGAGCGAGCCGCCGGTGCACGTGAGGATCGTGAGTTTTCTGACTGTTTCGAGCGTCATCGCGCCGACCGGGCCGCTCATGCCGTTTTTGATGGCCGGCCACGGCAGCCATTCGTATTTGCCGGTGTTTTCGCCGACGCTCAGCGTGGTGCAGGCGGTCGTTTTGAAGCGCCCTGTGGCTTTCGTGAGGAGCAGGCAGCGCCCGACTTCGGGCAGCGTTTCGGCGGGGGTCGTGAACTGGGCGTCCGCGCCGGTGCCCGTCCCGCCCGAGTTCGAGGCCACGACGCGGAAGTGGTAGGTGGTGCCGGGCGTGAGCCCCGTCGGCGTGGCGCTCACGGCCACCGGACTCGAGCCCGAACCCGGGCTGGGCGTGCACGGCACGTTCGTGCCATAGCTTTCGCTCGCTCCGTATTCGAAGTGGCAGTCGGCGACCGCTTCTTCGCCCTCCGGGTTGACGGTGCCGTGGAGCACCGCCGAACGCGCACCGATGGTCGTCGCCGGCGCCGTCACCGCGACCGGGGCGGTGACGAGCGTCTTGAATGTGGCGTCGGCGCCGTGGCTGGTCCCGATCGGGTTCGTCGCGACCACCCGGAAGTGGTAGGTCGTGTTCGGGGAGAGGCTGCCGATGTTTGCGCCCACCGCCACGGGGCTGGTCCCGGATCCGGGCGAGGGCGTGCACGGAGCGCTCGAGCCGTACGCTTCGCTCGTCCCGTATTCGAACCTGCATTCGCTGACCGGTTCGTCTTCGGGGTTGACGGTCGCGTTTAGCGTGGCGGTCGTCTGGGCGACGGCCGACGCCGGTTTCGTGACGACCGCGGGCGGCTGGCTCGCGGTGGTTTTGAACGTCCGGTCCGTGCCGTCACTCGTCCCGGTCGGGTTCGTGGCCGTGACGCGGAAGTGGTAGGTGGTGCTCGGCGAGAGCCCCGACACGCCCGCGCTCACGGCGACCGGTTCGGCCCCCGACGGGGTGGGCGTGCAGGGCGCGCTGGAGCCGTACGCTTCGCTCGTTCCGTATTCGAGCCTGCATTCGCTCAGCGGTTCGTCCTCGGCGTTGACGACCGCGTTCAACGTCGCCGAGGTCTGCGCGACCGCGTTCGCCGCTTCGGTCGTGACGGCGGGCGCCTGAGGCGCCGCCGTTTTGAACGCCTGATCGGTGCCGTGGCTGGTCCCCGTGGGGTTCGTGGCGGTGACGCGGAAGTGGTAGGTGGTGCTCGCCGAGAGCCCCGTGACTTTCGCGCTCACGGCCACCGCTTCGGTACCGGAGCCCGGCGCGGGGGTGCACGGCGCGCTCGAGCCGTACGCTTCGCTCGTCCCGTATTCGAGCCTGCATTCGCTCACGGGTTCGTCTTCCGGTTTGACCGTGGCGTTGAGAGTCGCCGACGTCTGCGCGACGCTCGACGCGGGTTTGGTCGTCACCGCGGGCGGCGCGCTCGCGGTGGTGGTGAACGTCGCGTCGCCACCCGTTCCCGTGCCCAACGCGTTTTTCGCGACCACGCGGAAGTGGTATTTCGTGCTGGGCGAGAGCCCGGCGACGTTCGCACTCACCGCGACCGGCGCGACGCCTTCGCCGGGCGAGGGGCTGCACGGCGCGCTGGAGCCATACGCTTCGGTCGTCCCGTATTCGAGCGTGCAGGACGTCACGGTTTCGCCTTCGGGCGTCACGTCGGCGTTCAGCGTCGCGGACGTCTGCGCAACCGCGGTGGCGGGCTGCGTCACCGCGGTGGGCGGTCCGGGCGTCGCGAACGACCACACCGCCCCGACGCCCGAGTTGTCGAACGGCCCAGCGATCACAGCCCGGGATCCGCTCGGCGTCATCGCAACCCCATGGCCGAACTGTGCGGTGCCCACCTGTTCGTTGCCGGTGATCTTGGAGCCCGACTGCGTCCACGTGGAGCCGCTGAGGTGGTAGAGCCACGCCGCACCCGCGTTCGAGTTGTCCCCGTAGCCACCG
>JAICYC010000039.1 GCA_025934395.1 Solirubrobacteraceae bacterium | reverse complement strand
TCGGTGGCGCGGTGGAAACGGTCGAAGATGTGCGGGAGCTCCTGCGGCGAGATCCCGGAGCCCGTGTCGGTCACGGAGAGGACCAGCAGCTTCCCCTCGAGCCGTAGGTCGAGCTCGATCTTTCCGTGCATCGTGTGCTTGAGCGCGTTGGAAAGGAGGTTGCCGACGATCTGCTCCCACGCCTCGGGGTCCATCATCATGGGCGGGAGCGCGGGAGGGTCCACGATGAGCTCGACGCCACCACGTTCAATGGCGGAGCGGAACATCCCGGCGATGTCAGCGGTGAACGTAGAAACGTCCAGTGGCTCGGCCTGCAGTGCTCGGGTGCCGGACTCTGTCCTTGAGAAGTCGAGCAGCGCGTTGACGAGCTTCAAGAGCCGTCGCGCATTTCGATACATGAGCTCCAGAGACTCCCGTGAGGGAGGGCTGTGCGACGGCGTGGCCAGTGCGTCCTCCAGCGGGGCGAGCATGAGCGTGAGGGGCGTCCGGAACTCGTGGCTGATGTTGGTGAAGAAAGCTGTCTTCGCAGCGTCGAGTGCAGCAAGGGCATCGGCACGCTCGCGCTCAACGTCGACCGTGCGCGCGTCGGCGACTCCCGCTGCGATCAACACCCCGAGTTGAGCCAGGAACGCGATGTAGGCATCATCGGCGGCGAGCTTCGGGCTCAGAGCGAGCACGAGCAGCGCGCGTCGTCCCTGGCCGACGGGCCCCAGCGGGGCGATCCAGCTGGACGCGCGGGCCGTCCCGTGCGCGGGCTGGGTCGAGGGGGTCTCGAAGAGGCGGTCGGCGAGCCTCGCTGCGCTCGGAGCGTCGGCTGCGGCGCTCAAAAGCTCAGGGTCGGCTCGGCGCAGGCGCACGAAACCCGGCGGCGAATCGGGTTGCGCCGAGGGCACGAGCAGCTCCAGGTCGTCCCCGTCCGAGAAATAGGCCGAGACCGCCTGCAGGTCCGGCGCCTCGAACTGGAGTGCCTTCAGTGCCACATCGAGCGCGCCGAGGACGCTCTGCTCGCCGAGCATGGTTTCCGCCGTATCGCGGAGCGTTCGCCGGCGGCGCTGCTCGAGCAGGGTCGTCGTCGTCTCGGTGACAGCGCAGAAGACGCCTCCGACGTGACCGCTGTCGTCCTGGATCGGACTGTAGGAGAACGTGAAGTAGGCCTCTTCGAGAAAGCCGTGACGGGTCATCTCGAGCAGCAGATCCTCAGACCACGTGGCCTCGCCGCGTTCGAGCACACCCTCGAGCATCGGGCCGATCACCGGCCAGATGTCGCCCCAGCACTCCTGCGCCGGCTGTCCGATCGAGCGCGGATGCTTGGACCCGAGCATCGGGACGTAAGCGTCGTTGTAGAGCAGGTGAAACTCCGAACCCCAGAAGATCACCATCGGGAAACGAGAGAATGAGCAGATCGTGAGTGCGCTCCGCAGTGCTGCCGTCCATCGCTCGAGGGGCCCGAGGGAAGTCTCCTCCCATGAGCGCTCGGCGATCAGCTTTCCGACATCGCCGGACCGGCGCAGCAGACTCGCCAGGTTCGGATCAGACCCGGGCTTACGGCGGGCGCTCATGCTCGGCACACGAACCGAAGGGCGGCCGTCTCCAAGGGACACTTCGGTCTCCACCTCTGGCCGGACGTCGCGCGTTCCTGCCCGGCTGCTTGACCGCTGCTAGCCGGCGCGACGAGGGAGCTTTGCTGGGCGCGGCTCCAGAGTCCGCGCCGGGCGGAGCGATCACACCCGGCCCAGCCCGGCACGGCCCGACGCACGGCCGGCCCGGCTGGCCTGGTTGACGATCTCTCCGTGGTCTCGGGCGAGCGAGCCCGGGCAGGGCCTGCCTCCGCTCGGAGGCGTCCCCGACGCGTCAGCGTCTGAGGAGAGGACGCTACACGCCGGGGACGCTTGGGGGAGGAGTCTGGTCTGCGTCGGGGACCGAGGGAGAGCTTTGTTCGGCGACGCGCCCCCGGCACATCTACCGTTGATCGCCGATCAAGTGCACCGCGGGCCGGATTGCCGGGGCCACGAGGGCCTGCAGGGGCGGCTCGCTGGCTTTGAGGTCGACCACTTGAAGCTGCTCGTCGATGCCGGTGACCTCGAACAACCGGTGCACGCTCCTGCGGCCCCGCACGAACACGAGGCGATTCCCGGTCCGCGTGGCGTGGCTCTGAGTCTCCATGAGGACATGGAGCCCCGTCGAGTCCATGAAAGTCACCTCGCGCAGGTCGACGACGACGACATGCGCCCCGCCGAGGGCTTCTGCGAGCGTGGCCTGAAGCCGGGGCGCTGTTGCAAGGTCGACGTCTCCGGCGATGCGGACCCAAGCCGCGTCAACGCCACCGGCCTGCCACGTGCAATCGAAGGGCAGGAAGGCATCGAACGTCGCGGCGCTTGGTGCTGACACGTGCGACATGTAGACCTCCGATCTGGATGCAAGCGATACGGAAGTCAGGCCGTAGTGCCGGTGCCCTCATGGACCAACCGCACGGTGTGTGCCCTCCTGCGGCCAACCTAGCACTTCGGGCTTGGTGGCGCAACGTCAGTCCCTGGGCGGCGCCCCTTCCCGGATATCACCAGAGGGTGATGCAAGGAAGAACAGCTCGATCTCGACGTCGGGACCAACGTGGGTGTTCGAGATGAACGCCGTGACCGGGCGGCCCGACAGGCGTTCCACCGTGGCGATGAAACGGTGCTGCATCGATGACTGGAAGGCGCTGCGGGTTTCCTGGACCACCGTGCCGCGCTGCAACTCGATCATCGTCTTCTCGACATCGGTGTAGACGCCGCCGAGCACGCAGGCGAGCAGATCATCGCCCAGCAACTGGGTCTTGGCCGTCGCGGGCCGGCGGTGGTAGTAGCGCTCGTGGAAGCCGACCATCGCGTCGGTCACCGCTTCGAGCAGCTCATCGCCTCGCAGGGAAGCGTCGGATCCGGACATGCGGACCTGCCAAATCTCGTCCTCCGGGGGGGACGCGCGCAAGGCGAAGGGCGCAACCCAACGAGCGATGTCGCAAGAGCGACCTCTATCAGGCTAGCGCGACGGCGCTAGGATGACCGGGCAACCCTGAGGGAGTCGCCCCCAGCCAGAGATGCATCCCCCGAGCCAACAGGACCGCCCCGGTACTCACGGAGACGTGCTCTCGGCGCTCTCGGATGGCATCGTTGGGCTGTTCAAGGAGTTCTACGGCCGCGGCCCCACCCGCGCCAAGTCCTACTACCACGACGACCTCGTGGTATGCGTCATGCGCGGCGGGTTCACGAGAGTCGAGCGGACGCTGCTGGAGGGGGGCCGCGAAGACTCGGTCGTCCAACAGCGCATGGACTTTCAAGACCTCATGAGAGACCGGTTTGTGAAAGTCGTAGAAGACGCGACCGGCCAGCGCGTGATTGGCTTCATGAGCGGAAACCAGCAGGATCCGGACCTCATGGCGGAGGTCTTCATCCTCGCCCCAACCGACCTCGTCGAGTCACATGAGCTGTACAAGCCAGCCGGCTCCTGAGCTCACCCTGAACCCAACCCCCTCCTGGTGCCGGCGGCGCATGTGCCCCCGGCTGACCTCGCGCATGCGCGAGTCAGAGGCGGTCGCATGTGACGGTGGCGGCAGGCTCACACGTGAGCGGGCCCATATGGTGGGGAGATGGGTTCCAGCGGCGCTCCCCCGGCAGCGGCCCCCGGCCCGCGCGCGTGGTGGCGCGGTCTGTCTGCGCGTGCGCGGCGCAACCTCAAGCGCGCGCTCGCCGCGGGCATGGTGCTGGTGCTCGTCGTCGCGGTGCTGCTCGCGCGCTTCCTGAGCGTCGAGAACACCGAACGCGACGCCGACCTCGCGTTGATCGCGGCCGAGGCGCGCGGCGACGCTGCGGGGATCATCGACCAGCTCAGCGGCTGCCGTGCCAGCCCGTCCTGCGTGGCGCAGGCGAAGGCCAACGCCGCCAACCCGCGCCTGCGCCGGAAGGGGGCCGTGAAGATCCTGCAGCTCACCTCGAACACCGCGTACTCGCTGTCGGGGACCACGGGCAAGACCCGGCTCGCCTGGACGGTGCTCGGGACGCTGCCCGTGGTGCAGTGCATCACGGTGCATCGCACCGGCAACGCCTTCACGGGCATCCACATCCACCTGACCGCGCTGAGCGCCCCGATCCCGAACGAAGGCATCTGCGGCAAGCGCAGCGCCGATGAAATCCGCGAACTGGAGGAAGCGCGCGAACTCTCAGGCCAATAGGGCGTGATTGCTAGAGTCTCTGCTCGCTCATGGCCAGCCAGACCACGCAACTCGACGTCAAGAGCCGCGCTGCGGGGGGCTCGCGCGAGGCCCGACGCCTTCGCCGCGGCGGCCGCGTTCCGGGCGTCGTGTACGGCGGCGACGGCGAGGCCGTCGGCTTCGACGTGGATGCCCGCGAGCTGCGGATCGCGCTAGCGGGGTCGGGCGCGGTGGTGGATCTCACGATCGACGGCGGCAAACCCCAGCCCGTGGTGCTCAAGGAGGCACAGCGCCACCCGGTCCATGGCGAGACGACGCACGTCGACCTCCTGCGCGTGAACCTCAAAGTTGCGATCCAGACCGCCGTGCCGCTCGAGCTCGGAGGCGTCGACGACGCCCCCGGCGTCAAGGAAGGCGGCGTGCTCGAGCAGATCACGCGCGAGCTGAACGTCGAAGCGCTCCCCACCGCGATCCCCGAGTCGATCGCGCACGACGTCGGCGAGATGGCGATCGGGGACACGATCACGCTCGAGGCGATCGCGACGCCCGACGGCGTGACGTTCCTCGACGATCCCGTCGAGACGATCATCGCCACGCTGTCGCCTCCGCGGCTGCAGAGCGAAGTCGAGGAGGAAATCGAGGCGGAGACCGAGCTCGTCGGCGAGGGCGAGGCCGACGAGGACGAGGCGGCCGAGGACGGCGCCTCCGAGGACTCCTCAGACGAGGAGTAGCGCTGCTGCGGCGCCCCTTCGGCGGTGGCGGCGCAGCGATCGACTGGCTGATCGTCGGGCTCGGCAACCCGGGCAGCGAGCACGCGGGCTCGCGCCACAACCTCGGCTTCAGGGTCGGCGAGGAGCTCGCGCGCCGCTGGGGCCTGAAGTGGGGGCGTGACCGCTTCAAGGCACGGCTGGCCGAGGGCCGCGCCCGCGACAGCCAGGCTGCCGGCCCGCAGATCGGCGCGCCCGCTCGTCCTTGCTCGCAGAGGGCACCCGCGCGCGTGGCGGTGCTGCTGCCGCAGACCTACATGAACGACTCCGGGCGCTCCGTCGGCCCCGCGCGGGGTTCGATGAAGGTCCCGCTGGAGCGCGTGCTGGTCGTCTACGACGAGATCGATCTTCCCTTCGGCGAGGTCCGCAGCAGGCTCGGCGGCGGCACCGCCGGTCACAACGGGGTCAAGGCGCTGCGCCGCGACCTCGGCAGCGCCGACTTCGTGCGCGTGCGTGCGGGCGTGGGGCGACCGGACTCCACCGACCCCGAGATCGTCTCGGCCTGGGTGCTCGGACGCTTCCGCGAGCCCGAGGAGGAGGTGCAGGCGCTCGTGTCCAGCGCCGCCGACGAGGTTCAGCGGATCATCGCCGGCGGCGCGCCCGGCGCGTCGGGAACGAACGGTGGCTGACGCCGGCGGCGCCCTGCGGACGCTGCTCGGCCTCGGCGCCGAGGACGATGCGCTGCGTGCGCTGCACGCCGAGGGCGGGCGTGCGTTCGTCTCAGCAGCGCTGCGGCCGTACGTGCTGGCTGCGCTCGCCGACCTCGACGACGCTGCTCGCGCGAACCCCACGCTCGTGGTCGTCGGCGACGACCGCGCAGCACGCGATCTCGCCGCCGACCTGCGCGCGTGGCTCGCGCCGCGCCGCGTGCGCTACTACCCCTCCCGCGGCGTCGCCTACGAGTCGCACCTGACGCCGCCGCCGCACCTCGTGGGCCTGCGTGTCGCCGCGCTCGACGCGCTGATCGATGGGAACGGCGCGGAGGCCGCGGAGGCGCCGGTCGTCGTGGTGAGCGCCGTGGCGCTCTCTGAGAAGGTTCCCGACCCGCAGCTGCGCCCGCACCCGTTCGTGCTCCGCGTAGGTGAGCTGCTCGACCTCGACGAGTGCGCAGCGGAGCTGGTCGCGGCGGGCTACGAGCGCGTCGACCAGGTCGAGGAGCGCGGGCAGTTCGCGCTGCGCGGCGGGCTGCTCGACGTCTACCCCGCCACCGAGGAGCGCGCCGTCCGGGTGGACATGTTCGACGTCGAGATCGAGTCGCTGCGGTGGTTCTCGACGTTCACGCAACGCTCGCTGGGCGACGCCGAGGAGGTGGAGATCGCCCCCGCCGCCGAGCTCGCCGCCGAGCACCGCGAGCTCGCCGAGATCGCCGCCGCCACCGGCGAGCTGAGAGCGGCCGGCGCCGACGGCGAGCGCCCCGACATCGCCGAGCTCCTGCCGGTCGAGCGCTTCGGGGCGCTGCTGGATCTGGTCGGCGAGCGCGCGCAGCTGATCGTGGGCGCCGAGGAGGACATCGAGCCCGTGCTCACCGATCTGTGGAGCGACGTGTGCGCTGCGTTCGGCGACGAGGACGCCCACCACCTGTACGTGAGCCCCGAGAGCATCAGGCGGACGCTCGCCGCGCGCGCCCGCATCCGCCTGTCCTCCCACGCCTCCGACCAGCCGATCGAGCTGCGCGCCCAGAGCGCCGACAGCGCCGCCCGCTCGCTCGCCGAAGCAGAGCCGGAGCTCGAGAAGCTCGTCCGCTCCGGCTACCGGACGGTGGTCGCGTTCCCGCAGCGCGGGGAGGGCGAGCGCGCCGCCTACAACCTCGGTCGGCTGAAAGCGACGTGGCTCGCCGAGGGCGACGCCGCGGCGTCGGTGGCCGCCCACCCGATCGAGCCGTCGCTGCGCTTCACCTCGGCTTCGCTGCGCGAGGGGTTCGTCGCCCCGTCGCTGAAGCTCGCCGTGTTCCCCGAGCACCGTCTGTTCCGGCGGCGGCGCGCACCACAGCGGCCCGAGGGGCCCTCGCGGCGCGGCGCGCTGCGCTCGTTCACCGACCTGCGCACCGGCGACCTGGTCGTCCACGAGGACCACGGCGTCGCGCGCTTCGCGGGGTTCGAGACGCGAACCGTGGCGGGCGTCACGCGTGACTACCTCTATCTGGAATATCAGGGCGACGACCGGGTCTACGTCCCCACCGACCAGCTCGCGAAGATCTCCCGCTACGTCGGCGCGGGAGCCTCCTCCGAGCACCCGCCGCTGAGCAAGCTCGGAGGCACGCGCTGGGACACGATGAAGGCGCGCGCGCGGCGCGCCGCGCAGGAGCTCGCGGGCGAGCTGCTCAGCCTCTACGCGGAGCGCCGGCGCCGCAGCGGGCACGCGTTCGCCGAGGACTCCGACTGGCAGCGCGAGTTCGAGGCGCGCTTCCCGTTCACCGAGACGCCCGACCAGCGCGACGCGATCGACCTCGTGAAGGCCGACATGGAGGCACCGCGGCCGATGGACAGGCTGATCTGCGGGGACGTCGGCTACGGCAAGACCGAGGTCGCGCTGCGGGCGGCGTTCAAGGCCGCCGCGGAGGGCAAGCAGGTGCTGATGCTGGTCCCCACCACGATCCTCGCCCAGCAGCACCACGGCACGTTCGCCGAGCGGCTCGCGGACTACCCGTTCACGCTCGACCACGTCTCCCGCTTCCGCACGCAGGCCGAGCAGCGCGAGGCGGTCAAGGGATTCGCCGCGGGCCGCGTGGACATCCTGATCGGTACGCACCGCGTGCTCTCGCGCGACGTGCGCGCGAAGGACCTCGGGCTGCTGATCGTCGACGAGGAGCAGCGCTTCGGCGTCAAGCAGAAGGAGCTGCTGCGCCAGCTCAAGCTGAAGGTGGACGTGATCGCGATGTCCGCCACGCCGATCCCGCGCACGCTGCAGATGTCGCTTGCGGGGCTGCGCGACATCTCCGTGATCGAGACGCCGCCCGAGGGCAGGCGGCCCGTGCGCACCTACGTCGGGGAGTACGAGGAGGAGCTCGTCGCGCGCGCGATCGCTCGCGAGAAGGCGCGCGGCGGGCAGGCCTTCTTCCTGCACAACCGCGTCGAGACGATCGAGGAGACCGCCGAGCGGCTGCGCGCGCTGTGCCCCGGCGTGGGCTTCGCCGTCGCACACGGCCAGATGGCCGAGGGCGAGCTCGAGACGGTGATGATGGACTACGTGCGCGGCGGTGCCGACGTGCTCGTCTGCACGTCGATCATCGAGTCCGGGATCGACATCCCCCAGGCCAACACGCTGATCGTCGAGCACGCGGACACGTTCGGCCTCTCGCAGCTCTACCAGATCCGCGGGCGCGTGGGACGCAGCCGCGAGCGCGCCTACGCGTACCTGCTCTACGACTCCGCCGCCGCGCTCACGCCCGAGGCGGCGCAGCGCCTGTCGGCGCTGTCGGACTACACCGAGCTCGGCGCAGGGTTCAAGGTCGCGATGCGCGACCTCGAGATACGCGGCGCGGGCAACCTGCTCGGCGACGAGCAGTCCGGGCACGTCGCCGCGCTCGGCTTCGAGCTGTACATGCAGATGCTCGATGAAGCCGTCAGCGCCGCCGGCCCGGCGGGCGAGGACGAGCAGGCTCCTGAGCCGGTGCGCCTCGACGTGAACGTCGACGCGTACGTGCCCGCCGACTACATCCCCTACGAGCAGGCCAAGATCGAGGTGCACCGGCGCATCGCCTCGGCGACCGAGGTGGCCGATGTGGAGCGCCTCCGTGCCGAGCTCGAGGACCGGTTCGGCGAGCTGCCCGAACCGCTGGAGAACCTGCTCGCGCTGCAGCGCGCTCGGATCAAGTTCGGACAGGCGGGCGCGCGCACCGTGAGCTTCCACGCCGACCGGCTGGCGGTCGTGCCGATCGAGCTCGACTCCCGTCGCGCGCGGCGGCTGCGCGAGGAGCTGCCCGAAGCGCTGTACGAGTCAGGAAGATCACAGGTCTCGATGCGCGTCCCCAAGGACGCTCGCGAGCGCTTCCCCAGCGTCGTCGCGGCGGCCGATGCGCTGCTCGCGATCGTGCGCGAGGCCGCTTAGAAACTCGTTAGGCAGTCGCTAGAAGCCCGTTAAGCAGGCGGGTCATCCTTGCGCTATTGTGCTCGCGGTCGTGACAAAGGCTTTTCGCTACATTCCGGCGCTAGGCGCCGTTTTTGTTGCCCTTCTGGGCCTCTCCGCGTGTGGGGGGGGAGGCATTCCCGGCAACGCCGTCGCCAACGTAGACGGCACCCCGATCACCACCGCGGCGTTCAAGCACTGGATCTCGGTGGCCGCGATCTCGACCTCCTCGGGACAGCTCAACCAGGTCAAGCCGGTTGCGCCCGACCCGCCCAACTACACGAACTGCATCAAACGCTTCAAGCAGCTCGCCGAAGTCGAACTCAAAGCGAAATCGATCAAGGCGATCCCCACCGAAGCGAAACTCAAGAGCGCCTGCGCCGAACAGTACAAGAACCTCAAACAGGAGGTCATGTCTTTCCTGCTCTCCTCACAGTGGGTGATCGGCGAAGCGGCGTCGCTCGGGATCAAGGTCAGCGACGCCGAAGTTCACAAGCAGTTCCTGAAAATAAAGACGCAGCAGTTCCCGCGTCAGGCGGAATTCGAAAAATTCATCAGCGCGTCTGGACAGACGGTGTCGGATCTGCTGCTGCGCGTGAAGCTCAACATGCTGTCCTCGAAAATCCAGGCGAAGATCGCCAAAGAAAAGCACACGGTCAGCGACGCAGAAGTCGAAAAGTACTACAACCACAACAAGTCGCGGTTCGGGTCTCCTGAAAAGCGAAACGTCGACCTGATCCTGACCAAGACCGAAGCTCAGGCGAAGGCCGCGATGAACGAAATCAAGTCCGGCAAGAGCTTCGCGAGCGTCGCCAAGAAGGTGTCGGTCGACCCCACCAGCAAGGCCAACGGCGGCCTGCTCACCGGCGTCGTCAAAGGCCAGGAGGCCGTCGCGCTCGACCGCCAGCTGTTCGCCAACAGCAAGACCAACGTGCTCAGCGGCCCGGTGCAGACCGCATTCGGCTACTACGTCTTCGAAGTGAAGTCGATCACCGCCGCCACCCAGCAGTCGCTGGCTCAGGCCAAGCCCACGATCAAATCGCAGCTGCAGGCGACCAAGAACCAGGAAGCGCTCAGCAACTTCGTCAAGAAGTTCAAAAAGCGGTGGACGGGCAAAACCGATTGCCGCTCGGAATACGTGGTCGCGGACTGCAAGCAGTACAAAGCGCCGAAGACGAAGAGCACCAAAACCTGACGCCGGCCGCGCGCGGCGAGCGGCACGAGCACCGGGCGCGACGCGAACATGAGCCGTATCGAGCGCATCCACGCCCGCCAGATCCTCGACAGCCGGGGCAACCCGACGGTGGAGGTCGAAGTCGCGCTGCAGTCCGGTGCGAGCGGCCGCGCAGCGGTGCCCTCCGGCGCGTCCACCGGTGAGTTCGAGGCCACCGAGCTGCGCGACGGCGGACGCGCCTGGGGGGGGAAGGGCGTCACCACCGCCGTCGGCAACGTCAACGGCGAGATCGCGAGCGCGCTCGCCGGGCAGGACGCCGCCGACCAGGCCGCGCTCGACCGCGCGCTGATCGAGCTCGACGGGACCCCCAACAAGTCGCGGCTCGGCGCCAACGCCGTGCTCGGCGTATCGCTCGCCGCCGCGCACGCCCAGGCGGCCGACGCGGGCCTGCCGCTGTGGCGTCACCTCGGCGGCGAGCAGGCGAGCGTTCTGCCCGTGCCGATGATGAACGTGCTCAACGGCGGCGCCCACGCCGACAACAAGGTGGACTTCCAGGAGTTCATGATCGTGCCGCTCGGGGCGGCGAGCTTCCCCGAGTGCCTGCGCATGGGGGCGGAGGTGTTCCACGCGCTGCGCAACACCCTGCACGCGCGGGGGCTCGCCACCGCGGTGGGCGACGAGGGCGGCTTCGCCCCCGACCTCGACTCCAACGAGGAGGCGCTGCAGATGCTCATCGCCGGCATCGAGGCCGCCGGCTACCGCCCCGGCGAGGAGGTCGCGATCGCGCTCGATCCCGCCACCAGCGAGATCTTCAGGGACGGGTCATACGTGCTCGAGCACGAGGGGCGCACGCTCACGCCCGCCGAGCTCGCCGACTACTGGGCCGACCTGGTCTCGCGCTACCCGATCGTCTCGATCGAGGACGGCATGGACGAGGAGGACTGGGATGGCTGGAAGACGCTCACCGAGCGCGTCGGCGAGCGCGTCCAGCTCGTCGGCGACGACCTGTTCGTGACGAACACCGATCGCCTGCAACGGGGCATCGACGCCGGCGTTGCGAACTCGATCCTGATCAAGGTCAACCAGATCGGCACGCTCACCGAGACGCTCGACGCGATCGCCACCGCTCGCGGCGCGGGCTACACCGCCGTGATGAGCCACCGCTCCGGCGAGACCGAGGACGTCACGATCGCCGACCTCGCCGTCGCCACCGGATGTGGGCAGATCAAGACCGGCGCGCCCTCGCGGACCGATCGGGTCGCCAAGTACAACCAGCTGCTGCGGATCGCCGAGCAGCTCGGCGACGCCGCCCGGTTCCCCGGCGCACGCGCTTTCGCATCCGCTTGAAGGATCACGAGCGCAGGAGGCGAAAGGGCTCGGGTGCCCGCCGCCAGCGCAACGCAAGCACGACCCCGCCCCCGCCCGCGCCGTCGCGCCGACCCCGTCGGCCGCGTCCGCTGGGATCGCCTCGCGCGGCTCGCGCTGCTGGCGGTGCTCGTGGCGCTCGTGTACCTCTACATGAGCGCAGGGGTCCGCATGTTCTCCACGTGGCGCCAGTCGCGGCACGACAACGCCTCCGTCGCCGCTCTCACCGCTGAACACGCGCGCCTGGTGCGCCAGCACCAAGAGCTGAGCGGGCAGGCCGCACTGGAAGCGCAGGCGCGCAAGCTCGGCATGATGCGCCGCGACGAGCAGCCCTACGTGGTCAGCGGACTGCCCCAGAACTGAGGGCTCCGAGCGGGCGCCGCCCGCCCCGCCCCGCCGCCCCCCCGCCATCTCGCCGCCCGCTGCTAGCCTCGCGCGCGTGCCGTTCGAGACCGCGAGCTACCAGTGGCGCGCGGGCGAGCGCCGCCTCGCCGCCGCCCCGCCCGAGCGGCGAGCCCTGCTCGAGCGCGTCACCGCCGCGCTCGTCGCCGCCCTGCGCAGGCGGCTCGGCGGCCGCTTCTCGAGCGACGAGCTCGTGGGGCTCTACGAAGGCGGAACCTCGTGGGCGCTGCAGGAGGCGATGCGCGTCGCCCCGGAGGAGCCGTGGGCGTGGGACGCGGGCGTCGTCGTCGATGCCGCGTTCGCGCGCTACCTGCGGGAGGCCGCCGACTACGCCGGCGGGCGGTTGGAGCCGGGCTCCTAGTCCTCGTCCGCGTCGCCTGCGCGGCGGATCACGATCCGGTCCTCCTCCACAGCGACCTCGACGGGGCGGTGGCCCGCCCAGTGCTCCGCGTAGATCGGGTTCTCCTGGATCGCCGGGTCCAGCCACAGCCCGTAACCCTCCTCGCCGTGGTCGAACGTGCCCTCGAGCGGCGCCGTGCGCGCGCCGGAGCGTTTGCGCCCGCCGCGGCGGCTGCGCCGCCGGCGCGGGGCGCCCTCCTCGCCGCCGTCCTCGTCCTCCTCCTGCGCTGCCTCCTGTGCGCGCCGCTCGGCCTCCGCTTCGGCCGCCTCGAGCTCGGCGGCGATCAGCGCGTCGTCCTCCGCGCGGAGGTCGATCTCGTCGAACTCGCCCGCTCCTACGCCCTCGGGCGCCTCGTCGTCGCTCACGAGCTCGTTCTGGCGCTTGAACTGCTCGATGTCGCGCACGCTCACGTCGAGCTGGTGCGCGACCCACGCGTCGGTGCGGCCCTGCCGCACCCAAGAGCGGATCTGGTTGAGGTGCGGGCGCAGTGATTTGCGGGGCATCGACGGTCCGGCACACTAGCGTAAAGCGTGCGCGGGGCGCCGCGGCGCGGGTTTGGGAGAGGTGTTGCACGCCTGAGCGCGAACAATTCCCGCTAAGAGCGGACAACGGAACGGTCCGCGCAAAGTGGCATCGCGTTCCTCCGGCCCCGGGGTTATGCTTGGCAGGCCCGGCGGCTGGGGATCACGCCGGACCCAGTCGGCAATACAGGAAGGTGCACCCAAATGCTGGTGCTGACCCGCAAGTCCAACCAGAGCATCATGATCGGGGATGAAATCGAGGTCTCGGTGCTCTCAGTGATGGGCGAGAAGGTTCGAATCGGGATCCAGGCGCCTCAGAAAGTGCCCGTGTTCCGCAAGGAGATCTACCTCGAGATCCACCGCGAAACCGGAGCCGTGACGCCGGTCCGCGACGGGAACGGCCCCGAAGACGGGAAGGCGGACGCGCAGGCCGTGCACGAGTCGCTGAGCGAGCTCGGCGGCGACGGCGCGTAGGCGCGCAGCCTCGGCTCAGCCGAGCAGCAGGTACAGCGTGCGGAACATCACGATCGTGACGATCGCTGCGGTGGCGATCAGCGTCAGGACGAGCATCGCGAACCGCAGCGACCCGCGCTTGTGACGCCGCTCCACTTCGCGCTTGAGCGTGCGCTGCTCGGCAGCGCGCCTGAGCGAGTCGCGCCTGCTCCGGTCGAGCGTGGCCTCCTGGACGAACGCCCGCTCCCACTCCGACAGGCTCTGGCGCATTTTCATCGCGGTCACGCGTTCTGCGCTCAGGATCCCACCGGCGCCTTCGCACGCTCGTAGACCGACACGAAGCGCATGTAGTTCTCCGCGATCCGGCGCGCCCCCTCGGCGCGCTCGATCTTGCCGTCGACGTACTCCTTGAGCGGGTCCCACCAGATCGAGCGGCCGATCGCGAAGCCGACGAAGCCGTCCACGGGGGCCGCCTGCGTGAGCCAGTGGTCCACCTTCGCGTCGTCGGCGCCGCGGCCGAGCACCACGCACGTGACACCGTCTCGTCCGCCCGAGCGCGCCTGGGCGACGAGCATCTCGCAATCCGAGCGCTCGTCGACGCCCTCGATCTTCCACACGTCCACCTCGATGCCGGCGTCCTGGATCGCCACGATCGCGCGGCGCATCAGGTCGGGTCGCAGCTCCGCGTCGTAGCGGTCGGAGTCGCCACCCACCGACTCGAGCTGGGCGGCCTCGGCGGGCACGAGCAGCTCGAACAGGAACTTGCGGTCGCGCGCCTTCAGCCAGTCCGACAGGCGCTTGAGCCGTTCCAGCTGGCCGCGGTTCTCCTCCGCGTCGCCGTCGGGGTTGTAGCGGACCAGGACCTTCGTGAAGTCGGGGTCGAAGCTCTCGATGTGCTCCCCGAAGTCCTCGCCGTACTGGAAGTCGAACATGTTCTGCCCCGACCGCTCCGCGGGCATCGCGAGCTTCAGGCCGCGCTCGCGCGCCTCGGTGGGGACCGTCGAGCCGAACTGCTCATCGACCAGCACGCCCGTGACGGCGGGGTCGGCGCCGTTGCCGACCGCCTGCAGCATGCCCTCGAAGATCAGGTGCTTCGCGTCGGCGATGATCGCGGTCTGCTCCGCGTCGGGCTCGCCCTCGATCCCGAAGAACTTCTTCTGGAAGGAGCCGCGGTGGTCAAAGGCGAGTATGTAGAGCGTGTGTTCGTAGCCAAGGTTCATGCGGCCCAGTATTCCAGAGGCGCGTTGGGCGCGGTCGAGAGGTCCTTAGAATGGGTCCGATGCCCTCCGGTGCTGATCTGTTCGTGGTCTGCAAGCAGTGCGGATCGGAGGTGAGCCCGTACGTCACCGAGTGCCCGTACTGCGGGCACCGCCTGCGCCGGCGCGCGCCGAAGCTGCCGCGCATGCAGGCGCAGGAGCGGGCCGCCGCCGCCCGCCCCCGCCTGTCCGCCCTGATCGGGCGCCGCCAGCGGCGCGGGCGGCTCGCGGTCGTCGACCACGGCTACGGCTCCGGCCGCTGGGAGGCCACGCGCCCCTACGCCACGATCCTGCTGGTCGCGCTCGCGGTCGCCGCATGGGTGCTGTGGCACGCGTGGCCCGACGAGCAGCCCGAACTCGTGATCGCGGGGCCGCTGCACGGCGAATGGTGGCGGCTGCTCAGCTACAGCTTCGTGTACGGCAACGGCGTGTACGCGTTCATCACGCTCGTAGCGATCGCGATCTTCGGCTGGCTGCTGGAGCGCCGGCACGGGCCCGTGGTCGTCGTGGCGCTCTACCTCGCCGCCACGATCGCCGGCGGCCTGGTCGCGCTGGCCGTCTACAGCCACCCCCTCGTCACCGGCGGCAACGCAGGCGCGCTCGCGCTGCTGGCCGCCTGGGCGGCGCCCGACGTGCGCGCCGCCCGCACGGGCGCGCCCTACGAAGGGGACCTGCTCGGGACGGGTGTCGTCGCGGGCCTCGTGATCGCGCTGCCGTTCGCGCTGCAGCCGATCGGAGTGGAGGAATTCCACCTGATCGGCAGCGCCGCGAGCTGGCTCGCGGGGCTGTGCGGCGGCGTGATCGGCCTGCTTGCAGGCACCGGCCTCGGCGGCCGCTCCGCGCTCGCGGAATAGTACGTCCGCTTCCCCGAGCCGCGCGCGCGATACAGTCGCTGTTGCCGCAGTCCCCGGAGGTCCCACCCCCGTGTCCCTTACCAACGCAGTCGTCCTGATCGAGGCCGAGCGCGATGCGCTGTCGACGCTCGGCGGCGCGCTCGCCGACATCCCCGGCGTCGCCGAGGCGTACTCGGTGACGGGCGAGTGGGACTTCGTTGCGATCGTGCGTGTCCCCGACCACGAGCAGTTGGCTGACGTCGTGACGGGACAGATCAGCTCGGTGCCGGGCGTCGCGCGCACGCAGACGATGGTCGCGTTCGCCGCGTTCTCCAGGCACGACCTCGACTCGCTGTTCTCCATCGGCGAATGAGGCGCTAGCACCCGTGGCGTCGGTGCCGATCAAGGCCGAGTACGGGCCCACGCTCGGGCAGGTGCTCGCGCCGCGCTGGCGTGCTGCCACGCCGGCTGCGCGGATCGCGGTGCGGGCGCTCGCGCTGCTGTTCCTCGCGCTCGCCGTGGCGGTGGTGCTCACGCTCCTGGACGCGAGCTACTCGCACGGGGGGCGGGTGCCGTTCAGCTTCCGTTACAAGGGGCTGCACCGCGTCGCGCCGGACCCCGGCGGCTACGTGAAGGTGATCCAGCGCAGCGGGTCGGGGCGCCTGCTGTACTCGTTCGCCGTCGCGCCGCTCACGCTGCCCCGCTACGGGGGCGAGCTGTCTGGCGAGCTGCCCCTGTACGCCAGCGGCTACATCCGATCGCTGCGCTCCCGCGACCCGAGCTTCGTGCTGGTCGGCGAGGGCAAGACGAAGGTCAACACGGTGCCTGCGTACGCCGTGCTGTACCTCACGCGCGTCAACGGCCGCGCGCTGTACGGCCGCAACGTCCTGCTGCTCGGAGAACGGGCGGGAGCACGTGAAGGCGTCGAGATCTCGATGCTGACCGCGGCGGGCGCGAGCAAACACGTGGACGGCCCGATCGAAGTGGGCACCACCGGCGTGCTCCAGAGGCCCCTGCGCTCCTTCACGCTCGGCTAGAGGCCCGCCGACCGGCGCCGCGTGCGGCGCGCTGCTCGGCGCGCTCGGGGCCGCTACTCGCCCGGGACGGGCGGCGGCGCAGTCACAGCGCCCGGCGTGGTCGCCTCCGACGTAACGGGCGCGCGGTGGATTTCCGCGACGGGCACCGGTTCGGCGGTCGGCAGCGGCGTCGGCGGCGCGGGCGTCGTCGTCGTGGGGGTCGTGGTCGTGGTGGGCGTCGTGGCGGTCGTGGTCGGCGGCGGCGGGGGCGGCGGTGTGGTCGCAGGCGTGCTCGTCGCCTGCGGGGGCAGGGTCGTCGTCTGGCTCGTCACTTCGGTCACCTGGGTGGTCGGCTGCGGCGCCGGTTCAGGCTGGGCGGCAGGCGTCACCGGCACGGCCGGGGGCTGGGTGCTCGCAGCGGTCTCCGTCGTGGGCGCCACCGCCTTGGCCTTCGCGGCAGCGAGCTCGCGTCCGTTGCGGAGCACCGCGGCGCGGTGCGCGGCGAGAGCTCGCGCGTGACGGATCATCGAGTCGCTCGCGCTGAGGGGCTGGGAAGCCTCGTGGACCACAACCGGTTCATGGGCCGCGGGGCCCGCGACCCCTGCGGTGAGCTCGCGGTGCGCACGGTGATGGCGCGCCGGTGTGACAGCGTGGTCCGCCGCGACCGCGCCCGCGGTCACGATCGCCGCAGCAGCCAGTCCGGCCACGGCTTTCGTGGCGAGCGCGCCGCCTGCGGTCATGATCCCGCCGGCGAGGCTCGCGCCGCCGCCCGCGGCCGCACCCGCCCCGATGGTCGCGCCGGCAGTCGCCCCGGCGGTCGCGCCTGCGCCGCCTGCCACGTGCGCCCCTCCCGCGGAGGCGGTCGACCCGATCTTCGCCAGCACCACCTTCTTGAGGATCAGCAGCGGCGCGACCGGCATGATCAGCGCGAGCGCGTGGTTGTTCTCGCGCAGCTGCTTCTTGAAGGAGGCGCAGCGGTCGCAGCTGCGCACGTGCCGTCGCGCCCCCGTGCTCAGCTTGAGCAGCCCCTCGGCGGCTTCGCCGAGCTCGAGGCGGACTTCGTCGCAGCTCATCTTGCGCGCCTCGGCCGCCTCGGCGAGCGAGATCCGCGCGCGAACGAGCAGCGACTTCACGGATGGCACCGTGGTTTCCATCGCGTGGGCGATCTGCTCGTAGGAGAGCGCATCGATCTCGCGCAGCAGGAGCGCGGTGCGCTGGGTCTCCGGCAGCTCGTGGACGTCTTCGATCAGCTCGCGGAAGCTCTCGCGGCGCATCACCTTGTCGCCCGTCGAGAGACCGTGCTCGGCGAAGTGCACATCCATCGAGTCGACGCCCACCGCGGTCTGGCGACGCAGATGGTTCAGCGAGCGGTTGCGCGCGATCCGGTACAGCCACGGGCGCACGTTGATCGCGCGGTCGTCGGCGAGGATCGCGTTGAAGGCGGCCGTGAAGACCTCCTGCAGTACATCCTCGGCGTCCTCCCGCGAGGCGAGCATGTGGCGGCAGAACGCCAGCAGCCGCGACTGGTAGCGCGCGCACAGCGTCTCGAACGCAGCATGGTGGCCGCGGCGGGTGAGCGCTACGAGCCGCTCGTCGGACTGCAGCTTGAGCAGCGACGAAGGGCCCTTCAGACCCGGCAGGTTGCCGGTATGCGGTAGGGCGGAGACCTCCACGGAACCTCCTGATGATGAGTTCCTCACCCAGAAGACACGGTAGCAAGGGCGAAGTTGCGCTCTGCGGGGCCCGTTTGCTGGCCTAGACTGGCCGCAGACGCCCGCCGGCTCGGGTGGCGGAACTGGTATACGCAGTCGACTTAAAATCGACGGCCCCGAACGGGGGCGTGTGGGTTCGAATCCCACCCCGGGCATCGTCTGGAAGGCGCCAGCGGGTAGAGTCGCCCGCATGGCCACGGAGAGCGCCGAGAGCGCCGAGAGCACCACCGAGCCCGCCACCTACCACGGCGGGCGCTTGGTCGCGCGGCGGCTGAAGGCCCATGGCGTGAGCAAGCTGTTCACGCTCTCCGGCGGGCACCTCTTCTCGATCTACGACGGCTGCCGCGAGGAGGGCATCGACATCGTCGACGTCCGCCACGAGTCGACCGCCGCCTTCGCCGCCGAGGGCTGGGCGAAGGTCACGCGCGAGACGGGCGCGTGCGCGCTGACAGCCGGGCCGGGCGTCACCAACGGGATGAGCGCGATGGCGTCCGCCCAGGCGAACCACTCGCCGATGGTGGTGCTCGGCGGCCGCGCGCCCGCGCTGCGCTGGGGCCAGGGCTCCCTGCAGGAGATCGACCACGTGCCGTTCGTGCGTCCGCTCTGCAAGCTCGCGACGACCCCCGGGAGCACCGAGGAGATCGCGGGCCTCGTGGACGACGCGTTCGCCGCGGCCGGCGCCCCCCACGGCGGCCCCGCGTTCGTCGACTTCCCCCTCGACTACGTGTTCATGGAGGCACAGGAGCTCGACACCGGCTCGCGCGCAGGCGAAGCGCGACGCGACGTCGCGCCCGCCGCCATCGAGCGCGCGGGCGAGCTGCTGCGCGGCGCAGAACGGCCCGTGATCATGGCCGGCACCGACCTGTACTGGGGTCACGGCGAGGACGCGCTGCTCGCGCTCGCCCAGACGCTCCGCATACCCGTGTTCCTGAACGGGCTCGCGCGCGGGTCCGTGCCCGCCGACCACGAGCTGTTCCTCTCTCGCGCGCGCTCGCGCGCGCTCAAAGGCGCCGACGTGGCCCTGGTGGTCGGCGTGCCGATGGACTTCCGGCTCGGCTTCGGCGGCGCCTTCGGCGAGGACACGGAGATCGTCGTGATCGACTCCGCCGAGCCCGAGCGCAACCACCCGCGCCCGGTGGCGGTGGAGTGCTACGGCTCGATCCCCCAGGCGCTCGGCGCGATCCTCGACGCGGCCGGAGCCGGGGCGCTCGCCAGCGAGCAGTGGGTCTCGGAGCTGCGCGCTGCGGAGAGCGAGGCACGCGCCGCCGAGCAGGCAGAGCTGCAGGACGAGCGCGCGCCGCTGCATCCGATGCGGCTGTACGCGGAGCTCGCAACCGTGCTCGACCGCGACGCGATCATCGTCGGCGACGGCGGCGACTACGTCTCCTACGCAGGGCGCGTCGTCGACAGCTACCAGCCCGGGTGCTGGCTCGACCCCGGACCGTTCGGATGCCTCGGCACCGGCCCCGGCTACGCGCTCGCCGCGAAGCTCGCGCACCCCGACCGTCAGGTCGTGATGCTGCTCGGCGACGGCGCGTTCGGGTTCGCCGGCATGGAGTTCGACACGCTCGCGCGGCACGGCGTGAACGTGGTCGGGGTCATGGGGAACAACGGCATCTGGGGTCTGGAGAAGCACCCGATGGAGTTCCTGTACGGGTACTCCGTCGCCGCCGAGCTGCGACCCGAGACCCGCTACGACGAGGTCGTGCAGGCGCTCGGCGGCCACGGCGAGCTGGTTCGCAGCCCCGCGGAGCTGCGCCCCGCGCTGGAGCGCGCTTTCTCAGCAGGCGCGCCCGCGCTGGTGAACGTGCTCACGGATCCCGCGGTGGCCTACCCGCGCCGCTCCAACCTGGCCTGAGCCGAGGCGCGGCGCGGAGCCCGCGCGCTCAGCCGATACCGGCCAGGCGCAGCGCGCCGCCGTAGAGGATGTCGTGCTCGGAGACCTCCACGTGCTCGAGGCCGAACGCGCGCATCGCCTCTGAGAGGAGCACCATCCCCGCGACGATCGTGGGGGCCCTGTCGGGGTGCAGGCCCACGACCGCGCGCCGGCCGTCTTCGTCCATGTCGGCGAGCCGCGCGAGCAGCAGTTCGACCGTGCCGAGCGCGAGGCGATGACCGTGGACGCGCGCCGGGTCGTCGGGGGCCAGCTCGAGCTCCATCGATGCGGCCGAGGTGGCGGTGCCGGCGACAGCCACGCCAGCTCGCACCGGTGCGCTCTCCGCGTCGGGGACGCCGTCGGCCAGCACGTCGCGCACGTCCTGGGCGAGCGCCTGGAGATCGGCGGGCGTCGGCGGGTCGCTGTGAATGTGACGCTCGCTCATCCGCACCACGCCGGCGGGCAGCGAGACGTGGAAGCCGGCGCTTCGGCCCACGCCGACGACGACCTCGGTCGAGCCGCCGCCGATGTCGATCACGACGGTCGGGTCGATCGCGGGCGCGCGGCCGGCCATCGCGCCCAGGAACGTGAGCTGTGCCTCCTCGGCCCCGCTGAGCACGCGTGCGTCGAGGCCGTAGTCGTTGCGTACCCGCGCTGCGAACTCCGCGCCGTTGGAGGCGTCGCGCACGGCCGAGGTGAGCACGGCGAGGTTCGCCTCGCATTCGTGCTCGCCGATCGCGAGCGCGAACTCGTCGAGCCTCGCGAACACGCGCGCCATCGCCTGCTCGGAGAGCGCTCCGCTCGCGTCGACCCCGTCGCCGAGGCGGGTCACCTCCGAACGGCGCAGGCGCTCCTTCACCTCGTCCCCCGAATCGGCGTCGGCGATCAGCAGCCGGGTGGAGTTGGTGCCGATGTCGACCACAGCCACGCGCACGAAGGCGGATGCTAGAGGCGGGGCAGCCGCCGCGTCCTACGATGCTGCGATGCCCGCCGAGCTTCCCGAGTTGCTCGTGCGCGACGCGGCCGCGTGGCGGCGCTGGCTGCGCAAGCACTCCGGTCAAGAGGTCGGCGTGCGGCTCGTGCTCGCCAAGAAGGGCGTGACCGATCCAACCTCCCTGACCTATGCGCAAGCGCTCGACGAGGCGCTGTGCGAGGGCTGGATCGACGGGCAGATCGGGCGTCGCGACGACGCGACGTTCTTCCAGCGCTTCACCCCACGGCGCGCGCGCAGCGCCTGGTCGGCGAAAAACGTCGAGAACGTGGAGCGCCTCCAGAAGGAAGGACGAATGCGCGAGCGCGGCCTGGAGGAGGTACGACGTGCACAGGCGGACGGTCGCTACGAGCTCGCCTACGCAGGCCCCGCATCGATCGAGGTGCCCCCCGATCTCGCCCGCGCGCTCGACGCGGAGCCTGCTGCGCGGGCGATGTACGACGTGCTCACCAGCCAGAACCGCTACGCGGTGCTCCTGCGCATCCACCAGGCCAAGCGCAGCGACACCCGTGCGCGCCGGATCGAGCAGTTCGTGGCGATGCTCGCGCGCGGCGAGACGATCCACCCGCAGCGCCGTCGGCCCGCGGGCTGAGGCGCCTCGCCACCTCTCGCGTGGCGCTCGCCTCGCGCCCGAGGCCTGGCCGGGCAGCCAGCCGCGTGCCCGCGAGCGTTAGCATGCCGGTGTGGGCGGGCTACCGACGGTATGCGTGATCGGGGCGGGCGTGAGCGGTCTGACCGCTTGCAAGTCGCTGTCGGACTTCGGCATCCCGCACACGTGCTTCGAGGCGTCCGACGACGTTGGGGGCAACTGGTACTTCCAGAACCCCAACGGCGTGTCCTCTGCGTACCGCTCGCTGCACATCGACATCTCCAAGCCCTCGATCTCGTTCCGCGACTTCCCGATGCCGGACCGGTATCCGGACTACCCGCACCACACGCACATCTTCGAGTGGCTGCGCGACTACGCGGACGCGTTCGCGCTGCGCGAGCGGATCCGCTTCAACACCCGTGTCGCCCGCGCGGAGCGCGGCGCGGCAGGCGGCTGGCGGATCACGCTCGACGACGGTTCGCAGCACAGCTTCGACGCGCTGCTGGTGTGCAACGGCCACCACTGGAGCGCGCGCCGGCCGCAGTTCCCAGGCACGTTCGACGGGCCCGTGATCCACTCCCACGACTACGTGGACCCGAGCGACCCGCTCGACCTCTACGGCAAGCGCGTGCTGGTGGTCGGGATCGGCAACAGCGCCGTGGACATCGTCTCCGAGCTCGGGCGCAAGACGGTGGCGGAGGTGGCGTTCATCTCCACGCGCTCGGGTGCGTATGTGGTGCCGAAGTACCTGTTCGGCAAGCCGGCCGATCAGGTCGTAAAGACGAACCCGCGGATTCCGCTCGGGCTGCAGCGGCGCATGGGAAGGATCCTGCCGCGGGTGTTCAGCGGGCGCATGGAGGACTTCGGGCTGCCCACCCCCGACCACAACTTCCTCGACGCACACCCGACCGTATCGAGCGAGCTGCTCGGTCGTCTCGGCGCGGGCGACGCGGTGGCGAAGGTGGACGTGGAGGAGCTGCAGGGCGACCGCGTCCGCTTCCGCGACGGATCCGTGGAGCGCGTCGACGCGATCATCTACGCGACCGGTTACAACATCAGCTTCCCGTTCTTCGAGGAGGACTTCATCTCCGCGCCGGAGAACGTGATCCCGCTGTACAAGCGGATGCTCAAACCGGGGCTCGACGATGTCGCGTTCATCGGGCTCGGGCAGCCGATCCCCACGATCTTCCCCTTCTCGGAGTTGCAGTCCAAGCTCGCCGCGCGCTGGCTCCACGGCGATTGGGCGCCCCCGCCGCAGGCCGAGATGGTGGAGGAGATCAAGCGCGACGAGGCGTTCCACGCCGGCCATTTCACGAACAAGCCGCGCCACACGATGCAGCTCGAGTGGTACTCCTACGAGCGCGAGCTGCTCACGCGCACGATCCCCGCCGGCCAGGAGCGCGCCCGTGCGGGGAGCCCCACCGGCCGCGACAGCGCGGGCCGCGCGGCGAGCGCGGGCGGCGCTGCGGACGGGGCCCCCGGCGTGGGTGTCGCCGCGTGAGCGCCGTCGAGTTCACCAGCGCCGGCGAGCGGTGCGCGGGAGTGCACCTCGCGCCGGGGCGCGACGCGTTCGCGGGCGTGGATGGGCGCGCGCCGTGCGTCGTGCTCGCCCACGGCTTCGTCGGCACGGTCGACTCCGGCCTGATCCCCTACGCGGAGCGCTTCGCCGCGGCAGGGCTGCACGCGCTCGCGTTCGACTACCGGCACTTCGGCAACAGCGGTGGCGAGCCGCGACAGCTGCTCTCCGTGCGGCGGCAACTCGAGGACTACGCCGCCGCGATCGCGTTCGCGCGCACGCTGGACGGTGTCGACCCCGAGCGCATCGTGGTCTGGGGCACCTCGTACTCCGGTGGCCACGTGGTGCCGGTGGCGGTCGCCGACGGGCACGTGGCGGCGGTGATCGCACAGACGCCCGCGATGGACGGGGTCCAGACGCTGCTGAACCTGATCCGCTACGCGGGCCCCGGCTATGCGCTGCGTCTCGTCGGCGCCGGGGTTCGCGACCTCGTCTCCTCGCTCCGCGGCGGCGAGCCCGTGATGCTGCCCGCCGTCGGGCCGCCCGGTTCGCTTGCCGCGATGAGCTCGCCCGACGCCGAACCGGGATACCTCTCGATCACGGGGGAGACGTGGCGCAACGAGTTCGCCGCGCGGATCATGCTGAGCGCCGGCAGCTACCGGCCGGGCCTGCAGGCCGATCGCCTGCCGTGCCCGATGCTCGTGCAGATCGCCGACCGCGACGCGGTCGCCCCGGCGAAGGCCGCGCAGGCCGCCGCGTGGCTTGCGACAGGGCGCGGAGAGGTGCGCACGTACCCGATCGGCCACTTCGAGATCTACACCGGCGCGCCGTTCGAGCGGGCCGTGTCCGATCAGCTGCACTTCCTCTCGCGGCACCTCGGCGCAGGCCGCTCGGCGCAGGCCGGCGAGCCCGCTCCCGCAGTCGTCTAACGAGCCCTCCGGCCCCAGGCCGCTGGTTGCGGCGATCGCGGGATTGATCAGGCTTGCGCTCGGTTGTAAAATGAATGCAGCGACGCGGGGTGGAGCAGTCTGGTAGCTCGTCGGGCTCATAACCCGAAGGTCGCGGGTTCGAATCCCGCCCCCGCTATCGAGGCCGACCAGGGCGTAGGACTTGCAAGAGCCCTGCAAACAGGCCGACCGAGACCCGAAGGCCGTCCGTCAGGGCGGCCTTCGTCGTTGTGAAGGTTCGTTCATCGCGCCGGGAAACGGGTA
>JAICYC010000132.1 GCA_025934395.1 Solirubrobacteraceae bacterium | reverse complement strand
GCTCGACCAGTGCCGCGAGAAGGACCTGACCTACGCGCGTCCGCTCACGATCACGGTCGCGTTCATCAACCGCGAGACGGGCGAGATCCGGGAGCAGTCGGTGTTCATGGGCGACTTCCCGTGGATGACCGACCGCGGCACGTTCGTGATCAACGGCACCGAGCGCGTCGTGGTGACCCAGCTGGTGCGCTCGCCGGGCGCGTACCTGATGGAGCCCAAGGACCGCGAGAAGCAGGTTTTCATCGCGAACCTGATGCCCGCGCGCGGGTCGTGGCTCGAGCTCGAGATCGACAAGAAGGGCAAGGTGTTCGTCCGCATCGACCGCAAGCGCAAGCTCCCGGTCACGGTGCTGCTCCGGGCGATGGGCTACGCGAGCGATGAGGAGATCCTGCGGCTGTTCGAGAACTCGCTCTACATCCGCAACACGATCGAGGCCGACACGGAGGCGACGCGCACCGAAGAGGGCGCGCTGATCGAGCTCTTCAAGAAGCAGCGCCCCGGCGAGCCGCCGAGCGTCGACAACGCGAAGGCGCTGCTCAACCAGCTGTTCTTCGATCCCAAGCGCTACGACCTTACGCGCGTGGGGCGCTACAAGCTCAACTCGCGCCTGGGGCTCGAGATCGACATCGACACCCGCACGCTCACGCACGACGACATCCTCGCGCTGGTGCGCGAGCTGGTCGCGCTCCCGAAGCGCCTCGGCCTGCCCGAGGAGCCGGAGACCGAGATCAAGGACTACGCAGCGGAGGCGATGAGCCTGCCGCGCGAGCCCGTCGCCGAGCACCTCGACGAGTACGAGCACTTCGGCAACCGCCGCCTGCGCACCGTCGGCGAGCTGATCCAGGAGGCGTTCCGGATCGGCCTGTACCGCATGGAGCGCGTCGTGCGGGAGCGCCTCACCACCGAGGACGCAGACACGATCACGCCGCAGACGATCATCAACATCAGGCCCGTGGTGGCGGCGCTGAAGGAGTTCTTCGGCTCCTCGCAGCTCAGCCAGTTCATGGACCAGACCAACTCCCTGGCGGGGCTCACGCACCGCCGGCGCCTGTCAGCGCTCGGCGCGGGCGGGCTCACGCGCGAGCGCGCGCCGATCGAGGTGCGCGACGTGCACCCCACCCACTACGGGCGCATGTGCCCGATCGAGACGCCCGAGGGTCCGAACATCGGGCTGATCGGCTCGCTCTCCTCGTTCGCGGAGGTGTCCGAGTACGGGTTCGTCACCACGCCCTACCGGGTGGTGAAGGACGGCGTGGTCACCGAGGAGGTCCGCCACCTCGACGCCACCCAGGAAGAGGAGCTGGTGATCGCCCAGGCGAACACGCCCGTGGACGCCAAGACGGGCAAACTCAAGGGCAGCGAGATCCTGTGCCGCACGCAGGCCGGCCAGTACGTGACGGTCGGACCGAAGGACGTGGACCTCGTCGACGTCTCACCGGAGCAGATCTGGTCGGTGGCCACCGCGATGATCCCGTTCCTCGAGCACGACGACGCCAACCGCGCGCTGATGGGCTCGAACATGCAGCGCCAGGCCGTCCCGCTGCTGAAGGCGGACGCGCCGCTCGTGGGCACCGGGATGGAGCGCCGCGCGGCGCTCGACACCGGAGACGTGCTGCTCGCCCGCAACGCGGGCACCGTTGAGTACATCGACGCCGACCAGGTCGTGGTCCAGGCGAAGAACGGCTCCAAGGACGAGTACGAGCTGCAGAAGTACATGCGCTCCAACCAGGGCACGCTCATCCATCAGAAGCCGCTCGTGGGGAGCGGCCAGACGGTCGCAGCCGGCGACGTGCTGGCGGACGGCTCCTCGACCGACCGCGGCGAGATGGCCCTCGGCAAGAACCTGATGGTCGCGTTCATGTCCTGGGAGGGCTACAACTTCGAGGACGCCATCATCCTCTCCAAGCGCCTCGTGCAGGACGACGAGCTCACCTCGATCCACATCGAGGAGTACGAGATCGACGCCCGCACGACGAAGCTCGGGGAGGAGGAGATCACCCGCGACATCCCCAACCGCTCCGAGGAGTCGCTGCGCAACCTCGACGACCGCGGCATCGTGCGGATCGGCGCGGAGGTGCAGTCGGGCGACCTGCTGGTCGGCAAGGTCACGCCGAAGGGCGAGACCGAGCTGACCGCCGAGGAGAAGCTGATCCGCGCGATCTTCAAGGAGAAGGCGCGCGAGGTTCGCGACACCTCGCTGAAGGTGCCCCACGGCGAGGGTGGCGTCGTGATCGACGTCAAGACGTTCCGCCGCGACGACGGCGACGACCTGCCGCCCGGGGTCAACGACCTCGTGCGGGTGTTCGTCGCCAAGAAGCGCAAGATCTCCGAGGGCGACAAGCTCGCGGGCCGTCACGGCAACAAGGGTGTGATCTCGAAGATCGTCGACCAGCAGGACATGCCGTTCCTCGAGGACGGCACGCCGGTGGACGTGATCCTCAACCCCCTCGGCGTGCCCTCCCGCATGAACGTGGGGCAGATCCTCGAGACCCACCTCGGCTGGGCGGCTGCGCAGGGTTGGTACGACGACGGCACCGACGCCTACAAGCGCGCGCACGCGGGCGGCGGCAACGGCCGCGTCTACGTGTCCACGCCGGTGTTCGACGGCGCAACCGTCGAGGACGTCGACAGCGCGCTCGTGAAGTGGCAGGACGCGCACGAGGGCCGCATCCGCATGGACATCGACAAGTCGCGCCGGGTGGGGGAGCAGGCCTCGGGCAAGATGACGCTGTTCAACGGGCGCACCGGCGAGCCGTTCGAGGAGCAGGTCACCGTCGGCTACATGTACATCCTGAAGCTGCTGCACCTCGTGGACGACAAGATCCACGCGCGCAGCACGGGCCCGTACTCGCTCGTCACCCAGCAGCCGCTGGGCGGCAAGGCGCAGTTCGGTGGGCAGCGCTTCGGCGAGATGGAGGTGTGGGCGCTGGAGGCGTTCGGCGCCGCCTACACGCTGCAGGAGATGCT
>JAICYC010000071.1 GCA_025934395.1 Solirubrobacteraceae bacterium | reverse complement strand
TGAACGGCCCCTCGACGGGCACGCCGATGTAGGCAGCCTGCTCGTCGGTGAGGCGGGTCAGCCTGACGCCGAGCGCGTCGAGGTGCAGCCGCGCGACCTTCTCATCGAGATGCTTGGGCAGCACGTAGACCTTCTTCTCGTACTCGCGGTTCTTGGTGAACAGCTCGATCTGCGCGATCGTGTGGTTGGAGAACGAGCTGCTCATCACGAAGCTCGGGTGGCCGGTGGCGTTCCCGAGGTTCAGCAGCCTGCCCTCGGAGAGCATGATGATCGCGTGCCCGTCGGGGAACACCCACTTGTCGACCTGCGGCTTGATGTTGACGCGCTCGACGCCCGGCACCCGTGAGAGGCCGGCGATGTCGATCTCGTTGTCGAAGTGGCCGATGTTGCCCACGATCGCCTGGTGCTTCATGCGCCCCATGTCCTCCGCGGTGATGATGTCGCGGTTGCCCGTGGTGGTGATGAAGATGTCCCCGATCGGGAGCATTTCCTCGAGCGTCTTGACCTCGTACCCCTGCATCGCAGCCTGGAGCGCGCAGATCGGGTCGATCTCGGTGATCACGACGCGGGCGCCCTGGCCACGAAGCGATTCCGCGCAGCCCTTGCCCACGTCGCCGAAGCCGCACACCACGGCGACCTTGCCGCCGATCATCACGTCGGTGGCGCGGTTGATGCCGTCGATCAGCGAGTGGCGACAGCCGTAGAGGTTGTCGAACTTGGACTTCGTCACCGAGTCGTTGACGTTGATCGCCGGGAACAGGAGCTCGCCGGTCTCCACCATCTGATAGAGGCGGTGCACCCCAGTGGTGGTCTCCTCGGTGACGCCTTTGATGCCTTCGCCGATCCTGGTCCAGCGCTGCGGGTCCTCATCGAGCGTGCGCGTGAGCAGCGACAGGATCACCTGGAACTCCTCGGAGTCCGCGCCCGCCGGGTCGGGAACCGCGCCCGCCTTCTCGTACTCGGTGCCCTTGTGCACGAGCAGCGTCGCGTCGCCGCCGTCGTCGAGGATCATGTTGGGGCCCTCGCCCCCGGGCCAGCAGAGCACCTGCTCCGTGCACCACCAGTACTCCTCGAGCGTCTCGCCCTTCCACGCGTACACGGGCACGCCGTTGGGGTCGTCTGCGGTGCCGTCGGGACCGACCGCCACCGCCGCGGCGGCATGGTCCTGCGTGGAGAAGATGTTGCAACTGCACCAGCGAACCTCGGCGCCGAGCGCGGTGAGCGTCTCGATCAGCACGGCGGTCTGGATCGTCATGTGCAGCGAGCCGGTGATGCGCGCGCCCTTCAGCGGCTGCGAGGCGGCGTACTCGCGGCGGATCGACATGAGACCGGGCATCTCGTGCTCGGCGAGCGTGATCTCCTTGCGGCCAAACTCCGCAAGCGAGAGGTCTGCGACCTTGAAGTCGTAGTCGGTGGCTGTCGCCATGGATGACTCTCCTGTTGTCAGGTGAGCGCCCTTGCTGCAAGAGAATGGCCGAGCGTGGCGGTTCGGAGCCCGTCGCAGCGCTCCTCGGCCTCCGAGGAAGTTATCACAAGGAAATCGCCGCTCTAGCGATCTGCGAGCGTGCTCTTGAGCTCGTCGATCACCTTCACGGGCCCCGGATCGACGCCCCGCAGCGCGGCGAGGTAGATCGACACGAGGTCGCCGAGCAGCACGAGCGAGATCACTCGCTCGATCGCGGTCTCGCCGCGCGTCTCCACGCGGAAGCTGCCCGCGGTGCTGCCCGAGATCAGCCGCTCGGTGAGGTCCATCCGCTCCTTGACGCGGGGGTGGGCGTCGGAGTCGTCGAGGAACACGGCCGTGAACCGACCGACGTCCCTCGCGCCTTCCCAGCCGACGATCTCGTTGTGGTCGAGCTCGGGCAGCTCAGCCCAGAAGCACGGCTGCTTGGCGTTCTCGTTGACCTGCGTCTTCCAGCGGTTGGCGACCGGTCCGGTCAGGCCGGCGCCGGCGACGACGGGGATCGTCCCGAACAGCCCGCGCGCGATCTCCTTCGCGAGCGAGTCCTCGGGGGCGTCGGGGCCCCACTCGGCGACGAGCTGCTCGGTGTGTGACGCGGCCACGTCGATCTCGGGCGTGAGCCGCGGCCCGGCGCCGGACAGAGCTGCGACCTCGAGGGCTGCGACGATCATGTAGGCGACCGCCGCACGCGGCTGGAAGCCTCCGGGCAGCGGGATCACCGGCACGCCGTCGGCGCGCGCCATCTCGGCGAGACGCCCGCCGGTCGTCACGACCGTGCGCTTGGCGCCGAGCGCGCCCGCCGACTCGTAGCAGGCGAGCGTCTCCTCGGTCTCCCCGGAGTAGGACGCGCACAGCACCATCGTCTCGGGCGTCGTCCACGTGGGCAGGCCGTATGCGCGCGTCACGAAGATCGGACGCGAAGCGTGGTCGCCGAGCGCCGCGCGAGCGAGCGCGCCCCCGATCGCCGATCCGCCCATCCCCGCCACGACGAGCCCCGCGGGCGTGTCCCAGTCCTGCATGATCGCCGACTCCACCCGCCACACGGCGTCGCGCAGGTGCTCCGGCAGCGCGAGCACGTCCGCTAGCTGGTCAGAGGTGTCGATCGCGCCGATCGCCTCGCGCGAGAGCTCCTCGACGCTGGGCGCGGCCGTCACGGAGCTGTCGCTCATGTGCTGGTCGCCTCCTGTTCGTGCTGGTGTGCTCGGTGCATGGTGCGCGTGCCCTCGGACGCCCTGCGCGTCCCCTAGAACTCGATCGCCCGGTCGGGCAGCTCGACACCGGGGAAGATACGCGCCCCGCGGGTGATGACGTTGCCACCCCCGACGCGCACGCCCTCGCCGAGCACCGCGCCGCCGCTGATCGTGGTGCCGTCGCCGATCTCGCAGCCGGGCGCGACGATGCAGTCGCGCAGCTCGCAGCCGGCGCCGATGCGGGTGCCCGCGAGCACCACCGAGCGCTCGATCGTGGTGCGCTCGCCCACCTGCACGCCCTCGCCGAGCACCACGAGGCTCCCGACCTGCGCTCCCGCGGCCACCCTCGCGCCGCGCTCGATCAGCGCGGGCGGGACGGCGCGGCCGTCGAGCGTGGCCTCGCCGTCGACCGCGAGCCGGTCGGCGCCGAGCCGCTCGCGCACGGGCGTCGAGACGGTGCCCTCGATGATGTCGAAGGTCCCCTGCAGGTAGCGCTGGGGCGTGCCGATGTCCAGCCAGTAGCCCGACGCGGCGTAGCCGTAGAGGCCGTTGCCCACCAGGCGCGGCCAGACCTCGCGCTCGATCGAGACGTTGCGGTCCGGGGGGACGAGGTCGAGGATCTCGCGGTGCAGCACGTACGCGCCCGCGCTGATCAGGTTCGTGGGGAGCTGCTCGGAGCTGGGCTTCTCGATGAACTCCGTCACCGAGCCCTCGCCGTCCAGCACGACCAGCCCGTAGGCGGAGGGGTCGGGAACGGGCACCAGCGCGAGCGTCGCGCGCGCGCCCGTCGCCTCGTGCTGGGCGAGCTGCGCTGAGAGGTCGATGTCGGTGAGCACGTCGCCGTTTAGCAGCAGGAAGCGCTCCTCCAGCAGGGGCTCGGCCAGCTTCAGCGCGCCCGCGGTGCCGCGCGGCTCGGGCTCCTCGACGTAGCGCACCCGCACGCCCAGCTGCGAGCCGTCGCCGATCACCTCGCGCACGCTGTCGGCGAGGAACCCACAGGAGACGATCACGTCGTCGATCCCGTGCTCCCGCAGCCACGCGAGCATGAACGCGATGAACGGCCGGTCCACGAGCGTCACGACCGGCTTGGGCACGGTCGAGGTGAGCGGGCGCAGGCGCGTGCCCTGCCCGCCCACCAGGATCACCGCCTGAATGGAGTCACCGCCTCCCGATGCCCTCGTAGGTCAGTCCGGCGGCGCGGATCGCCTCGGGGTCGAGCGCGTTGCGCCCGTCGATCAGGAGCTCGCCGTCCATCGCGGCTGCGACCTCGCTGTAGTCGAGGTCGACCAGCTCGCGCCACTCCGTCACGAGCACCACCGCGTCGGCGCCGCGGACCGCCTCGATCGCCGAGGAGGCGAACGTGATCCCGCTGACGAGCTTCCGCGCCTGCTCCTCGGCGATCGGGTCGTACGCGCTCACGAGCGCGCCGTCGGCGTGCAGGCGCGCGGAGAGCACGAGCGAGGACGCCTCGCGCATGTCGTCGGTGTCGGGCTTGAAGGCGAGGCCGAGCAGCGCGACGCGCTTGCCCACGAGCCCCCCGAGGTGCTTCTGGAGCTTGCCGATCACGCGCCGCTTCTGCAGGTCGTTGACCTCGATCACGGAGTTCAGGAGCTGGAAGTGGTAGCCGCTGTTGCCGGCGAGCTGCTTGAGCGCGTCGACGTCCTTCGGGAAGCAGCTCCCGCCGAAGCCGATCCCCGCCTGCAGGAACTTCTGGCCGATGCGCGCATCGAGGCCCATGCCGCGGGCGACCTCGACGACGTCCGCGCCGGTCTCCTCGCACACGTTGGCGATCTCGTTGATGAAGGAGATCTTGGTCGCGAGGAACGCGTTGGACGCGAGCTTGACCATCTCCGCGCTCGCCACGTCGGTGCGGACGAGCGGGGCGTCCAGCGGCGAGTAGAGCTCGACGACGGCGTCGCCAGCCCAGTCGCCGGTGTCGCCCACGACCACGCGATCGGGGTTCATGAAGTCGGCCACCGCGGAGCCCTCCTTCAGGAACTCGGGGCACGACACGTATGCGAGCTCCGCCTTGCCCTGCTCGTTGAAGATGCGCCGCAGCGATGCGCCCGTCCCACACGGCACGGTGGACTTCATCACGAGCGCGTGGTCCTTGGAGGCGGGGATCGCGTCGGCGACCGCGTGCACCGCGGTGAGGTCCGCGTCGCCCGAGTACGTCGGCGGCGTGCCGACCGCCACGAACAGCAGGCTCGCGTGCTGGAGCGCATCCGCGAGGTCCGTGGAGAAGTGCAGGCGCTCTGCGTGCTCGGCCAGCAGGGCCTCGAGGCCGGGCTCGTAGATCGGCACCTCGCCGCGGCGCAGGCGCTCGACCTTCTCCGCGTCGATGTCGACGCAGTAGACGTCGCTGCCGAGCGCCGCGAACCCCGCTGCGGTGACGAGGCCGACGTAGCCCGTTCCGATCACGCCGATGGGTGCTCGCGCGGTGCTCATGAAGCGGGGAAGGCTACCTGTAGCGAACGCGCAGCAGGCCGGGCGTTATGCCGCCGCGACGGACAGGAACGCTTCGTAGCGGCGGATGTCGCGCAGGGCGCGCGCGTGTTCCTCGCTGTCCTCCGGCGCCTGCTGGAGCGTGTGGCGGGATTCGGTGAGCTTCGTCTCGTAGACGCTGCGGTCGAGCTGATCCGGCGGGATCGCCTCCTCCACGAGCAGCAGCGCGCGGTTGTCGGCGAACTGGATGTAACCCTCCGCCTGCGCGAAGCGCAGGACGTCGTCCTCGGTGCGGTAGATGCGCAGCTCGGTGGGCACGAGCGTGGCGAGCAGCGCTTCGTGGCCCGCGAGCAGCGAGATCGACCCGACGCCGGTGAACGTGGAGACCATCTCCACCTCGCCGGAGAACACCTCGCCCTCCGGCGTGAGGACCTCGAGGGGGAACTTGGAGTGCGCCATCGCTTCAGCTCTTGCCGGCCGCCTCCACGACCTCCTCGATCGTTCCCTTCAGGAAGAACGCGCTCTCGGGCACCTCGTCGTGCTTGCCCTCGAGGATCTCGTCGAAGCCGCGGATCGTTTCCGCGATCGGTACGTACGCGCCGGGCGTGCCGGTGAACTGTTCCGCCACGAAGAACGGCTGCGAGAGGAAGCGCTCGATGCGCCGCGCGCGGCCCACCGTGAGCTTGTCCTCGTCGGAGAGCTCGTCGATTCCGAGGATCGCGATGATGTCCTGGAGCTCCTTGTAGCGCTGCAGCACCTCCTTGACGCGGTTGGCCACGCGGAAGTGGTCCTCGCCGAGGATCGCCGCCTTGAGGATCGTCGAGGTGGAGTCCAGCGGGTCCACCGCCGGGTAGATGCCTTTTTCGGAGATCGCCCGCGACAGCGCGGTGGTGGCGTTGAGGTGCGCGAACACCGACGCGGGCGCCGGGTCGGTGTAGTCGTCCGCGGGCACGTAGATCGCCTGGATCGAGGTCACCGAGCCGCGCTTGGTGGAGGTGATGCGCTCCTGGAGCTGGCCCATCTCGGTCTCCAGCGTGGGCTGGTAGCCCACCTGCGAGGGCATGCGCCCGAGCAGGGCCGAGACCTCGGAGCCCGCCTGGACGAAGCGGAAGATGTTGTCGACGAACAGCAGCACGTCCTGGCCCTGGTCGCGGAAGTACTCGGCCATCGTCAGGCCGGAGAGCGCCACCCTCATGCGGGCTCCGGGCGGCTCGTTCATCTGGCCGAACACGAGCATCGTCTTGTCGAGGACGCCCGACTCCTTCATCTCCAGCCAGAGGTCGTTGCCCTCACGCGAGCGCTCGCCAACCCCGCAGAACGCCGACAGACCCCCGTGTTCCTTGGCGAGGTTGTGGATGAGCTCCTGGATCAGCACGGTCTTGCCCACGCCCGCGCCGCCGAACAGGCCCACCTTGCCGCCCTTGGCGTAGGGCGCCAGCAGATCGATCACCTTGATGCCCGTCTCGAACATCTCGGTGGTCGGCGTGAGGTCCTCGACCCGCGGAGCGTCCTGGTGGATCGCGCGCCGCTCGGTCTCCCTGGGCAGCGCCTCGCCGAGGTCGATCGGTTCGCCGAGCAGGTTGAAGATGCGCCCGAGCGTCGCCTCACCCACGGGCACGGTGATCGGCGCGCCGGTGTCCACGACCTCTGCGCCGCGCGCGAGGCCGTCTGTGGTGTCCATAGCCACCGCGCGGACGCGGTCGTCGCCGAGGTGCTGCTGGACCTCGCAGACGAGCACGTCGCCGCCCGCCTCCGTGCTGATCCCCTCGGCCTCCTCCTCGGCCGCAGCCGCCGGACGGGCAACGGTGATCGCGTGGTTGATCTCGGGGAGACGGTCGGGGAACACCGCCTCGATCACCACGCCCTGGATCTCCTCGATGCGCCCGAGGTTGCGCTCGCCGGAGCTGCCGTTGGCGCTCTGCGTAGTGGTGTCGGTGGCGCTCATTCTGTCTTTCTCCTGGTTGTGTCTTTTGAAGTCTCGAAGTGGGGTGCTTCGATCGCGCGGCTAGCTGAGGCCCTCGGCCCCTGCGACGACCTCCATGATCTCCTGGGTGATCTCGGCCTGGCGCGCCCGGTTCATCTGCAGCGTGTAGTCGGTGATGATTTCCCCGGCGTTGTCGGAGGCGCTGCGCATCGCTGTCATCTGGGCGCCGTAGAAGCCCGCTGCGGACTCCACCAGCGCGCGGTAGATCGAGACCTCGATGTAGTCGGGCACGAGCCGCTGCAGGATCGTCTGCGGGTCGGGCTCGTACTCGACCGGCTGCGGCGGGCGCTCATCGGTGGCGTCGTCGCGCTCCTGCTCGTCTGGCTCGGCGTCGCCGATCGCCTGTGAGATCGGCAGGAGCACCTCGCGCGTGACGCGCTGCGTGAGCGGCGAGATGTAGGAGTTGTAGATCAGCTCCACGCGGTCGAGCTTGCCGTCCACGTAGCCGGTCATCACGTCGTCGGCGATCGTGCGGGCGTCGGCGTAGCCGGGGCGGTCCGAGAAGCCCGTGTACGCGCCGGTCAGCTCGTTGCCGCGGAACGAGATCGAGGACACGCCGCGCCTGCCTGTGGCGAACCACACGGGCGTCTTGCCGCCTTCGCCGAGCTCGGCGGCGAGACGTACCCCGGCGCGGATGATCTGCGAGTTGAACCCGCCCGCCAGGCCGCGGTCGCCGGTGACGAGCAGCAGCCCCACGTTGCTCACCGTGTCGTGCTCGGCGAGCAGCGGCTGGCGCTCGGCCTGGCTGCCCGCGGCGATCGCTGCCTGGCGCGCCATCCGGCGCATCCCGTCCGCGTAGGGGCGCAGCGCCTCGATCCGTTGCTCGGCGCGACGCAGCCGAGCGGCTGCGACCATCTCCATCGCGCGCGTGATCTTCTGGATGTTCTTGACCGAAGCGATCTTGTTGCGGACGTCGCGCTGACTGGCCATCGTGCTCTCCTGCCCTCTGCGGCGCTAGGCCGGCTGGGGCTCCGCCTCGGGCTCGGGCTCCGGCTCGGGCTCGCGGTCGATGGGACGCTCGCTGACCGGCGGCGGCGCGCTGTCGTCGATCGGCTGGCCCTCCTCGTCGAGGTCGTAGCCGAAGTCGTTCGCGAACGACTCGACCGCCTCGTGCACCTCCCGCTGGGTGTCATCCGACCAGTCGCCGCCGGCGATCTTCTCGCGCAGGGCGCCGTGCTGGGAGTGGACCCGTTCGGTCAGCCCGAGCAGGAACTCCGGCACGCGATCGACGTTGAGACGGTCGAGGAAGCCGTTCGTGGCGGCGTAGATCTGGATCGTCTGGTCCTGCACGGGAAGCGGCGCGCGCTCGGCCTGGTTGAGCGTCTGCACGAGCCGTTCGCCGCGGGCGAGCGTTCTCTGCGTGTCGGCATCCAGGTCGGAGCCGAACTGCGCGAACGCCTCGAGGTCGCGGTACTGGGACAGCTCGAGCTTGATGCGGCCAGCGACCTTCTTCATCGGGCCGATCTGCGCGTTGCCTCCCACGCGTGACACCGAGATGCCCACGTTGATCGCGGGGCGCACACCCGAGTTGAAGAGTTTCGACTCGAGGAAGATCTGCCCGTCGGTGATCGAGATCACGTTGGTGGGGATGTACGCGGACACGTCCCCCGCCTGCGTCTCGATCACGGGCAGCGCCGTGAGCGAGCCGCCGCCGAGGTCGTCGTTGAGCTTGACCGCGCGCTCGAGCAGCCGCGAGTGCAGGTAGAACACGTCGCCCGGGTACGCCTCGCGGCCCGGGGGCCGGCGCAGCAGCAGTGACATCTGGCGGTAGGCGTACGCGTGCTTGGTGAGGTCGTCGTACACGCACAGCGCGTGCCTGCCTTTGTAGAGGAAGTACTCCCCCATCGCGCAGCCCGCGTACGGCGCCATGAACTTGATCGGCGCGGACTCGTCGGCGGGGGCGGCGACGATGATCGTGTTCTCCAGCGCGTTGTTCTCCTCGAGGGTCTGCGCGAGGGCGACGACGGTGGACATGCGCTGTCCGATCGCCACGTACACGGAGATCACGCCGCTGTCCTTGTTGTTGATGATCGTGTCGATCGCGATCGCGGTCTTGCCCGTCTGCCGGTCGCCGATGATCAGCTCTCGCTGTCCGCGCCCGATCGGGATCATCGCGTCGATCGGCTTCAGCCCGGTCTGCATCGGTTCGGTCACGGGCTGGCGCTGCACGACGCCGGGTGCCTTGAACTCGGCCGGGCGGCGCTCGGTTGTGTGGATGTCGCCCTTGCCGTCGAGGGGACGGCCGAGCGGGTCCACGATGCGGCCCAGCAGCCCTTCGCCGACGGGGATGTCGAGCAGGATGCCGGTGCGCTTGACGGTGTCGCCCTCCGACACGCGCTCCCAGTCGCCGAACAGCACCGCGCCGACGTTGTCGGACTCGAGGTTCAGCGCGAGGCCCGTCACGCCGTGGCTCAGCTCGAGCATCTCGAAGGACATGCAGTTCTCGAGCCCGTGCAGGCGCGCGATGCCGTCCGCGACGGACAGCACCGTGCCGACCTCGGTCAGCTCGGCGCGGCCCGCGTCGAGGTTCTCGATCCGGCTCTTGAGGATGCTGGTGATCTCGTCAGGGTTGATCTGCATGTCGTCTCCTGGTTGAAGCGGCGCCCGTCAGGCTCCTTGAGCAACCTGCCTGCGCAGCTGCTCCAATCGTGTGCGGATGGATGCGTCGAGGATCGAGTTGCCCACGCGGACGATGATCCCGCCGATGATGTCGGGGTCCACGCGGGCCGCGAGGTTGACCGTTCGGCCGGCGCGCTCGCCGATCGTGCGCCCGAGGTTCTCCGTCGTGGCCGCGTCGAGCTCGATCGCGCTCGTGATCTCCACGGGGAGTGTCTTGTTCTCCTCCTGCCACATCCGCTCGTAGACCTGGCGGACGCGGAAGATCACCGGCATGCGGTGGTTCTCGATGAGCAGCACGAGGAAGTTGTGGAAGGAGGGATCGGCCCCGTCGAGCGCGCGGTCGAGCGCCTCCTGCTTCTCTTTCGTCGAGAAGTAGGGCGAGAAGAAGAACACCGCCAGCTCGCGGTTGGCGTCGAGCGCGTCGGCGAACTGCCCGAGCTGCTCGCGCAGCCGATCGAGCGTGCCCTGGTCGCGGCCGACCTCGAACAGCGAGCGCGCATACACGTCGGCGAGCTCCTCCATCAGTTCTGCGAACCCCCCTGCCCGGTCGAGATGCCGGAGAAGTCGAGCTCGTTGAGCGCCTGCTCGACGAGTTGGCGCTGGTCGGCGGTGTCGAGCGTCTTGCGCGTGACCTTCTCGGTGGCGAGGATCGTCAGGTCGGCGATCTCCTTGCGGATGTCGTCGAGGGCGCGGCGTGTGGCCGCCTCGATGTCGCGCTCGCCCTTCTTGGCGGCCTCGGCGAGGATGTCCTGGCCTTTGGCCTTGGCCTCCTGTTCGTGCGTGTCGGCGGCCTGGCGTGCGCGCTGGACGATCTCCTCGGACTGCGCGCGGGCCTCCTTCAGGCGCTCGCGGTATTCCTCGAGCACCTTCTCGGCCTCCTCGCGGGTGTGCGTGGCCGCGTCGAGGTCGCCGGAGATCGCCTTCGCGCGATTGTCGAGCGCTTCGCCGATGCGCGGGAACACCAGACGGCGCAGGATCAGCAGCGAGATCACGAACACGACGATCGTCCAGATCATCAGCCCGACGTTGGGCGTGATCAGGAACGAGCGTGAGGCGAGCGGGGTGGCGGCGGCGCTGAGCATGTCGATCTAGAGGAAGAAGGCGATGAAGCCGCCGACCAGGCCGTAGAAGAAGCAGGCCTCGGTGAGCGCGAAGCCGAGCCACTGGTCGCGCTCGACCTCTGCGCGCAGCTCGGGCTGGCGCGTCTTGGACTGGATCGAGGCGTTGAACACGGCACCGATGCCCGCGCCTGCGCCCGCGGCGCCGCCGCCTGCGCCGACGCCTAGCGCGATCGCGCGGCCGGCCGCCTTTCCGTATTCGAGGGGTTCCCCCGCGGCGAGGATTGCTGAGTAGAGAGACATTGATGCTCCTTGTTTTTTCCTAGTGAGATTCGACCGACCCGCCGATGTAAATGGCGGTCAAGATGGCAAAGATGAAGGCTTGGAGCCCCGCGATCAGGACGGCCTCGAACATGAAGATCGCCACGCCGAACGGGAGCAGCAGCCATGAGACCCACGGATCCCCGACGAGCACGCCGAGCTCGCCCCCCATGAACGCGATCAGCAGGTGGCCGGCGAGCAGGTTCGCCCACAGCCTCACCGTGAGCGAGATCAGGCGCAGGAAGTTGGACATGATCTCGATCGGGAAGATCAGGAGCACGATCGGGCCTTTCACCCCGCCCGGCATCAGGCTTTTGACGTAGCCGATCGGGCCGTGGTGCTTGACGCCCTCGTAGGTGAACAGGACGAACACGCTCAGCGCGAGGATCAGGGGATAGGCGACGTTCGTGTCGGCCGCGAAGATCTGCAGCGACGGGATGTGCGCTCCGAAGATCTTGAACTTGTCGCCCGAGTTGACCGGGAGCGGGATGTAGCCGATCAGGTTGGAGACGAGGATGAAGACGAAGATCGTGGCGATCAGCGGGAAGTACTTCCGCTGGAGGTTCGTGTCGAGGTTTTCCCGCGACATGTTGCGGGTGAAGTCGTAGAAGGACTCGACCACCACCTGGAGGCGGCCCGGGCGCTGCTTGAGCCTGCGGGCCACGTAGATCATCAGCCCGAGCGTGATCGCCACGGCGATCAGCAGGTACAGGACACCCTTGTTGAACGCCACCGGGCCGGCCTCGAACCACGTGTCCAGCCGGAACTCGTCCACCGGCGAGAACGCGCCGCTTGCCACGTCGGGGGCCTTGTTCCCCTTGAACCCGTAGATGAGGATGAAGAAGATGACCCCGCCGAGCCACGCAGCGACGACCGAGTAGGCGATCTTGCGCCCGCGGGTCATCCCGCGCTTCTCGGGCGCGTCTCCGGTGCCGGGGGTGATGGGCGGAGCGCCTGCGACCGCGCTCATCGCTCCGCGCCCCCCTGCGGACGGCCCCTCACGACGCGCAGGGCGAACGCGGTCGAGTAGCACGCACCGACGACGAGCGCCGCGGCGAGCCCGTCGGTGCGGTGGCCTGCAGCGCCTGCGAGGATGATCGCGCCGGCGAGCAGCCAGATGCGGGCGAACGCATCCACGAAATCCGCGCCGAGGCGTCTGCCGGGCGCGACCGCACGGTCGATCACGCGCCCGTTGACGACAGCGACGGCGCGCTGCAGGATCCAGCCGCCGGCGCCGGCGAGCAGCCCGAACACGGGGCCGCCGAGCGCGAGCGCGACCGCCACGCCGATCGCCAGCACCACCAGGTCCAGGTTGCGGGCCAGCACGGCGGCCGCGCCGGGCGAGCCGGCCTGCTCGCGTGCGTGCGAGCGCGCGCCGGCCGGCGTCGCCGGGGCGACGGTGGGCAGGCGGACGTGGTCCTCAGTGGCGTCGATTTGCGACATTTGAGATCGCCACCCTACAGACGGGACAATCCCGGCGCTCTGTGCAGCCGGGTCGTCGAGCCCTTGCCCGACGGTCTGTGATGGCGCCGTGGAGTCTACCCCGTCGCCGACTTCGTAACAAGTTTGTGACAGGCATTACGGAGAATATCCCCTTGACACAGGGTGATCATTAGGGTATTCTCCGTTACGTGCTTGATTTCGGCCGTTTTTTGGGCCTTTTTGCCCTCTCAGCCTCGACCCGTACGGCTTCCCTCGCCTTCTTCGGGAACAGCCGCTCGGCTACCTCTGAGGTAGTCAGCTCGTGGGCCTTGGGCTTCGGTTTCGGCTTGGTCATCGGGACATGAGCGAGTCTACGAACCTCATCAGTCTGATCGAGCGCTTTGGGTCCGAGGATCGGTGCCGCGCCTATCTTGAGGAGCTTCGCTGGCCTGACGGCCCCGAATGTCCCCGCTGCGGAGAGTTCACAACCATCTCGCGGATCGCGTCGCGCAACCAGTTCGAGTGCGACGCCTGCCGCTACCAGTTCTCCGTCACGGCCGGGACGCTCATCCACGATTCGCACCTACCGCTGTGGAAGTGGTTCCTCGCCACCTACCTCATGTGCGAGTCCAAGAAGGGCATCAGCGCCAAGCAGCTACAGCGCATGCTCAGCGTGTCCTACAAGACCGCCTGGTACCTCTCGCACCGCATCAGAGACGCGATGGGAGACGGTCAGCAGCCGCTGCTCACGGGCACGGTCGAGGTCGATGAGACCTACCTCGGTGGCAAGCGGAAAGGCTACGGAAAGGGCTACCGCGGCAACAAGGTTGTCATCGCGGGCGCGATCGAGCGCGGCGGCGAGATTCGGCTCCGGCTGATCCCGAACACGCGCCGCCACAACCTCGAAGGGTTCATCGAATCGAGCGTCGACGACGGGGCCAGCGTCTACACGGACGAGCTTGCCAGCTACCAAGGGATCGCCGGTAGCGACCACCAGACCGTGGACCACCACTCCGAGGAATGGGTCCGCGGGAATGTCCACACCAACACCGTCGAGTCCGCGTGGTCGCTCCTGAAGCGCTCCGTCGTCGGCACCTACCACCACATGAGCGTCAAGCACCTACCCGCGTATCTGGACGAGATGGAGTGGCGGTTCAACAACCGCGAGAACCCCTACCTGTTCCGCGACACGCTCCTCATGCTCCTGCACGGTGATGCCCTCCCCTACGCGCTCCTGATCGAGCGCGATGACCCCGGCGACCGGCAGCGCGAAAACGATGCACTGCTCCGGCGCGAGGCGAAACGACAGGCGCGCAGACCGCGCGTCGGCTAGCTACTCAGCGTGCCCACGCGGGCGCGATTCGAGATCTTTCCTCATCGTCGC
>JAICYC010000101.1 GCA_025934395.1 Solirubrobacteraceae bacterium | reverse complement strand
GCCTCGATCACGAGGTCGCAAGCGGCGAGCGCGCCGTAGTCGGTGGTGTCCTCGATGCGGCCGCGGATCGCGTCGGCGTCCTCCTGGCTCGCGCGTCCCTTCTCCACGGCGCGGGCGAGCTGCTTCTCGATCTTGCCGACCCCCCTGGCGAGCGTGGCGTCGTCGACCTCGCGCAGCACCACCGCGTAGCCGGCTTCCGCGGCGACCTGGGCGATCCCGTGCCCCATCAGCCCCGCCCCGAGCACTCCCACCTTCTCGATCTGCGCCATCGAACCTCCGCTTCCCTTTGACCGGTTGCGCGGGAGCCTATTACGGGGCCGCCCAGGGGCACCCCCCAGGCGCGGGTCGCGGCGGAGCGGGAAGGTTTCGCGGGGGCGGGAGTCCTACAGCACGCAGGCACCGAACCGGACCCATCCCGAGCAGCCGCCATGACCTCCCACTTCCTGCGCGACACCGAGGCCTCTCACCCGCTGTCGCTCCCCTGCAGCACCCGCCCCGACCCCCGCGCGCAGCGCTCCCGCACGCAGCGCGCCACCGGGGTCGGGGCACCTCTTGCGCCCGCCGGCGGCGAGGAGTCCGGCTCGACGATCAACGCGAACTCGAACGGCGTCCGCTGCGCGAACGACGCCGCAAAAGCGCTCGGCCCGTTGCACTAGGCCCGAGCTCCGGCGGGGTGCGGTCGATGCGGCGGTCCGCACCCCGCCCGCGAGCTCCCGGGAGCGCTTTCGGTCCGCCGCGGGCAGCTGGCCCGCAGCTCTGCGCCGTTCGCGCGGCGATACGCTGGATGGCGCCGGACCGCGCGGAGTCCGCCGCGCGGCCACCCCACGTGAGGAGCAGAGGATGAGCATCGTGATCACCGAGGACCGCGGGCACGTCAGGCACGTGATCCTCAACCGTCCGGAGAAGCGCAACGCGATGAACGGGGAGCTGCTGCGCGCCCTCGGGCACGCCCTGCGCGAGGCGGCGGCGGAGGAATCGGTGCACTGCGTGGTGCTGCGCGGCGAAGGGCCCGTGTTCTCCGCGGGCGTGGACCTGAACGAGCTGGGCGCCTCCTCGGGGAAGCTCGGGATGCTGCGCCCGTTCCGCCAGGTGTTCCTCGACTGCGCGAACCTGTGCGAAGAGATGGCCAAGCCGGTCGTCTGCCAGATCCACCGCACGTGCGTGGGCGGCGCGCTGGAGGTGGCGCTCGGCTGCGACCTGCGGATCGCCTCCAGCGACGCGCAGCTCGGCCTGCCGGAGGTGAAGTTCGGGATCATCCCCGACGTGGGCGGCTCCACGCGCCTGCCCGCCGTCGTCGGCCTCGGGCGCGCGAAGGAGCTGATCATGACCGCGCGCCTGATCGACGCCGCCGAGGCAGAGCGCATCGGCCTGCTCAACCGCGTCGTCGCTCCCGAGGAGCTCGAGACGGCCACCGAGGCACTCGTCGAGGAGCTGCTCGCCAACTCGCACATCGCGGTGGGTCGCGCGAAGCGCGTGATCGACGCCTCCGCGCGCCCGGCGCTGGCGCAGACGCTCGAGATGGAGATCGACGTGCAGGAGTTCTGCGTGGCCGCCGCACACGCGAGCGCGCAGGCGCAGGCGTCCTCTTCGAGCGAGGACGAGCGAGCCGAGGCGGCGCTCGCCGGCTAGCGCGCGATCACCGGCGCCGGCGCCGGTACATCCGTCACCGCCCCGCGTGCTCCCAGCCCACGGGGCCCGCCACGAGCGTGTGGCTTCCGAGCGGGCGACCCAGCACCTCCTGCACCCGCCGCGCACACGCGATCAGCGCATCGAGGTCGATCCCCGTCTGCACGTCCATCTCGTGCAGCATCGAGACGAGGTCCTCGGTGGCGATGTTGCCGGTGGCGCCCGGCGGCACCGGGCAGCCGCCGAGCTCGCCGAAGCTCGACTCGAAGCTCTCGATCCCCGCGTCCAGCGCGGCGAGCGCGTTGGCGAGCCCCTGGCCGCGCGTGTTGTGGAAGTGCGCGGTGAGCTCCACGCCGCCGCCGAGATCCTCCTGCGCGCGCGCGAAGAACTCCGAGACCTGCCGCGGGTTGGCCATCCCGGTGGTGTCGCCGAACCCCACCTCCTGCGCGCCGGCGTCGCGCAGCGCGGCCGCGATCGAGAGCACCCGCTCGACGGGCACGTGACCCTCGTACGGGCAGCCGAACGATGTCGAGATGACGCCCTCGCAGCGCAGGCCGGCCTCGCGCGCGCGGCCGAGCACGGCTTCGACGCCCGCGAGCGACTCGGCGATCGCGCGGTTGACGTTCTTGCGGTTGTGGGTCTCGGAGGCGGACAGGAACACGTTCACCTCGTCGAAAGCGCGTTCGCGCCGGGCGTTGACCGGCGGGCGCTCCAGCGCCTGCAGGGCCGCGTCGAGCCCGCGCTCGTTGGGGATCAGCACCGACACGCTCACCTCCGGGGGGACGTCGATCGCCGCCAGCACCTCCGGCGCGTCGGCGAGCTGCGGGATCACGTCCGCGCGCACGAAGCTCGTCGCCTCCAGCCGCGCCAGCCCGGTCCGCGCGAGCCCGTCGATCAGCTCCACCTTGCGATCGGTGGGGATCACCTCGGGCTCGTTCTGGAAGCCGTCGCGCGGGCCCACCTCGCGGATGCGCACGCCGCTCACGAGCGCTGCCGCCTCACCACATCGACAGGCCGCCGCTCACGTTCAGCGTCTGGCCGGTCACGTAGGAGGCGTCCTCGCCGGCCAGGAACACGATCGCGGCGGCAACCTCATCGGGCTCGCCGCTCCGTTTGAGCGCCGTCGAGTCCACCATCGCCTGCTTCAGGCGCTCGCCCACCTCGCCGAGCATCGCGGGCGCGGCGTTCAGGAGCGGCGTCTCGATCGGGCCGGGCGCAACGGCGTTGCAGCGCACGCGGTAGCGCGCCGCTTCGCGCGCGATCACCTTCGTGAAGCCGATCACGCCCGCCTTGGCGGCGGTGTAGACCGCCGAGCCCTGGGAGCCCACGCGGCCGGCCTCGCTGGCGACGTTGACGATCGAGCCGCTGCGGCGCTGCTGCATACCCGGCAGCACCGCGTGCGTCATCGCGAGCACGCCGCGCAGGTTCACCGCGAGCACGAAGTCCCACAGCTCCTCGTCGGTGTTGACGAAGAACGAGAAACGGTCGGTGCCGGCGTTGTTGACGAGCACGTCGATCTCGCCGAGCGTCTCTTCGGCGGCGGCGACGGCGGCGCGCACCGAGCCGGTGTCGGCGACGTCGAGCGCGCACGCGAACCCGTCGAGCTCGCCCGCCACCTCACGCGCTGCGTCCTCCTGCAGGTCGCCGATCGCGACGCGCGCCCCTTCGGCGGCGAGGCGCCGCGCGGTCGCCGCGCCGATCCCCGACGCGCCGCCGGTGACGAACGCCGTCTTGCCCTCCAGCCGCATTGGCCAAGCGTATACTCGCCGGCCGTGCCATCGTCGCCCACCGAGCCCGTGGCAGTGATCGGAGGCTCGGGAGCCCTCGGCTACGGCGTTGCGGTCCGGCTCGCGCGCGCCGGCACACCGGTCGTGATCGGCTCGCGCGAGGAGCAGCGCGCGGCAGACACCGCCACGCGCGCGATCAAGGAGGTCCCCGAGGCGACGATCGAGGGCCGGGAGAACGCGGACGCGGCCGCCGCGGTGAAGATCGTGATCCTGAGCGTGCCGTTCGCGAGCCAGGCGGCCACGATGAAGAGCCTCAAGGAGGCGCTGCAGCCGGGCACGCTGCTGATCGACGCGACGGTGCCGCTTGCAGCCGCGGTGGGCGGCTCGCCCACGCGCATGCTGGGGGTCGCGCAGGGCTCTGCGGCGCAGCAGGCCGCCGACCTGGCCCCCGAGGGCGTGCGCGTGGTCTCGGCGCTCCACACGGTCAGCGCCGCATCGCTCGCCGACCTCGGCCACCCGCTCGACCAGGACGTGCTCGTGTGCGGGGACTCGCGCGCAGACAAGCGCGACGCCGCAACCGTGATCGAACGGATCCCGGGCCTGCGTTGCGTGGATTGCGGGCGCCTGGAGCAGTCGCGGACCGCGGAGGCGCTCACCGCGATGCTGATCGCGGTCAACGCGCGCTACAAGTCGCACGCGGGCATCCGCTTCACCGGGCTTCCCGCGGCGCTCTGGGAGTGAGCGCCGCGCGGGAGCCGGCCGGCATCGAGCAGGATGCCGGCGCGCGCGTGGAGAGCGTGGTGGTGCTCGCCGGCGGAACCGGCGGCGCGAAGCTCGCACGCGGGATGACCCAGGCCTACGGGCCGGAGCGCGTGACGGTGATCGCCAACACGGGCGACGACATCGAGATCTACGGCGCATACGTCTCGCCGGACCCGGACCTCGTCTCGTTCTGGCTCGCCGACACGATCGACGAGCGCGGCTGGGGTCTGCGCGGGGACACGTTCGCGGTGATGGACGCGCTGCGCGCGCTCGGTGTGGAGGTGTGGTTCAACCTCGGCGACCGCGACCTCGCCTGGTGCATCGAGCGCGCGCGGATCCTCGCCGACGGCCGCTCGCAGACCGAGGCGCTCGCGCGCCTGAACGGCGCCGCCCGCCTGCCTGCGCGCGTGCTGCCGATGAGCGACGACCCCGTGCGCACGTGGGTGCGCACGGCGGAGGCGGGCTGGCGCTCGTTCCAGGAGTACATGATCCGCGAGCGCGCGTCGGGGACGATCGAGGCCGTGGAGTACCGGGGTGCCGAGGTCGCGCAGCCGAGCCCGGCGGTGCTGGAGGCGATCGAGCATGCCGGCGCGATCGTGCTCGGCCCGTCGAATCCCGTGGCGTCGATCGGGCCGATGCTGGCGATCGGCGGACTGCGGAGCGCGCTCGTCGAGGCCGCCGCCCCCGTGGTGGCGGTCAGCCCGATCGTCGCCGGGCAGATCGTGAAGGGCCCGACGGCCGCGTTCATGGAGCACGCCGGGCAGCCGCTCAGCGCTGCCGGGGTGGCAGCGCTCTACGGCAGCGACCTGCTCGACGGCGTTGTGGCGGACGAGCCGGTGGAAGGCGTCGCGTCCCTGCTCATCGACACGCTCATGAGCGACGCGCTCGAGCGCGCGGCGGTTGCTCGCGCGAGCGTGGAGTTCGCGCTCTCGCTCCCGCGCTGAGCCGCGCGGCCGCGCTCAGGCGGGCTGCTCGGCCAGGCGCTGCTGCTGCCAGCCGTGCAGCGCGTTGATCGCGCCGTCGGTGACACGTCCGATGAAGGTCTCGCGGTCGTTCTCGTGCGGCAGCGGCTCGGTGGGCACGTCAACCCCGAGGAACTCGCACAGCGGCCCCCAGCCTTCCGAGACGCTCCACTCGAGCAGGCGCTCGGCCGGCACGGCGTCACGGACGTTCCGGTTGAACGCTTCCGCCTGCTCCATCAGCGCCTCGGCGGAGGTTCCTCCCGTGAACGGCGCGGTCCCGCTCCAGAACATCCGGTCCACCAGCGCGAGGTAGCGCTTCCAGCGGGGGTCGACCTCCGCGCGCGCGTTCGAGAGCAGCGGCATCAGCGAGCTCCCGTGGCACATCTCCACGATCGTTTCGCTGAAGCTCTTCTCCCAGCCCGCGGCGTCGCGCACGCTAAGCACGACCTTCGCGTCGGGGTAGCGCCGGGACAGCTCGCGGTAGAAGTAGCCGCCCGGCCAGTCGACCGTGGCGTCGAAGCCCGCGAACACGTCATCCCAGATGTCCTCGCCGTCGAGTGCGCGCTCCCACAGCTCGACCTGGTCGAGGTCGGCGATCAGGTTCACCCAGTGGTAGCAGGGCGCGAACCCCAGCATCTCGAAGGCCAGCTTCTGTGTGAGCGTGCCCGTGCGGGGCAGCCCGACTCCGATGACACGCATCGGCCGAAGCCTATGCCAAGCGGCCGCCGGCAAGCGGTGCGATCGGACGAAGAAGTGGGTAAGGATGAGGTCGTTCCGCCGCGTCGAATACCCGACCCGTCGGTTCTCGCCCTATCCTTAAGAGCTCTCACAGCCTCTCGGACGAGGCTGCCCCCATCCCAACCCCCAGGAGCGTCCCGCCCAGATGACGCCCACCGGCGCGGCCTTGCGCCAGACAACCAGGACTCCCCTCGCGCTGAGCATGCGCCGCACGCGCACCCGTCCGACAGCACGGATCGCAGCGCTCGCGGTGTCCGACGGTCCCACGGCCTACACCCAGGAGGAGGTGCTCGAGCGGCTCGGCCTGCGCGGCGAGGAGTCCGCAGAGGGCGTGTTCGCACGCTGCGGCGTGCGCACGCGCAACCTGAACCTCTCCGACGAGTTCCTCGACCTGAGCCTCCAGGGCCGCGCAGACGCCGTCGAGGAGGACCTCTTCACGCGCGCCGTGGGCGCTGTGGACACGCTCGGGATCGACCCGCGATCGGTGGGCACGATCCTCACCTCGAGCCTGTTCTCCCTCGGCTGCCCCACGATCGCGCACCGCCTGGTGGACCACTACGAGCTCGACCCGAGCACCGACAAGTACCACGTCACGGGCGTGGGATGTGCGAGCGCGGTGCCGCTGATGCGCCTCGCCGCCCAGACGATGGCCGCCGAGCCGGCGCGTCCCGTGCTGATCGTCGCCGCCGAGAGCATGAGCTCGATCCTCACCCGTGCCACGCCGGAGGATCCGAAAGCGAAGACGATCGGTTCTGCGATCTTCGGCGACGGCTGTGCGGCTGCGCTGCTGAGCGGCGAGGTGAGCGGCGAGGGGCCGAAGATCCTCGACACGCAGGTGCACCAGGTCGCGAGCTCCGGCCACGCTGTCACGCTCGCGATCTCCCAGCACGACAGCTACCTGCACCTAGCGCGCGACCTGCCCGAGATCGGCGCCTCCGAACTGGCCGAGGTCGCGGACGGCTTCCTCGCGCGCCACGGGCTGACGCGGGAGTCGATCGCGCACTGGATGGTGCACCCCGGCGGGCGGCGGATCGTCGAAGGCGCGCGCGATGCGCTGGGGCTGTCCGACGAGGACCTCGCCACCAGCTGGCAGGCGCTCGCCGAGCACGGCAACGTCGGAACGCCATCGATCTTCTACGTGCTCGACGCGACCTGTCGCGAGCGCATGCCCGCGCGGGGCGAGCACGGGCTCGCCGTCACGATCGGCCCGGGAGTGACCGTCGGGCTGATGCTCCTGCGCTGGTAGCCCTGTCCGTCCCCGGCAGCCCGCAGCGCGCGAGCTAGGCTCTTCGCCAGCCGTGCTGCGCACCGCCGCGATCCTCCCCGTCAAGAGCTTCGTGCGCGCGAAGCAGCGCCTCGGCGCGAGCATCGCCGACCAGCTGCGGCTCACGCTCGCGGCAGCGATGGTGCAGGACGTG
>JAICYC010000120.1 GCA_025934395.1 Solirubrobacteraceae bacterium | reverse complement strand
TCTCGATCTCGTCGAGCAGCACCACCGAGTAGGGCCGGCGGCGCACCGCCTCGGTGAGCTGGCCACCCTCCTCGTAGCCGACGTAGCCGGGCGGCGCGCCGACGAGCCGCGAGACGGAGTGCTTCTCCATGTACTCGGACATGTCGATCCGCACCATCGCGTCCTGGGAGTCGAACATGAACTCGGCGAGCGCCCGCGCGAGCTCGGTCTTGCCCACGCCGGTGGGCCCGAGGAACAGGAACGAGCCGATCGGACGGTCGGGGTCCGACAGCCCCGCCCGCGAGCGCCGCAGGGCGGTGGCGACGGCCTCGATGGCGGTGTCCTGGCCGACGACGCGTTCGTGCAGCCGGTCCTCCATGTGGATGAGCTTCTCGGTCTCGCCCTCGAGCAGGCGGCTGACGGGCACGCCCGTCCAGCGCGCGACCACCTCGGCGACGTCGTCGGCGTCGACCTCCTCTTTGAGGAACTGCGCGGGCGAGGCGGAGACGGCGGCGGACTCGCCGGCTTCCTGCTCGGCGAGGCGCGCTTCGAGCTCGGGGATGTCCTGGTAGAGCAGCTTGGAAGCGAGCTCCAGGTCGGCTTCGCGCTGCGCGCGCTCGGCCTCCAGGCGGGCCTGGTCGAGCTGCTCTTTGACGTCGGAGATCCCCTCGAGCGCCTGCTTCTCGCTCTGCCACTGGGCCTTCATCGTGGCGGAGCGCTCGCGCAGCTCGGCGAGCTCGCGCTCGAGCGCCTGGCGCCGCTCGGCGGAGGCGTCGTCGGTCTCCTTGCGCAGCGACGTGAGCTCGATCTCGAGCTGCATGACGCGCCGGTCGACCTCGTCGATCTCGGTGGGCAGCGAGTCGATCTCGATGCGGACCCGCGAGGCGGCCTCGTCGATCAGGTCGATCGCCTTGTCGGGAAGGAAGCGGTCGGCGATGTAGCGATCGGAGAGGGTGGCGGCGGCGATCAGCGCGTTGTCCTGGATCCGCACCTTGTGGTGGTCCTCGTAGCGGCCCTTCAGGCCGCGCAGGATCGCGATCGTGTCGCTGACGTTGGGCTCGCCGACCATCACCGGCTGGAAGCGGCGCTCGAGCGCGGCGTCCTTCTCGATGTGCTTGCGGTACTCGTCCAGCGTGGTGGCGCCCACGCAGCGCAGTTCGCCGCGCGCGAGCATCGGCTTGAGCAGGTTGGCGGCGTCGACGGCGCCTTCCGCGGCGCCCGCGCCGACGATCGTGTGGAGCTCGTCGAGGAACAGGATCACGGTGCCCTGCGCCTCGCTGACCTCTTTGAGCACGGCCTTCAGCCGGTCCTCGAACTCGCCGCGGTACTTCGCGCCCGCGATCAGCGCGCCGATGTCGAGCGCGATCACGCGCCGGTCGCGCAGCGACTCGGGCACGTCGCCGGAGACGATCCTGCGCGCGAGCCCCTCGACGATCGCGGTCTTGCCCACGCCGGGCTCGCCGATCAGCACGGGGTTGTTCTTGGTGCGCCGTGAGAGCACCTGGATCACGCGGCGGATCTCCTCGTCGCGGCCGATGACCGGGTCGAGCTTGCCCTGCTCGGCGGCCTGGGTGAGATCGGTGCCGAAGCGCTCGAGCGCCTCGTACTTCTCCTCGGGCGACTGATCGGTGACGCGCGCGGACCCGCGCACCTCCGATAGCGCGGACAGGAGTCGCTCGGGGCCGGCGCCCACCGAGGAGAGCGCACGCCCGGCGATCGTGGGCGGGCGCTCCTCTCGGGCGAGCGCGAGCAGCAGGTGCTCGGTGGAGACGTACTGGTCGCCGAGCTTCCCCGCTTCGGACTCGGCGGCGCGCAGCACGGCAAGGAGCTCGGAGCTCGGCGCGGCGTCGGCCTCGCTGGAGCCGGCGCCCTGCACGGGCAGCTCGTCGAGCGCCTGGGAGACGGTGGCGCGCAGCGCCTCGACGTCCACGCCGAGCTTGGCGAGCACGCCGAGCACGAGCCCGCCGGGCGCCTCGGCGCTCGTGGCGGCGGCGCCCGCGGCCGGGGGCGCGATCAGCGTGGCGAGCAGGTGCAACGGCGTCAGCTGGGGGTTGCGCCGCTCGTGCGCGAGCTTTCCCGCGGCGGCGAGCGCCTCCTGGGACTTGATGGTGAAGCGGTCTGCCTGCATCTCTACTTCCTCTTCTGAGTCTTGTTGTTGAACGGCGAGCGGGCGTCGGCGGCGCGAACGATCGCGGTGCTGGGTGGGCGGGAGTTGGGGAACGGCACGAGCTCTGCGCGGAACGAGCGACGCACCGCCTCGAGCTCCTCGGCGAGGCGCACCTGCGCCTGCAGCGCTTCGAGCTCGATCTCCTCGATGCGAGCGTGCATCGTGTCGATCTCGGCCTCGAGGCTGAGCACCCGCTCCACGCCGGCGAGGTTCAGCCCGAGGTCGGCGGTCATCTCCTGAATCCGGCGCAGGCGCTCGACGTCCTCCTGCGAGTACAGCCGGGTGCCCTTGGGCGAGCGCTTGGGCTCGATCAGGCCGCGCGCCTCGTACATGCGCAGCGTCTGCGGGTGCATGTTGGCGAGCTCCGCGGCCACGGAGATCATGAACACTCCGCGGTCGGTGGCGACGTCGATGCGCCTGACCGAGCGCGTGCCGCGCTGCCCCCCCGCGGCGCCCGCCCGCCCGGTGCCGGCCTCACGCTCGCTCATCGCGCGCTCTCCTCGCTGCTGCCCTCCCGGTCGCTGCGCGCGCCGCCGTTTCCGAACAGCGCAGCGCGCGGGTCGTCCTCGCCGAGCGTGCCGGCAAGGGCGTCGATCGCAGCCTGCTGCTCCTCGCTGAGGTTGTCGGGCACCGCGATCACGAAGCGGTAGTGGATGTCGCCTTTCTCCGGGGTGCCCGCACGCCCGGATCCGAGCTTGGGCGGTCCCTCGCCGCGGAGCCGCTGCACGGTGCCGCTGGCGGTGCCGGGCTTCACGCGCAGCGTCTTGGTGCCGTCGAGCGTGGGCACCTTCACGTCGGCGCCGCGCAGCGCCTCGGGGATCGTGAGCGGCACCTCGACTTCCAGGTTGTCGCCCTTGCTCTTGAACAGCGGCGAGGGCGAGACGTGCGTGACCAGGTACAGATCGCCGGGCGGGCCCCCGTTGCGGCCGGGCTCGCCCTTCCCGGCGATGCGGATGCGGCTGCCCTCGCGCACTCCCGCGGGGATGTTGACGCGCAGTTTCTTCAGCGTGCGCACCGCGCCGGATCCGTGGCATGCGGGGCACGGGTCCTCGATGATCGTGCCCGCCCCTCCGCATCGCGAGCACGGCTGGGAGATGGAGAACATCCCCTGTCCCTGGGTCTCGATGCCGCGGCCCTCGCAGTGCGGGCACACCACCGGGGTGGTTCCGGGCTTGGCGCCGGTGCCGCGGCACGTGGGGCACGTGGCCTGCATCGGCACCTGCAGCGGCACCTGCGCCCCGGCGATGGCCTGGTCGAAGGAGATCGACACCTGCGCCTCGAGATCGTTGCCGCGCTCGGTGCGCGGGCGCGTGCGCACCCGGCGGCCGCTCGTGGAGCCGCCGAACAGGTTCGAGAGGATGTCGCTCATCGACGCGCCGTCGAAGTCGAAGTTGCCGAAGCCGCCGAAGCCGCCGCCGGGCCCCGCACCGCTCGCGAACGCCCCGCTCCCGCTGTCGTACTGCTTGCGCTTCTCCGGATCGCCGAGCACGTCGTGCGCCTGGGAGATCTCCTTGAAGCGCGCCTCGGCGTTCTTGTCGCCGGGGTTGCGGTCGGGGTGGTACTGGCGCGCGAGCTTGCGATACGCCTTCTTGATGTCCTCGGCGCTCGCCTTCTTGTCGACGCCGAGCGCCTTGTAGTAGTCGGGACGCGTGGCCATCGCAGCTCCTTCAGGCAGCCACCACGACGCGTGCGGCACGGATCACCGTCTCACCGAGCCTGTAGCCGTCCTGGTAGACCTCGAGCACCGCGCCGCTGCCGGGGCCCTCCTCGGGTGCGGGGGCGGTGGCGACGGCCTCGTGCAGCGCGGGATCGAACTGCTCGCCGACGGGCGAGAACGACTCGATGCCGACGCGCGCGAGCGCAGCGGCGAGCTCGTTGCGCACGAGCCTGACGCCTTCGAGCAGCGGGTCGCCCTCGTCGGCGTGGTCGATCGCACGGTCGAGGTTGTCGAGCGCGGGCAGCAGCTCCCTGGCGAGCGCCATCGTGCCGCGGTCGGCTGCGGCGGCCGCCTCGCGCGCGACGCGCTTGCGGTAGTTCTCGAAGTCGGCCTGCGTGCGCTGCGCGAGCGCGAGGTACTCATCGCGCTTCTGCGCGACCGCGACGAGCTGGTCGACGTCCCCCTGCAGGGCATCCGCATCGGTGCTGTCGGTGCCGGCGGCGCCGTTGGCGCCCGCCTCGCCCGCGGCCGGGACACCGTCATCGGGCGAGGGCTCGGGGGCACGGCCGGGGCGGGGCGCGCCCGGAGCGGGCGCCCCCGGCTCCTCGCCGGGGGCTGCCTGCTCGCTGCGGAGGGTCTTCTCGGACTCGTTCATCGACTACGCCTTGGGCTCGTCGACGACCTCGGCATCGACCACGTCCTCCTCCTCGGAGTCGGACGAGGCCGCGCCCGGACCGCCGTCGGCGGATGCGCCGTTGCCGTTGGCCGCACTCTCCTGGGCGCGCTGGTACATCGCCTCGGAGACCGCGTGGAACGCGCTCTGCAGCTCGCCCGCGCGGGCGTTGATCGCGTCGGCGTCCTCGGACTCGAGCACCTCGCGAACATCCTTGATCGCCTGCTCGATGCGGGTCTTGGACTCCGTGTCGACCTGGTCGCCCAGCTCACCGAGCTGTTTCTCGGCCTGGTAGGCGGCGTTCTCGGCGTTGTTGCGCGCCTCGGCGAGCTCCCGGGCACGGCGGTCGTCCTCGGCGTGCGACTCCGCGTCGGAGACCATGCTCTTGATTTCCTCGTCGGAGAGCCCGGAGCCGGCCTTGATCTCGATCTTCTGCTCCTTGCCGGTGCCGAGGTCCTTCGCGGACACGTTGAGGATGCCGTTCGCGTCGATGTCGAACGCGACCTCGATCTGCGGGATCCCCCGCGGCGCGGGCGGGATCCCGGTGAGCTGGAACTTGCCGAGCGACTTGTTGTACTGAGCCATCTCGCGCTCGCCCTGCAGCACGTGGATCTCGACCGACGGCTGGTTGTCCTCGGCGGTCGAGAAGACCTCGTCCTTGCGGGTCGGGATCGTCGTGTTGCGCTCGATCAGCTTGGTCATCACGCCACCCTTGGTCTCAATCCCAAGCGTCAGCGGGGTCACGTCGAGCAGGAGCACGTCCTTCACGTCGCCGGCCAGCACGCCCGCCTGGATGGCGGCGCCCACGGCCACGACCTCGTCCGGGTTGACGCCGCGGTGCGGGTCCTTGCCGGTGAGCTCCTTGACCTTGTCCTG
>JAICYC010000054.1 GCA_025934395.1 Solirubrobacteraceae bacterium | reverse complement strand
GGCGATCGACCCCAACGACCGCGTCGGGGGCGTCTCGTTCCTGGGGGACCCGCGCGTCGTCAACGACGGCCCCGTGGGGCTCGCCCGGTTCTGCACCCTGCGCAGCTGGCTCTCGCAGTGGAGCCTTGACGACGCGAACGCCGACGGCGTGCGCGCGGCCGCCGCGGTGACCGTGCCCGCGCTGGTGGTCTCAAACAGCGCCGACAACGTGTGCACGCCCGGCTACGCGCGGGTCCTGCACGACGCGCTCGCCAGCGAGGACCGGACGGCGCTGAGGATCGACGGCGCCAACCACTACTACCTCGGCCCCGACCAGCGCCCGCACCTGCAGCGCTCCGCGCGCGCGTGCACCGCCTGGCTGCTCGACCGGGGCCTTGCGCCGGACGCGGTTGCTGCCGGGTTGCGATGACGCACGACGACCTCCTCGACCGGCTGTTCGCAGCGATCTCCGCACGCGACCTGGACGCGGTTGCGAGCCTTTACGCGCCCGACGTGCAGGTGTGGAACAGCGCCTCGCGCCGCACGTTCGACCGCGCGGGCAGCCTCAGGCTGCTCGACGCGTTCCTCGCGCGCACGAGCGTGGTGCGCTACGAGCGCCAGGAGCGCCGCCACTGGGAAGATGGCGCGATGCAGCGCCACATCCTGCACGTGCGGGCGGGTGGGTCCGACCACGAGATCGACGTGTGCATCACGTTCGCCTTCGCGGACGGTCTGATCACGCGCGTGTACGAGTACGTCGACGGACGGGCGCTCGCGCCGCTCGGCTGGTAGGAGGCGGCGATCGGCACCGGCGGCGATGAGCGACGGCGCGCGATCGCGGAGGGGCTCGAGCGAGAGCTCGGCGAGCCGCTGGCGGGCGGGTTGCGCAGGCTGAGCAGCGGCGCCTCGCGCGAGACGTTCGCGCTCCGCACCGAGGGCGGGCGCGAGCTCGTCGCGCAGCTCGAACGGGGCGGCAAGCTGAGCGGCGAGGCGCCCCCGCAGGGGCCGCTGCTGATCGCCGCCGCGGACGCGGGCGTGCCGGTGGCGCGCGTCGTCGCCCACGGCAGCAGCCACCCGCTGCTCGGCGCCGGATGGACGGTGATGGAGGCGCTCCCCGGAAGCGCCGATCCGAAGCGGATCCTCGGTGGCGAGGAGGCGCCCCGCGCCGAGGAGCTGCTCGACCAGATCGCGGCGGCGCTCGCAGCGGTGCACAGGATGCCCACGCACGGCGGGATCGCGCCCGTCGCCTCCGATCCGCTCGCGCTCGTGCGCGGCATGCACGAGAGCCTCGGCGAGGCGCACCCCACGTTCGAGCTCGCGTTCCGGGAGCTCGCAGGCGAGCGCCCCGCCGCGCGCGGGCCGGCGCTCGTGCACGGGGACTTCAGGATGGGCAACCTGCTCGTCGACGAGCACGGCCTCACCGGCGTGCTCGACTGGGAGCTGGCGCACGTGGGCGACCCCGCCGAGGATCTCGGCTGGCTGTGCGTGCCCGCGTGGCGCTTCGAGCGGCCCGAGCGTCCCGCGGCCGGCCTGGGCACCCGCGAGCAGCTGCTCGACGCCTACGCGCGCCATTCGGGTACCGCCGTGGACCCCGGCACGCTCGCCTGGTGGGAGCTTATGGGCACCCTCCGCTGGGGCGTGATCTGCGTGATGCAGGCGTTCGTCCACCTCTCGGGGGCCACGCGCTCGGTGGAGCACGCCGTGATCGGCAGGCGTGCGTGCGAGGTCGAGTGGGACCTGCTCGGGATGCTCGACGAGCGCGCCGGCGCCCGCTGCGCCCCTCGCCCCGGCGCCGCCGCCGGCCCCGGCGCCGCGACCGGCCCCGGCGCCGCCAACGGCCCGCAGGCGGGGCTCCACGACCGGCCCACCGCGGGCGAGCTGATCGCGGCGGTGCGGGCAACGCTAGGGGAGGAGCTGCTGCCGGCGGTCGAGGGCCGCCGCGCTTTCGAGCTGCGCGTGAGCATGCGCGCGCTCGGGATCGTCGCGCGCGAGCTCGAGCAGCGCGACCGCCACGATCGCGTGCGCGCGAGCGCCCTGGCAGCCCTCGGCGCGGCCGACGAGGGGGCGCTCGCAGACGCGATCCGGGCGGGCGACTTCGACGGGGAGCAGGCGGCGCTGCGCGCTGGGCTGCGGAGCCTCGTGGCGGCCAAGCTCGAGGTCGCGAACCCCCGATATCTCGCAAGCGAGGAAACCGATCCGCAGTTGAAGGGAGGAGCAGATGACCGACGAGCTGCCCGCTGAGATCGCCGCGCTGATCGCGGAGGTCGACGCGTTCATCGCCGCCGAGATCAGACCGCTCGAAGCGCAGGACGACAATGCGCGGTTCTTCGACCACCGGCGTGAGCACGCGCGCACGGACTTCGACGCGGGCGGCATACCGAGCGCGGACTGGGAGGCGCTGCTCGAGGAGATGGTCGACCGCGCAGACCGCGCGGGGCTGTGGCGCTTCGCCCTGCCGAGGGAGCTGGGCGGTCGCGACGGCAGCAACCTGGCGATGGCGGTCGTGCGCGAGCACCTCAACCGGCTCGGGATCGGGCTGCACAACGACCCGCAGAGCGAGATCTCGATGATCGGCAACTTCCCGACGGTGATCCTCGTGCAGGAGTTCGGCACGCCCGAGCAGCGCGAGCGCTTCCTGGAGCCCGCGCTGCGCCGGGAGGCAGCGCTCGCGTTCGGGCTGACCGAGCCCAACCACGGCTCCGACGCCACCTACCTCGAGACCACAGCCCGCCGGGACGGGGACGACTGGGTGATCGACGGCGTCAAGCGCTTCAACTCGGGGATGCACCGCGCGAGCCACGACCTCGTGTTCGCGCGCACGTCGGGCACGCCGGGCGAACCGCGCGGGATCACCGCGTTCATCGTCCCGCGCGACGCGCCGGGCCTCGACGTGCAGTTCTACTGGTGGACGTTCAACATGCCCACCGACCACGCCGAGGTGGCGCTCGACGGCGTCCGGGTGAGCGACGATGCGATCCTCGGCGAGCTCGACGCGGGCCTCGCGCTCGCACAGCGCTTCGTGCACGAGAACCGGATCCGCCAGGCCGCATCCAGCCTCGGCGCGGCGGAGTTCTGCATCGACGAAGCGGTCAGGTGGGCGCGCGAGCGCACCGTGTGGGGCAAGCCGCTGTGGCGCAACCAGGGGATCCAGTTCCCGCTCGCGGAGCTGTGGACCGAATGCGAGCTCGTGCGCGGCCTCGTGCGGCGCACCGCTGCGGCGCTCGACGCCCGCCACCACATGGAGGTCACCCACCTCGTGGCGATGGCGAACTACCGCGCCAACCGGCTCGCGTGCGAGGCGGCCGACCGCGCGATGCAGACGTGCGGCGGCATCGGCTACACCCGGCACATGCCCTTCGAGCACATCTACCGCCACCATCGCCGGTACCGGATCACGGAGGGCTCCGAGGAGGTCCAGCTGCGCAAGGTGGGCTACGAGCTGTTCAAGCCGGGCGGTCCCGCCGAAGTGTGACCGACGTCGCTTGCGGGGTTCCCCGCGCGGGACTATGGTTGCGCCGATGGCGAGCGTTTCCGCCCAGGACACCGGCGCGGCGGCCCTCCGCCGCTTCATCGACAGCTACGTGCGCGCTTGGAACGAGTGCGACACCGCGTCGATCGCCGAGCTGATCACCGAGGACATCGTGTGGGCCGACCCCGCGCTCCCCGCGCCAGCGCGCGGCGTGGCGGAGGTACAGGACTTCATGCGCGTGAGCGTGCACGCGTTCCCCGACCTGCGCTTCAGCGAGCCCGACCCGCCCGTCCTCGCCGTCGAAGGCGACACGGTGCTCTGGGGCTGGCGGATGGAGGGCACGCACCGCGGCGAGATCGACCCGCCCGGGTTCGCGCCGACGGGACGCAGGATGGCGGTGGAGGGCGTGGACCACTGGACGATGCGCGCCGGGCGGATCGCGCGCTACCGCGCCTACTACGACATGAACGACCTCGCCCGCCAGCTCGGCATCGTGCCGGAGCCGGGCAGTCGCGCCGAGCGTGGCATGGTGGCGCTCCAGCGCCTGCAGGCGCGCCTCGCGCGCCGATGAGCGCGCACGACTACGACGTGGCGGTCGTCGGCGCGAGCACCGCGGGCTGCACCGCAGCGCGCCTGTTCGCGTTGGGTGGCGCGCGCGTGGCGCTCGTGGAGAAGCGTCCCGCGATGGACGCCTACAAGACCGTGTGCACGCACTTCATCCAGTCGAGCGCGCGCCCGACGATCGAGAAGCTCGGCCTCGCGCCGCTGCTCCAGGATCACGGCGCGATCGACAACGCCGTCGACCTGTGGACGCGTCACAGCGGCTGGATCCGCAGCTCTCCCGACGCGCCCCGAGGCTTCAACGTCACGCGCCGCACGCTCGACCCGCTGCTGCGGGAGCTCGCAGCCGGCACGCCGGGCGTGGAGCTGCTGTCCGGCTGGACCGCCACGGGCCTGATCGGCGATGACCGGCCCGAGGGCGTGACGATCGAGAACACCGCGCACGAGCAGCGCTCGCTGCGCGCGCGCCTGGTCGTGGCCGCCGACGGCCGCGACTCGAAGATCGCGCTGTTGGCTGGTGCGGAGGGCCGCGAGCGCCCGCATGGGCGCTTCTTCTACTGGGGCTACTGGCGCGGCATCAGGCCCGCCACCGACCGCTCGAAGATGTGGATCCTCGACCCGGACTGCGCCTACACGTTCCCCAACGAGGACGACCTCACCGTGGTGCTCGTGGGACCGCATCGCGATCGCGTGGGCGACTTCCGCGCGGACCTCGAGGGCGCCTACCACCGGATGGTGAACTCGCTCCCCGAGGGCCCGGACCTGCGTGGCGCCGAGCTCCAGGGCAAGCTGCTCGGCAAGCTCGACCTGCCCAGCGTGATGCGCCCTGCCGCGAAGCCCGGCCTGGCGTTCGTGGGGGACGCCGCGCTCGCGAGCGACCCGCTGTGGGGGGTGGGCTGCGGGTGGGCGTTCCAGAGCGCCGACTGGCTCGTGCAGGAGACGGGCGACGCGCTCGACGATCCGTCCCGCCTGGATGCCGGCCTGGAGCGCTACCGCCGCGCGCACCGCCGGCGCCTGCTGCCGCACCACATGATGATCTCCGACATCTCCTCCGGCCGCCCGATCAACCCGATCGAACGCCGCCTCTACCGTGCAGCGGCGCGCGATCAGGTCGTCCGCCACGCGTTCGAGCGGGTGGGCAGCCGGCGAAGCTCACCCGCCGTCGTGCTGCACCCGCGGGTGCTCGCGCGCGTGATCGCTGCTCGCCCGCGGCGACCGTCGGCGGTCCACTAGCCCCGCGCGCTCGCCGGGCGCGGCGCGCGCAGCCCGCCGCCGGCTGCGCCACACCGCCCGCGGCCCCTCAGGTGTTCGCGAGCTCGCGCACCTGCGTGAGCCGCAGGTGGTTGCCCGACGGGTCGCGGAAGCCCGAGTCGATCCCGTAGGGACGCTCTTCCGGCGCTTCGGTGAACTCCACGCCGCGCGCACGCAGCTGCTCGTAGTCGGCGCGGCAGTCGTCGGTGCTGAGGAACACCGTGCCGGCGAAGCCCTTGCCCATCAGCGTGCGGACCTCCTCGGCGGTGTCGTCGTCCATCACGGGCGGGCCCGGGATCAGCATCAGCACGATCGCGACCTCGTCCTGGCCTGGGGGCGCGACGGTGAGCCAGCGGAAGTCACCGAGCTCCGCGAGCGTGACGTCGCTGCGCACCTCCATGCCGAGCTTCTGCGTGTAGAACGCGAGCGCCTCGTCCTGGTCGTGGACCCAGAGCTGCGTCGTTGCGATCTTCATCCTCGCCGTCCTCTCGTAGTCGTTTCCAGCGATGGCGGCGATGCTAGGTCAGCCGCTGCGGGCCGTCTTCTCGAAACGTGCGGTGTTGCGGGCGGGCGTACGCACGCACCACGCAGCCCGGCACGAGCGCCATCTGGCTCGCGGGCGGGAAGCTCGTGCGGTAGGCGGTCGGGGACATGCCGTAGGTGCGGGTGAACGACGTGGTGAAGGAGCCCACGCTGCGCAGCCCCACCGACAGGCAGATGTCGATCACGGAGCGGTCGGTGCCGCGCAGCAGGGCGGCGGCGCGCTCGAGGCGGCGCGTGAGCAGGTAGGCGTGGGGCGACTCGCCGAACGCGGAGCGGAACTCGCGGCTGAAGTGCGCACGCGAGAGGCCCGCGGCACGCGCCATGTCCTCCACGTCGAGCGGCTCGGCGTAGCGCGCGTCGGCGAGGTCGCGGGCGCGGACCAGGTGTCGGGCGGGCGGTGCGAACGCCATCGCACGATTATGGCCCCGAAAACAACAACGGCCCGCTCGGGGTCGGAGCGGGCCGCTGTCTGGGGAGGAGGGTCCTACGAGGTACTGAAGGCAGTATGGAGCACGCCGATCAATAAGCCAAAGACGGAAGTAGGATAAGACTTATAAATAAAGACAATAAATAGAATATGATGTCCGGTCATGGACCTCCCGCAGCTGCGCTCGCTCTGCGCGGTGGCGCGCCATCGTCACTTCACCCGCGCGGCGGCGGAGCTGCACATCGGGCAGCCGGCCGTGTCCCAGCACGTGCGCGCGCTCGAGGCGGAGCTGGGGGTGCGGCTGCTGAACCGCACCACCCGCTCGGTCGAGCTCACCGAGGCGGGCGAGGTGCTGCTCGCGCGGGCGGAGCGGGCTTTCGGCGAGCTCGATGCGGGCCTCGCGGAGCTCGCCCAGCTGCGGGGGCTGGTGCGCGGGCGCCTGCGGATCGGCGCGATGCAGTGGCTCGAGCCCTACGACCTCGCCGCGGCGCTCGCCACGTTCCACGAGCTCCATCCCGCGATCGACATCCGCGTGGTCGAGGAGGTCGCGCAGGAGATGGAGAGCATGGTCCTCGCCGACGGGCTCGACGTGGCGTTCGTGCCGGTCGAGGAGGGCCTGCTCGCCGGGCTCGACTCGCACCAGCTGTTCGAGGACGAGCTGGTGCTGGTGGTCGCCCGCGAGCATCCGCTCGCGGGTCGCGCGCGCGTGGGCATGGCCGCGCTGCGCGAGGAGCCGTTCGTGTTCCTGCGCGAAGGCACGGGGCTGCGGCGCGCCGTCCAGGACACCGCGCGCGCGGCCGGGTTCGAGCCGAACGCGCGCTTCGAGACGAACGAGCTCACGCGCGTGCTCGCCCTCGTCGCGCGCGGCCTCGGGGTCTCCGCGGTCTCGCGCGCGGTCGCCGAGGCCGCCGGCGAGGACGTGGTCGCCGTCCGGCTGCGCCCAGCCCTGCGCCGGCAGGTGGCGCTGGTGTGGCGCGCGGGGCGGCACCGCACCCCCGCCGCCAACGCGTTCATCGAGCACGTGATCGGCACCTCCGCGGGCGCCCGCGCGCCCGCCGCACGCTGAGGACCGCTCAGGCCGGACCGGCGAGCAGCGCCCCCGCCAGGCGCTCGGGCGCTTCCAGCGGCGGCCAGTGCGCCACGTCCTCGAGCGCCAGCAGCGGCGCTGCGGGCAGCCGCTCGCGGATGCGCTCGGCCATGTGCGCCCCGGACACGGGGTCGAGCATCCCCCACACGAACCCCAGCGGAACGTCGGTCTGCTCGAGCGCGGCCACCCAGCGCCGTTCGTGCGTGCTGCGGTCGGTCATGTAGCGGATCAGCAGGTGCAGGTTGCGCTGGCCGTCCTCGCGTGCGAGGCCTCTCCACATCTCCGCCGAGTCCGCCGCCGCGTCGTAGCTGTCGGCGAACGTGGGCCGCAGGCCCGGCGTGAACAGCTCCTCGGTCACGTTCGCGCTGATCACCGGCCCCTGCTCGGGGTCGAGCAGCATCGTCTGCATGGGCTGCGGGCGGTGCAGGTCGGGGTACAGGCCGCCGTTGAGCAGCGTGACGCGCTCGATCTCGACATCGAGTGAGCCTTCGGCGCGTCGCGCGAGCAGCTCCTGAACCACCGACACGGCGTAGTCGTGACCCACGAGCACGGTGCTCTGCACGCCCTCCGCTCGCCACAGCGCCTCCACGAGGTCGGCCTGCTCGTGCAGCGAGTACGCGTGGTCGGCGGGCTTCGCGCTCGCGCCGAAGCCGAGGAAGTCCGGCATCAGCAGCGCATGACTAGCGGCGAGCGCGGGCGCCACGCGCGCCCAGTCGTGCGACGAGCTCGGGAAGCCGTGCAGCATCGTGAGCGCCGGGCCCTCGCCGCCGCGCGCCACGAACACGCCGCGCGGCACGCCCGACAGCTCGAGCGTGAGCTCCTCGCCCTGTGCCCACCACTGCTCGATCGAGGTCACCGCGGGCGATTATCCCGCGCCGGCGCGCACGGGGCGGGCGCGGTCGCATCCCCCACGCGGCCTATCGTGCTCTGCTCATGACCGCCGCGACATTGACCGCCGAGCTCGATCGCGGCGAGGCGGTCCTCTGCTTCCCCTACGACGACCGGCTGCGGCGACTGCTCCGCGCGATACCCGGACGGCGCTGGGACGCCGAGCGCCGCGCCTGGTGCGTGCCGCTCGACGCGGAGTCGGGGCGCGCGCTGAGCATGCTGCTCGCGGGCCTTTCGGAAGAGCCGTGCGTCGGTGACGCGCTCGCGCGCGAGCTGCGGCGCATGCGCGGGCGCCGTCGACCCGGGCTGGTGCTGGCGCTCGCGCGGCCCGACGAGGCGCGGTGGCTCGCGTTCGCCTCCGACGCGCCCGCGCGGGCGGCGGGCGCGCTGCTCGCACACCCACGAGCGCAGACCGTCGCGGCGATCGGGACGGTGCTCGTGCCCGTCGATCAGCGCTGCGCGGAGATCCTCGACGGGCTCGCGCGCGCGGGGGAGCAGCTCCAGCTCACCGCCCCGGCCCGCCGCGCGCTGCAGGAGCTGCGACCGCGCGCGGATGTCGCGCCTGCGGCGCCCGAGTTCGACGTGGCGTTTCACGGCGACCGCCGCGGCGAGCACTGGATCGTGATCGGCGCGCGCCTCGCGCCGCTCGCCCGCGCGATCGCGACGCGCGCGGGGCTGGGCTCGCGCACCGCCCCCGGCGATGCGCTGGCTCTGCGTGCGCGCGAGCGCGACGCGCATGCGCTCGCAGCGATCGTCGCGGGGCTCGAGTCGGCCAGCGTGGCGCCGCGCGTGCGCGCGTGGATCGAGCGCGCGACCGCGTGGCGCGGGACGGTTGACGTTGCAGGCTCGCGCACACAGCCCCGGTTCCTGCTGCTCGGCGAGGAGGAGCGCCTGCCCGCGGAGCTGCGTGCCGCCGGCTCGCGCGTGCCGGGCGGGGTCGCCGTTCCGCTCACGAGCTCCTCGCTCGAGCAGATCGAGCAGCTGCACGGCTGGCTGACCGACGCGGCGCGCGTGTGCGCGCGGGCGCTGCGCGAGGGGCGGCCGCCGCCCCCCGCGGTGCTGCGCACGACAGCGCTCGCGGCAGCGCCCACGTTCGTGCTCGACCCCGGGCACGATCCCGCGTGCGTGGACGCGTTCGCGCGCATCGCGGGGGCGCTGCGCCCGGATCGCAGCGGAGCGGGCCGGGGCCCTCGTCAAGCAAGGACCCTCGACAAGCGAGGACAGGCAAGCGAGCGGGCGCAGTGGGCGATCCGGGCGGACCCGTTCTGCGTGGAGCATCTCGACCGCTTCCTCGACGAGCACGCGGCGTGGGTCGAGGAGTCCGCGCTCGCGCTGCTGCAGGAGCTGCGGGAGGAGCACGCGCGCGCTGCCGGCCTCGTGACGCTCTCGGCCGCTCACGACGCCGAGCTGCACGTGGCGCGCCTGGGAGGGGAGCTCAAGCCGTTCCAGCGCGCGGGGGTCGCCTACGCGCTCGAGCGCCGCCGCGCGTTCCTAGCCGACGAGCAGGGGCTCGGCAAGACGGTGCAGGCGCTCGCCGCGCTGGAGGCCGACCGCGCGTTCCCGGCGGTGGTCGTCTGTCCCGCGAGCCTGAAGCTGAACTGGCTCCGCGAGATCGCGCGCTGGCTGCCGCACCGCAGCGTGCGCGCGCTGAGCGGCCGCGCCGCCGCCGCAGCAGGAGAGCCCGCGGAGATCACCGTCGCCAACTACGACATCGTGGCGCCGCGCGGCGATGAGCTCGCGGCCCTGGCGCCCCGCGCGCTCGTCCTGGACGAGTCGCACTACTGCAAGAACGCCCACGCGAAGCGTACGCAGGCGGCCACCCGGCTGGCGGCAGCGGTGCGCGGTGACGGGCTCGTGCTCGCGCTCACCGGCACGCCCGTGGTGAACCGTCCCGACGAGCTGATCCCGCAGCTGCGGATCCTCGGTCGCCTGCAGGAGTTCGGCTCGGGCGCGCAGTTCGGCGAGCGCTTCCGCGGTCCGGACGCGCACGTGCGGCTACACTGGCACCTGCGCGCGCGCTGCCTCGCGCGCCGCCTGAAGGCCGACGTGCTCCCGCAGCTGCCTGCGAAGTCGCGCTCGGTCGTCCCGCTGGAGCTCGACAACGAGGCCGAGTACCGGCTCGCCGAGCGCGACGTGGTCGCATGGCTGCAGAGCCAGCCGCTCGACCTGCGCGAGCTCGACGCGCGCGTGGCCGCAGCACTGCGGGCAGAGCGGCTGGTGCGCCTGAACGCGCTCAAGCTGCTGGCCGCGCGCGGCAAGCTCCGCGGCGCCCTCGCGTGGGTGCACGACTTCCTCGCCTCCGGCGAGCGGCTGGTGCTGTTCGCCCGCCACCGCGAGGTGCAGCGGCGTGTGCTCGAGCACTTCCCCGCTGCGCTGCACATCCTCGGTGCCGACAGCCACGCCGCGCGCGATCGCGCGCTGCACGACTTCCAGGAGTCAGACCATCAGCTGATCGTGTGCTCGATCGACGTGGCGGGGCAGGGGCTCACGCTCACCAGCGCGTCCAACGTGGCGTTCCTGGAGCTCGACTGGACGCCCGCCAAGCACGACCAGGCCGAGGACCGCTGCCATCGGATCGGCCAGCGCGACTCCGTGAACGCGTACTACCTGCTCGCCGCGCAGACCGTCGACGAGACGATCGCAACGCTGCTGGAGCGAAAGCGCGCGGTGATCGGCGCCGTCACCGACGGCCGCTCAGACGACGAGTCGGGCGTGGTGGACGCGCTCGTGCGCGAGCTGCGCGGCACGCCCTACCGCCATCTGCGCGCCGTCGCCTAGGCGGAGGGCGCCGGGCGGCCCTGGCCCCGCCGGGCTGGAGGGACCCGCTACGGGTTCAGTTCGAGCACGTTCATGATGTCGCCCCACCTTTCGACCTCGCGCGCTTCGAAGTCGGCGAGCTGGCTTTCGCGCCTGCCGGCCTGGCGGGCGAGACCCCGCGTGGCGCCGCTCTCGAACGCCGAGAGCGCGCCGGGGATCGCGCCCACGGCGACCCACGAGGGCACGAACACCCTGTCGAAGGAGACGGTGTCGGCGGTGAGCGTCTTGTAGCCGCTCGCCGCCCACCCGCGGACGTCCGCGCACAGCTTCGGCACGCTCAGGCCGGCCATCGCTTTCAGCTGGCCCACGTAGCTGCGAACGCCACGGCTCGCAGCGCTGCTGCCCCAGTGCAGGTGCGAGACGCTCCCCAGGAACTGGTGGATCGGGCCGAGGACGGGGCGGATCGCCGAGATCACCATCGTCCCGATCACCTCGTTGCTCAGGTCCGTGGATTGGGGGTCCTGGGGTGACTTCGCAGCAGAGTGCGGACATTCGCGGCGCACCTGGGCGAGCACGCCGGAGATGATCGATTCGCCGAGGTGGATCTTGCCCGCGGCGCTGTTGACGAGCCGCAGGTCCGCCTGCACGTACGCCTGGGTGGCGCCCGCGTTTCCGGACGCCCCGAGCGCCGGCACGGGGGCCGCGACCGGGAGCGCGCACGCGAGCAGCAGGACGAGCATCGCGCCGGCGAGCGCGCGTCGGGGAACCATGGCGAGAGCCTACGCGATCGCAGCTGCGCGATCGCCGGTTCGGGCCGCCCGCCGGCGCCCGGCGTGCGCCCCGCCGCGCCCAGGCATTGCGGCCTGCCGGCGGAAGCGCGCGGGCGCGGCGATATCCTGCGCTCGCCGGCGGGGGGCGGCACCAGAAGATGAGGACCACCGAAACACAGCGACCCGCCGGGCGATCGGAGATCGGGCCGGCGTCCGGCGTACGCGCACGCGGCGTGCGGGCACGCGTGCGCGGCGGGCTCGCGCCCCGGCGGGAGGTCCTCGCGCCCGCGCTCGGCGCGCTCGCGATCCTGCTCGCCGGCGGGTGCGGCAAGGCGGGCGAAGCTGCCACGGCGGCGGTGGGTCCATCTGCGCACTCAGCGCAGTCGGGCGCGGTCGTGGTCTCGCCGCTCCCGGGAACCCCCGACGCGACCGCCCAGACCCAGATCAGCTTCCTCGGCGGCGAAGGAACACGCGTGGAAGACGTTCACGTGGTGGGCTCCGCGAGCGGCTCGCACGGCGGCACGCTGAAGGCGTACTCGACCGGCACAGGGGAGAGCTTCCTCCCGTCCAGCGGGTTCCGACCCGGCGAGCACGTGTCCGTGAGCGCGCGCGTCGCAGCCGGCCCCGGCGCGGGTGGCACGGTGAAGACGTCGTTCACGGTCGCGCACGCGGTGGGGGTGCCGCAGAAGGAGTTTGCCGTCTCCAAGGGCAACCCCGCAGACGTCCAGCACTACGCCTCGGCGCCGTCGCTGTCGCCGTCCCAGGTGCACATCACGACCCCGCCGCGCCCGGGATCGAGCCCGGGGGACGTGTTCCTCGCCCCCTACCAGGGCCCGGGCAGGTGGGGGCCGATGATCGTCGACCAGCACGGCTCGCTGGTGTGGTTCCGCCCGCTCGCCGCGGGTCAGGCGGCGACACGCTTCGGCGTGCAGACGTTCGCGGGCGCGCCCGCCCTGACGTGGTGGCAGGGCCGGATCATCCAGATCGGCTTCGGCGAGGGCGAAGACGTGGTCTACAACACGAGCTACCGGCAGGTGGCGAAGGTGCGCGCGGGCAACGGCCTGCACGCGGACCTGCACGTCTTCCACCTCACGCCGCAGGGGACGGCGTGGATCGATGCCTACCTCCCGGTGAAGATGAACCTCTCCTCGGTGGGCGGAAACCGCAACGGCGTGATCAGCGACTCGGTCGCCGAGGAGATCGATGTGCGCACGGGGCTGGTGATGTACGAGTGGCACGCGCTCGGGCACGTGGCGCTCAACGAGTCGAAAAACCCCGCGCCGAGGTCGAGCTACCCGTGGGACTACGTGCACATCAACGCGATCTCACCGGGCACCGACGGCGACGTGCTGATCTCGTTCCGCAACACGTGGTCGCTCGACGACGTGGACCTGCTGAGCGGCTCGATCCGCTGGCGCCTGGGGGGCAAGCGCAGCTCGTTCAAGCTGGGCGCGGGGGTCAAGTTCTACTGGCAGCACGATGCGGCGTTCCAGAGCGGCGGGCAGATCTCACTGTTCGACAACGGCTCGACGCCTCCCGAGGAGAAGCAGTCGCGCGGCCTGCTGATCGAACCGAACCTCGGTACCCACACGGTGCGCCTGGAGCGCCAGTTCACGAACCCCTCCAAACGCCTGCTCGCCTCCAGCCAGGGCAACGCCCAGCCGCTCGAAGGAGGCAACTGGCTGGTGGGCTACGGCGGGCTGCCCAACTTCACCGAGTTCGACCCCTCGGGCCACGTGCTGCTCGACGGCACGCTCGGACGCGGCGAGCAGAGCTTCACCGCAGGGCTCTATCCGTGGAGCGCCACCCCGCCCGGCGCCCCCGCGATCGCCAAGGCCCCGGGCCACGGCGGCGGCATCAGCGTGGCTGCGAGCTGGAACGGCGCGACCGCTGTCGCCTCGTGGCGACTGCTCGTGGGCACCTCGCCGACGACGCTCCAGCCGTCGACCACCGTGCCCCGCTCGGGCTTCGAGACGACGCTGAGCAGCACCGCCGCCGGGCCCTACGCAGCCGTGCAGGCGCTCGACGCATCGGGCAACGTGCTCGGCACCTCGCCCGCGATCTCCACCTAGGCGGTCGCGGCGGCTGCGGCCGGCTCTGCCTCGTCAGGGGCGGCGACCGCCGGTGTCGCCCTGCGGGAGCTGTCCCACGAGGCTTTCGCTGCGCGCCCTGCGCCGGGCGGCAGCACCGCGCGCGGCGTGGCGCGCGGTGGAGAAGTAGTCCTCGAAGCCTCGGATGTGGGCTTCGCGCATGCGGTAGGGGAGGGGCTCCCGCAGCTCGTTGCGGACCGCTGCGTGCAGTTCGCGGCGCAGCGCTTCCTCGGCGAGGCTGCGGCCGGCGACGTTCTCCACCTCGAGCCGCCCGCCTGCTGTCGTGTAGTCGTAGAGCTCCACTTCCGTGCCGCGTGCGATCGGGTCGGTGCTGTGGTGTTCCCAGTGGGTGTAGGCGGCGAACTTCGCGCGGGGCGTGCGGATCGCGGCGACGTGCAGCGGGGCGTTGGCCGCGTACGGTTCGATCGCGTACTCGGTGACCGTCTCGTCGGTCGCGTGCAGGACGAAGTCCCGGCCGGGCGCGGAGGGATCGGCGAGCAGCGCTGCGAGGTCGGCGCGCCCGGCGATGTGCGAGTAGTGGCGTTCGCGGCGCCAGTCGTTGCTCCCGCTGGCGATCGTGAGCAGCAGCGGCGCGACGTCGACGCTGCTCGTGAGCTGCGTGCGCAGCTGGCTCGTGGCGGCTGTGAGCACGCCGCGCGGGTCGCGCACCATCAGCGGCACGCGGATCGCCTCCTCGTAGACGCCCGCACCCTTGCCGCGCAGCCCGTGCGCACCGCCGTACTCGCCGTGGTCGGAGGTGAACACCACGACGGTGTTCTCCGCCACCGACGGGTTCGCGGCCAGCGCTGCGAGGACCGAGCCGACATGCCGGTCGACCTCGAGCTGGAGCTTCAGGTAGAGGTTCTGGAAGGCGGTGAAGCGTTCCACCGCTTCCGGGCCGTGGAACGGAACGGGCCCGAACGAGCTCGCTGCGGTGGCCTGCAGCGAGCGCTGCAGCTGTGGCTTGCGCCCCGCCAGCAGCTGCTCGGGGGTCTCGAAGTTGGGGGGCAGCGTGGTGATCAGCGGGTCGGCTTCGACCTCGGAGGGCACGCGATCGCTCCACACGTACCACCACGCGATGTCGTGCGGGTTCACGAACGACACGGTCGTGCACCACGGGCCGTGGTCGCCTTCCGCGCCATACCATTCCGCGAACTGCTCGACGATCTGCGGGTCCACGCGCCAGCCCTGGCCGGGGCCGCCGTCGGGGGACGGGAACGTACCGCCCGAGAAGCCGTACCGCTCGAGCGCGGGTTCCCCTTCGAAGGCGTCCCAGCGGTTGTCGTGGTGGGTGAGGTGCCACTTCCCGTACCAGCGCGTCCGGTAGCCGTGTTCGCGCAGCATCGTCCCCCACGTGGGAAAGCCCGGGTCGAGGGTGCTGCCGCCGGTGATCATGCACCCCGTCTGGTGCGTGTAGAGCCCGGTGAGGAGCGCAGCACGCGAAGGGGTGCAGTCGTTGGAGACCGTGTAGTGGTGGCCGAAGGTCACCGAGTCGCGCCGCAGCGCGGCGAGGTTCGGTGGCAGCCCGCCCACCAGCGGGGCCGGGAACAGCCACTGGGGGAAGCGCAGCTGGTCGACGACGATCACGAGGATGTTCGGCTTCGGCCTGCTCGGCGGGCCGGGGGGGCGCTGTGCTGCGATCGGCTGCCCGCGGGTGGGCGGGGCGGGCGCCGAATCGCCGCTGGCGCCCGCCGCGGCACGGATGACCGCCCCCGCGCCCGCTGCCGCGCCGCCCGCGATCAACCCGCCCTTCAAGAAGCTGCGCCGGGTCAGTTTCCTATTGTGCGCAGGGTCGATGTCCCCGGTGTCGCCCTTCTCCATCCGCGCAATCATCCTAGGCCTGCTTTGCGCAGGCTTAATTCTGCTCGCGCCGAGCCAGGATGCGCGGGCGGCTGCGGGGCCGACATGCGGGCCCGCGACGCTCAACGACTCGGCGGTGCTCGCGGGCGCGGTGACGGTCTCGCCGCTGCCCGGCAGCCGCGACGCGACGCCCCAGACGCAGATCAGCTTCGCGGGCGTCCCCGCCTCCGAGCTGTCCGTGCAGAGCGTCGTGGGCAGCGCCACCGGCACCCACAGCGGGCGGCTGCAGGCCTATTCGCAGGGAGACGGCGCGAGCTTCCTGCCGGCCCGCCCGTTCGCCGAAGGCGAGCGGGTGACCGTCCGCGCGCGGCTCACCGCGGGCGGACGGCGCAGCGCGCTGCTGGACACCTTCGTGGTGGCGCGGACGGATCGCATCAGCACCACGCCCACCGCGACCCACCCGGGACGCTCCACCGAAGAACAGAGCTTCCACTCGCGGCCCGACCTGCGTCCGCCCGTGGTGGCGGTGACGGCGTCCTCGCCCGCAGCCGCCCCGGGCGACCTGTTCATGGCGCCCTACGCCGGCGCGGGACAGCCCGGGCCGATGATCCTCGACGGGAGCGGCTCGGTGGTGTGGTTCAAACCGCTTCCCGCGCACGTCGCGGCGACGAACTTCCGCGTCCAGGAATACGGCGGGAAACCCGTCCTGACGTGGTGGCAGGGCAACATCACGCTGCACGGGTTCGGCCTCGGCAACGACGTGATCGAGGACGACAGCTACACCAAAATCGCGGCGGTCAGGGCAGGCAACGGACTCCAGGCGGACCTCCACGACTTCCAGCTCACGCCGCGTGGCACCGCCGTGATCACCGCCTACCAGACGGTGATGTGCAACATCTCCGGCGTCGGCGGCCCCGCCGAAGGCGCGGTCGTCAACGGGGTGGTCCAGGAAATCGACGTGCGCACCGGGCTCGTGCGGATGCAGTGGACGAGCCTCGACCACGTGGGGCTCGCGGAATCCTACGAACCGGTGCGCAGGTTCGACGTGCTCGCCTACCCCTACGACTACTTCCACGTCAACTCGATCGATGCGCTCCCCGAAGGGGGCCTGCTCGTCTCCTCGCGCAACACGTGGGCCTTCTACGACATCGAACCGCGGACGGGGAGGATCGCGTGGCGGGCGGGCGGCAAGCACAGCACGTTCGCGGAGGCCTCGGGGACCCGCACGGCCTTCCAGCACGACCCGCGCCTGCTGCCCAACGGCACGATCAGCGTGTTCGACAACGGCGCCTCCCCCACGATCCATCCGCAGTCCCGGGGTGTGGTGCTGAGCCTGAACGGCCAGACCCGCACGACCACGCTCGTCCAGCAGCTCGTGCACACGCCCCCGCTGGTGGCCAAGAGCCAGGGCAACATGCAGGCGCTCGCCAACGGGGACTGGCTGCTCGACTTCGGCCAGATCGCGGACGTGTCGGAGTTCAGCCCCCAGGGCTCGCTGCTGTTCGATGCCCACCTGCCCGCGAACGTCGAGTCCTATCGCGCCTTCCGCTTCGCCTGGGAAGGCCATCCGGCCCACGGCCCGTCGTTCGTCTACGCGGCCGGGGCCCAGGGCGGGACGGTGTATGCGAGCTGGAACGGCGCCACGCAGGTGGCCTCCTGGCGGGTGCTCGCGGGAGGATCCCCCACGACGCTCGCGCCTGTCGCCCAGGTCGCCCGGACGGGCTTCGAGACGGCGATCGCGCTCCCCGCGGGTGTGTCCGGGCCCGACGCGCAGGTCCAGGCGCTCGACGCGTCGGGCAACCCGCTCGGGGCCTCGGCGGTCGGCAGCCTTCGCGGCTGACCGCGCCGGGGCCGTCTGACGGAGGGGGAGGGATTCGAACCCTCGAGACGAGTTTGGCCCGCCTAACGGTTTTCAAGACCGCCGCATTCAACCGCTCTGCCACCCCTCCACGCGGGCGTGACGCTCCCTGAGTAGCAGCCGCCACCGTGGGTAGCGCAAGCGTAGAGCACCGATTCAGAGAGAGAGGAGGACGGCACGAAACGATGCTGTCCAACAGGACGCGGCTGCAACGCGCGTGGCGAAGAGGCATGTGCGCTCGACCTCCTCGACGAGGCGGCCGCAGATGAGCCTGCCGCGGCGCTGGCGCTGCTTCGCTGGCAGCAGTGGTGCGGCGCGCGAGAGCGTGGCGTGCGCGGGAGCGAGCAGCGCTATCGGCGGCGCGCGTACGAGCGCGCCCGCATGGAGGCGCTGGCGGCGATCGCGCTCGGGGCCGGCCCCGCACGGGTCGCCCCGGTAAGCGCTCGGACCCGCTCACGCGACGATCGCCGCATCGCGGCCCGCCCAGCCGTCCGCGGAGCGTTTCGGCAACCGCTCGGCGGGTAGGCACGCCGCAGCGGCGTTCACGGGCTCAGCCTGGAAGGGAGAAACATGAGACGACGTTCCGCCGCCCGGGCGCCACAACCCCACGAGAGCTGGCCGACACAGAGCGTGAGCTCCGGCGATGCGTCGCCCACCGCGTTCGTCTACGAGACGACCGAGGAGGCGCGCCTGCTGCTCGACGGCGCCGACCGCGACGAGCTCAGCGAAGCGGGCCGCGCGGCGAGCGAGGCCGCCTACTACCTCAGCGACGCGATCGAGCCCGAGTACCGCCAGAGCCTGCTCACGGTCGCGGGAACGCGGCTGCGCGTCTGCTCCTTCCCGGGTCGCGGCGCGCGAGCGGCCGAGGCGCTCACATTGCTCACCGAGGCGGCGGGCGAAGTCGAGGACATCCTGCGCGGGCCTAACGCCTCCTCGGAGCTGCGGATCGCGCTGCGCGCGCTGCGGCGGGGCATCGACAGCCTCGCGCGGGCACCGATCAGCAGTCTCTAGACTTGGCATCTGCTCGCCGGGAGAGGTGGCCGAGCGGCTGAAGGCACTCGCCTGCTAAGCGAGTATGGGGGTCAAACTCCATCGCGGGTTCGAATCCCGCCCTCTCCGCCATTTGCTT
>JAICYC010000014.1 GCA_025934395.1 Solirubrobacteraceae bacterium | reverse complement strand
GGCTTGAGAAGGCAGGTCTTAGTCCTGACGCAGTGCTTCAAGCGCTCGACGCCGAGCCGCCCGTGAATCTGGGTCCAAAAGAGCCAGAATAAGGCTGTCCAAAGCCAAAATCGGGTTCGCACGTCGTCCCGGCCTCCCCGTAGCAAGACGCCCGTGGCCGGCTGCGACCAGCGGCGGCCCTACCCTCCGCGAGGGCGGGGCCGGGACGGCTGACCGTGATTCCGCCTAGCGTCGCTTGGCCGGCTTCAACGAGGCGATCTGGATGCTTATCGGCGCGCTCACGCCCGCCTGCGTGACGACCACGCGCACCTTCAGACGGCCGTGCCGCTTCGCCAGCAGGCGCCTGCCGGTCCTGTTCAGCGACACGCTCACCGTCGTCGCCTGGCCGGCTGCAAGCGTGACGGTGGCGCTGCCGACGGTGACCGTGCGCCGGCGCTTCTTCGCTGCCGTGACGCCCACCACGCGGTGGCCCTTGAGCGTCTCCACCACCGTCAGGCGAAGCGTGAGCTTGCAGCTCGTTCCGCTCGGCCCGGTGCACGACACGTGCACCTTGATGCGCGAGCCGGTGAAGCTGCGCGCCAGCTGCGCGACCGTCGTCTTCGCGCTCGACGCGCCCGGCGGTGGGTTGGTCGTGACCGAGCTGCCTTCACGCGCTGTTGTGAGCGTGCGATCGGCTCCCACGAAGGTGCCGAGGTCGCTGGTGGCGACGGCACGGTAGTGGATGGTCGTGTTCGCCGGCAGGCCCGTGAGCGCCGCCGAGAACGGGACCGCCGAGTCGCTCACGCCGCTCGCTGAGCCGCCCGCGCTCTGCCCGTATGCCGTGGTGGTGCCGTATTCGAAGGACACGTGCACGGACGCGCCGAGCGGGTTCACCGAGCCGGCCACAGTGGCCGTCGATGTGGTCACCGCGCCGGCTTCGCCGGTCACGGGCGTTTCGGGCGCGAACGCGCCCGCGAACAGACCGAGCGGGCCTGTGCCGTTCGTGAACAGGAAGAACGGCGTGCCCTGCGCTTCGCCCTGGCAGGCGGCGCCGTCGCCGTTGAACGGGGTGGCGATGCACGACGAGGAGATGGGCTCGCGGACGTCCGCGTTGGACGCCAGCGGCACGCCGCTCTCGTCGAGCTGGAACGTGGGGCTCGCGGCGTTCACGAAGTGGCCGAAGGAGGCTCGTTCGACGCCGCCTCCGACGTCCTCACGCCACGACACGTACGGCGTGTTGCCGGAGAACGTCATGTCGGGTCGCCTCGACGAGTTCGCCCCCGTCGAGATCGGCGCGCCGCCGTTCACGACTTCGAAATGCGCTTCGCCACCGGCGCCGACGAGCCGCGCGACGAAGATCTGGTCGATGGTGCCGACCTTCTCGTCCCACGCCACCCACGGCACGGTCGGGTTGGCGGGGTTCATCGTCCCTGCGGCCACGCGCGGGTCCTCCGCGTCGGCTTCCGGGTTCTTGTTCAGCGAGCAGTGTTCCTCGTTTTCGAGCGATTCGAGGCACGGGCCGAATTTGCTCGTTCCCGAGGTTCCGAGTTCGCCCTGGAGCCGGCTGCCGACCGCCACCCAGTGGAAGCCGCCGTTCGCGCCTTCGCCGTCATGGACGCCCTTGGCGGCGAACACCAGCTCCTTGGCGGAGCGTCCGATCGTGCCCGGTTCCGTCTCGTACCACACCACCCACGGCACCGCGTCGTTGGCGCCGGTGAACGCGATGTCGGGCTCGACGCCGTTGCGGCGGGGGTCGATGTTGAGGCTCGGGTCGGTCGTGCCGATACCCACGCGCGGCACGCCGGTCTGCTGCCAGCAGAAGCCGCCGATCGCGGGAATGTGGCCCGTCACGTCTTCGACACCTTTGGGAGTCTCCGTCTCGCAGTTGGTCTGCCCGGGCCCTTCGGGGCGCTCGACGAAGATCTGGTCCTTTTCGGCGACGGGGAGCGACGTCGTCTCCTGCCAGGTCACCCACGGGCCGGGTTTGGTGGGGTCGACCGCCGAGCCGCCCGCCACGGACGGGTTCTCCGCGCTCTGGTTGGTGTGGATGTTCAGCGAGGGGACCGGGACGCCGGAGGTGCCGCCGGCGCCGCGTGCCTGGCCACCGAAGATCCACCTGCCGCTGACGCTGTCGAAGCGGCTCGCGAACACGTTGTCGTTGTTGAATTTTGCGCCGGTGGTCTGCTCGTACCAGGTCGCCCACGGCACCGTGCGGCCCGCGCCGGCGAAGTCGATCGCGGGCGCCTCGCCGTCCTGGGTCTGGTCGAAGTTGAGCGAGCCGGTGAACGTGGGGGAGCTGCTGGAGCTGCCGCCGACCGTTCCCGTGCCCCGCGTGGTCCACGCGCCCCCCGCGAACGAGCGCGAGAAGATCTGGTCCTTCGCGCCGCTGGCCTCCTGCTGGCGGAACACCGCCCACGGCACCGCCGGCTTGCCCGCGACGAGCGCGCCTCCGACGACGTCGGAGTTTGCGGGATCCTCGTTGCCCACGCTCTGGGTCTTTTCGATCCCCGCCGCGGCGTCGTCGTTGACCTGATCGCCCGACGGCAGCGCCTGGAACGCCATCGCCGAGACCGTGCCGGCGAGCGCCACAGCGAGCGTGAGCAGCGCGAGCCGGAGCGGCAGGGCCGGCCTGGCGCGCTTTCGTGGCCGCGTGCCCGCAACGGCGGGCACGTCCTCCGGTGGATCGATCGACGGTCGCGGCACGCGCGGACGGTACCACTACCTGGCCCGCGGCTCCCCGGCGCAAGCCGGCGGCTCAGCGCGCCTGCAGCAGTGCCTGCACCTGCCGCTGGAACGCCCCGGTGGTGAAGCAGGTGGGCTCGGCGAACTCCTCCATCGTGATCGCGTGGTCCCAGGTCGCGTCGGCGGCCGTGCGCAGGAGCGGCTTGGTCATCGCGAGCGCGTGCGGCGGCAGCGCGGCGATCCGCTCGCACCACGCATCCGCCGCGTCGAGCAGCGCGTCGTGGGCGAGCACTTCGTGGACGAGCCCCGCCTCGTGGGCCTGCTGGGCGGTGAGATGGAGCCCGCGCGCGTAGAACGCGAACGCGCCCTGGTAGCCGAGCGCGCGCGTGAGCGCCCAGCTCGTGCCCACCTCCGGAAGCAGCCCGAGGCGCCCGAACGCGGGCACGATCCTCGCGCGCTCGGAGGCGAGCACGAGGTCGCACGTGAGCGCCCACGCGAGCCCCACGCCCGCGGCGGCGCCGTTGAGCGCGGCCACGAACGCGGTGTCCGAGCGCGCGATCAGGCGCGCCACCGCGCCGAACTCGTAGCGGATCCAGCGCCATATGTCGCTCGCTCCGGGCTCGGCCTGCAGGCCCTCCTCGGTGAGCGCCATCATCCGCAGGTCGCCGCCGGCGCAGAAGCCCGGGTCGGCTCCCGTGAGCACCACCGTCTTGATCGCGGGGTCGCCGGTCAGCTCGACGAGCGCGTCCTTCAGCTGCCTCACCAGGGGCGCGCTGAGCACGTTGAGCCGGTCGGGGTCGGCCAGCGTCACGATCGCGCGGGCGTCCCCGCGCTGCACGGTCACGTACTCGCGGTCGGCATCGTCGCCGCTGGCGACGAGGTCCTCGTAGAGCTGCATCATCGATCTCCTTGCGTCGAGAGCGCGGCCCACGCCGCGTCGGACAGCGTGCGCACCGCCTCCGGGCGCATGCGGCTGCGCCCGGAGGCGAGCCAGTGCCGGCAGTACTCCTGTGCCGTGCCGATCCACAGCGCGTACAGCAGGTCGAACGGGAGGTCGCGCACCGCGCCGTAGTGCGCGTGGGTGCGAAACCAGCCCGCCACCTCCCTCATGAAGGCCTCGTCGGCCGCGCGCACCGCGTCCTCGCGGGCGGGGCGCTCGTGCAGCAGCAGCGCCGCCTCCGCACGGTGGGCGGCCACCCAGCGCAGGTGGTAGGCCACGCCCGCCCGGACACCCTCGCGCGCGCCCGGGTGGGTGCGCAGCTCGAGCGCGAAGCCCTCCTGGTAGCCGCGGAGCACCTCGGTGTAGAGCGCCGCGTGCAGCGAGGCCTTGTCGGGGAAGTGGTGGTAGAGCGCGCCAACGCTCACGCCCGCGGCGGTGCGGATCTCCTCCAGCGTCGGGGCCACCGCTCCCTCCGAGCTGAAGCGCTCCAGGGCGGCGGAGAGGAGCCGTGTGCGAGCTGACACGAGCAATATTCTTGCATATCAGAGGAATCCTCGGTTACGCTCGTCGACCGGGGCCTTGAGCCCGCCGGCGACCGGCGACCGGCGACCGGCGACCGGCGGCCCGGGGGCCCGGGGGCCGGCAACCGGGCACCGATGTGCTCCGGGAGCGCCCCGCTCCCGTCCGCTTGCGCCCGGCGCGGCCCGCTCAGCGGCGCTGGCTGCGCCCGCGTGGCGTCCCGCGGCGGGCCTGCACCGCACCGCGGCGGGCCGACACGGGCCCGCTCCGCGTCGCCGACGCGGCTGTGTATGCGGCCGATTCCACCAGCCGCCCGTCCACGAGGTCGATCGGGCTCACGTGGGGCCCGATAACGAGCGAGCCCGCGATCTCCCACAGCGAGTCCCAGCGCGTGGAGAGCCCGCGCGGGTCCACGCAGTCGAGCACCCCGGCGAGCTGTTCGCCGAAGCGCTTGCGCTGCTCGGGTGTGCCCTCGCGCGAGAGTCGCTGAGCGGCGCTGCGGACCGCACGCTCCCAGCGCGGGTCCTCGACGTCGGCGAGGTGCAGCGACGCCGGCCGATGGCGCCAGATGCGGCTCGGCGGTACCCCGAGCGCACGCGCCACGCGCACCTTTGTGGCGGGGTGGGGGCGCTCGGTCGCACCGGACTCGATCGCGCTCCAGGTCGCGGTGCTCACGCCCGCGGCGCGGGCGGCTTCGGCGCGGTTCATCCCGAGCTCGCTACGCAGCTCCTCGATCGCCTGCGCTGCACGGTTCGCCATCGCCGAGCATCATCGTCGTGCTGCCGGATGGATCGTGTGCGCCGCGCTACTCGACGCCGGCATCGGCGCCCACCGCGAACACGATGTGGCGACGTGCCACGCTCAGGAACGGGTGCAGCTCGGTCGGGCCGCCGTCGAGTGGCGCGACCGTCACATCGGTGAGCGTGATGAAGTCGCGCTCGGCCGCGTTCAGCACGTCCGAGACGCGGCTGCGGTAGCCGTCGCGAGCGAGCGTGAGCACGCCCTCGATGCGCAGCCGTTCGGTCTCGATCCGGACCCGCTCGCGGCGCTGGTCCATCGCCTGGTCGTCCGGCAGGTGCACGGGACCGGGATCGCTCATGGCTTCATTATCGACCCTACCGCGCCACGGTGTAGACCCTGGAGACGGTCACGCGCCGCCCGGTGGGCCCGACCGCCACGATCCGCACGCGCGCGGTCAGCAGCCGCCGGTGCCCGAGCGAGCGCTTCAGACGCCCGAGCCCGCGCGCGCTCAGGGAGAGGCGGACGTGGCCCGCGAGGCCCTTCGGCAGGGCACGGCCGCTCGAGCGCAGGCGCACCGCACCACGCCCTCGCCGGGGCGTGAGCGTCCCCGTCACGAGGATCCGGCAGCCGCGCTGGCAGGCCACCGACAGCGCGAGTCCCCGCCGCGCGAGAACACCCACCGAGCGCGGCAGCGCCACGCTGAGCACCGGCGGCACGTCGAGCGGCGGCGGCCACGCCGAGAGCGCCAGGCAGCCCGTGCCCGCGGGCGAGACCGGCTGGAACCGCTCGATGCGGTTGTTGTTGGTGTCGGCGACGTACACCTCTCCTTCGCAGCCCACCGCGATCGCGCCCGGCTGGGAGAACTCGCCTAGCCCCGTGCCGCGCAGGCCCCATTTCGAGACCAGGGACCCGCTCGGCGTGAACGCCTGCACGCGGTTGTTTTCGCCGTCGAGCACGTACACGGTGCCGGCGGCGTCGACGGCCACCCCGTTGGGGCCGCGCAGCCGCCCGTCGCCGCCGCCGCGCACCCCCCACTGGCCGATCACTTCGCCCGCCGGGGCGATCACCACGATGCGGTCGTTGGCCGTGTCGGCGACGTATGCGTCGCCCGCCGCGTTGGTGGCGACCGCCGCAGGACGGTTGAACGCGCCGAGCCCGCCGCCGGCCGCGCCGTTGCCTTCGCCGGCGCCGATGCGCCGAAGCAGCGAGCCTTCGGGCCCGTAGAGCAGGACCCGGTTGTGGCCCGTGTCTGCGACCCACAGCTCGTGGGTGGCGGGCGCCACCGCCACCGATCGGGCGCCGGTCAGCTGTGCGCCCCCGGCCTGCGCCGGGCCGCCGATCTCGCCGAGGTAGGTGCCGTCCCCCCAGTAGCGCACCACCCGCGTGCCCTGGTTGTCGGACACGTACACCGCCCCCGCGGGGTCCACCGCGATCCCCGCCGGGTAGAAGAGGCTCGACCGGCTGCCTCCCGAGAGCGTCCACTGTTCGATCAGGTCTTCCCCGCTCGGCGCGTAGACCTCGACGCGGTTGCCGTCCGTGTCCGCCGCGAGCAGGCGGCCCGCCGGATCGATCGCGAGCCCGCGCGGCGCCGTCAGCTCGCCCACGCCGCGGCCGGAGATGCCGAGCGTGCGCAGGAACGCTCCGTTCGGGTCGAACACCTCGATGCGGTCGTTGGCGGTGTCCGCCACGTACGTGTCACCCGCGGGGTCGCTCGCGAGCGCGCGCGGGAACGCGAGCTGACCGGGTTTCGAGCCGAACCCGCCCCATGCGCCGAGGAACTGCAGCTGCGGGCCGAGCTTGACCACGCGGTGGCCGAGGTCGTCCGCCACGTAGATGTTCCCTGCCGCGTCGATCGCCACCCCGTAGGTGAAGCCGAACTGCCCCGGCCCGCTGCCGGCGGAGCCGGTCTGGCCGATGTAGCCGCCGTTGGGGTCGAACACCTGCACGCGGTGGTCGTCGTCCGAGACCACCACCTCCGCCCCGTTCGCCGCGACCGCGCGGGGGTAGCGCATCTGCCCGGGCGCGTCGCCACCCGATCCGAACTGGATCGGGAACTGGCCTTCGAGGTTGAAGCGCTCGATCCGGTTGTTGCCGGAATCGGCCACGTACACGTATTCCCCCGCGACCGCGATCCCGCCCCCCGGGGGCTTGGTGTAGTCCTGGGAGGAGCCGAAGCTGAAGTCGCCGAGCGCGCTGCCCTTGTGGCCCCACGACATCAGGTACCTGTCGCTCGAGTCGAACTTCTCGATCCGGTTGTGGCTCGAGTCGACCACGTACACGTTGCCGGCCGCGTCCACGGCGAGGCCCGCGATCGGCCCGAACTGGCCGTGCCCGCCGCCGTAGGAGCCCCACTCGTTCACGAACGTGCCTTGCGCGGTCCACTTCTGGACCACGTAGCTGAGCTGATCGGCGACGTACACGTAGCCGTTCGGGTCCAGCGCGACCGCCTCCGGGAACCGCACGACGCCCTCCGCGCGCTGCCCCACGAGCGACGCCGACACGTACGGGCAGGGCGCTGCGCCCGAGCCCGCGCACGCCTCCCCTGCGCCCGCGGCCGGCCGCGCGAGCGTGACCGCGCCCGCGAGCGCCGCGGCGAGCGTCGCGAGCAGGGAGGGCAGGCGCCGGGCGTGGAGGGCCATCAGCGCATGAGAACACGCGCGAGCGGCGCATGTCGCGGTCGGCCGCGCGGAGGGCGAGCGGCCGGGTGGCCGCGCTCAGGAGATGCGCTCGGGCGTGCGCGCCGGCAGTCCCGCGCGCGTGGCGGGGGGGCTGACGAACCGCGAGGTGCTCGTGGGACGGTTGCGCTCTTCGCGCACGATGTACAGCGGGCGGTGCTTGACCTCGTCGTAGATGCGCCCCACGTACTCGCCGATCACGCCGATCGCGATCAGCTGGATGCCGCCGAGGAGCAGGATCGCGATCGTGATCGAGCCGAAGCCGGGCAGGTAGGAGTCCGCGATCCGCAGCGCGATCACGACCGGGATCGCTACGAACGCGACCCCCGCAGAGAGGATCCCCGCGTATGTCGCCAGCTGCAGCGGCAGGTGCGAGAACGACGCGATCGCGTCGAGCGAGAACCGCAGCATGCGCCGCAGCGTGTACTTGGTCTCGCCGGCGTGGCGCGCGTCGCGCTGGTAGGCGACGGCCGTCTGGTTGAAGCCCACCCACACCGTCATGCCGCGCAGAAAGCGCGAACGCTCGGTCATCGCCAGCAGGGCGTCGAGCGCGCGCCGGTCGAGCAGCCGGAAGTCGCCCGAGTTCGGCTCGAGGTCGACCTGCGCGAGCTTGTCGAACAGCTTGTAGAACCACGACGCGGTGGCGAGCTTGAAGGCGGTCTCGCCCTCGCGCTCCTTGCGCACCGCGTAGACCACGTCGGCGCCCTGGCTCCACTGGGCCACCATCTCGGGGATCAGCTCCGGCGGGTCCTGCAGGTCCGCGTCGATCATCGCCACGACGTCTCCCACCGCGTGCTCGAGGCCCGCGGTGAGCGCCGCCTGGTGGCCGAAGTTGCGCGAGAGGTGGATCACGCGCACGCGTGGATCGGCAGCGGCCAGGCGGTCGAGCTTCTCGGGCGTGCTGTCGTGGCTGCCGTCGTTGACGAGCACCAGCTCGAACTCGTAGTCCGCAACAGCCGCCGTCGCGCGCGCCACGAACTGCTCGATCAGCTCCTCCTCGTCGTAGACGGGAGCGACCACGCTCAACAGCGTCGGTGTGCGGAGGGGGTTCTCGGACATGGCTGTGACTCGTCGGTGAGGGGTGAGCGCGGCCTTCTCTGCGACAGATTGTCGCCTATCCCGTTAATCCTCCGATCAAATTTATCGTTCATGCTTGAAAACATGCCCGCGCGCAGCGAATCGTCCAGACCCCGCTTCCTGCGTGCCTGCGCCGCTCTCGCTGAGCGGATCGCCCATCCGGTCGCGGTGCAGTTCGTGAAGTTCGGGATCGTGGGCGTCAGCAACACGCTCCTCACGTTCCTCGTCTACACGCTGCTGCTGAAGGTGTTCGGCGTCTGGTACCTCGCCGCCTCCGCGATCGGCTTCATCGTCGGGACCACGAACAGCTTCCTGCTGAACCGGCGCTGGACGTTCGCAGAGCACGTCGGCGATTCGATGACGCCTGTGCGGTGGGCGGTCGTGCAGGGCTGCGGCCTCGGCCTCAACCTGGCCCTGCTCGCCCTGTTCGTCGGCGGCGCAGGGCTCGACGAGCTGCTCGGCCAGGGGGTTGCGACCGTGATCGTCACCGTCAGCACGTTCTTCGCCAACCGCCACTGGACGTTCCCGATCCACGACGCGCCCGAGCCGCTCGCCGCCGGCACCGCGCAGCCGGCGCCGACGGGCACGCCCGGCTCGCCGGCCTCGCCCGAGTCGCCCGTGGCCGGCTCGGCCAAGCCGCTCTAGCGGAACACGGCGAGCAGCGACAGGCCCGCGGGGATCCGCCCGCCGCGGCCGATCGCGGCCGCCTCCAGCGCCAGCGGCTGCTCGAGCAGGCGATTCAGCGGCTCGGGGGGGACCCACAGATCGAGGCTCGACTCGGTGGTCTTCGTGTTGAACCGGTCGAGCACGCGCAGCACGATCGCCACGGGGAGCAGCAGCGAGTTGAAGTACGTGGTGCGCGCGAGCTTCCAGCCCGCCTGCTCGGCGACGCGCTGCAGCGAGGCGCGCGTGTAGCGGCGGTGGTGGTGGTTGATCACGTCGTGGCCGCTCCACAGCCACTGGTACGCCGGCACGGTCACGACCAGCGCGCCGCCCTGGGCGACGGTTCGCCGCAGCTCGCGCAGCGCCGCGAGGTCGTCCTCGAGATGCTCGATCACGTCGAGGCTCACCGCGAGGTCGAACGCGTCATCGGGAAACGGCATGTCCAGGACCGAGCCCTCGATCACCTCGCCGCAGCCCCGGGCACGGGCGAGCTCGACGCTCGTGTGCGACAGCTCGACGCCCGTCACCGCTCCGCGCCGCGCGAGCTCGATCATGTTCCGCCCGCTGCCGCAGCCCGCGTCGAGGATCCGCGCAGGCGTCGGCAGGCCCAACGCGTCGAGCACTCGCTCGATCACCGTTCGGCGGCCCCGGTACCACCAGTGACGGTTCTCGGCCTGGTGCGTCTGAAGCTCGTAGTCCCTGTCCATTGAGCCCGCATCCTTCCCTATTGCGGCGACGCGGTGCCGTGCGGCCCGTCAGCCGGGCGGCGTTCGCAGCGAGTAGCGCAGCGCGCCTCCCGCTTCGCGCCAGACCGCCAGCGCGCGGTCGCTGCGGGGGTCGACCGCCACGCTCGGCGCCGCGTACGGGCCCGGAGCAGCCACCCGCTCGGGCGCCGCGAACGCCGCCAGCCCGGGGTTCGTGTCGATCCCCCGGGCGGCCGCGATCGCGACGCTGTGGGGGTTCGGAGCGCCGCCGCGGAGCTGCGGCTCCGTCCACAACGCCAGCGCGCCGCCGTCGGGGGCCGGCGCGAGCGCTGCGAGGAGCGCGTCGGTGCCTTCCGGCGAGATCGTGCTCACGCGCCGCAGCCCGAGCTGGTCGATCGGCGCCGCGCGCACGGCCCAATGCCCCGCGCTCGCGCCCGCCCAGGCGACCATCACGCTCTCGGAGCGCAGCCGCACGAGCTGCGGCGAGGCCGCCGGCGCGGCGCTGCCGTAGGGGTTCTGGAAGCGCTCGAGCAGCTGCGGGGCGCCGAAGCGCACTCCTGTCCCCGACTGGTCGAGGTAGACGCGGGTGGTGCCCGCGCGCTGTTCGCTCCACACCACGATCGCGCGGTTGTCGTCGCTGCGCAGCGCCGCGATGTGGACCCTGCCGGGCGCGGAGGCGAGGCGCAGGCGCGGTTGCGGGGCCCCGGACGCGGGGAGGTCGCGTGCGTAGATCGCGCCGCGCTCCTGCCAGACCGCCGTGAGATCCGTCCGGTAGTCGAGCGCGAGCGTGGGGTCTGTGACCGCTCCGCGCGTCTCGATCTGCAGCCACGGCCCGAATGCGTGCGCGAACCAGCGCTCGATCCGCACCCGCAGCCCGCCGCCGGCGCCCGACGCGCCGAAGGCCACGTCACCGAGGTAGGCGGTGGTCAGCGTCAGCGGCGCCGCCGAGCCGGCCGCTGCGGCGAGCGGCATCAGCGAGCTGCCCGCCACCCCTTCCACCAGCCCCGCCTCGCCCGCCGCGGTCGCTCCCGCCACCACGACCCGGCCGTGCGGCGCCGCCGCAGCGAGGGCGCCGTGCAGCGCAAGCGCCGCAGGCCGCCCCGGGAGGTCGCTCGCGCCGATCGCAGCGACGTGCGTCCCCGCGCCCCCCGCGCAGGCGGGCGCGCCCGCCCACACCGCCAGCCCCGGGCCCGTTGCATGCGTGGGGCTGTCGCTCGGGAACACCACCCGCGCGGGCGCGCCGCCGGCACAAGCGCTCAGCGTCGCCGGCGCCGACCAGGCCGCGCCGTCCGGCGCCGCCGGAGCGGGAGCCGCGGCGGCAGCCGCCCCGAGCGCGGTCGCGCACGCGGCGAGCGCTGCCCGTATGGCGCCGGCTGCGCTCAGGAGCCGAGAGCGCTGCGCAGGAAGCCCACCGTGCGCCCCCACGACTCCTCCGCCTTCGCGGGGTCGTGGGTGCCGAGGCGGTCGTGGTCGGCGAAGAACGCGTGTCCGGCGCCCTCGTAGTAGTGGAACTCCACGTTGCCGCCCGCGGCGGCGATCTCCTGTTCGAGCGCCTTCGCGTCATCGGTGGGGATGAACGCGTCGGCGGTCCCGAAGTGCCCCAGCACCGGCCCTTTGAGCTTGCTGAAGTCGGGCTTTCCGTGCGGCATCACGTAGTAGTAGGTCACCGCCGCGGTGATCGCGGGGCATGTCGCCGCAGCCCACACCGACAGCCCGCCGCCGAGGCAGAAGCCCACCGACCCCACACCGCTCCCCGTCACCCCGTCCTGCGCGCGCAGGTGCTCGGCTGCGCCGCACATGTCCTGCTCGGCCTGCTCCATCGACATCGCCATCATCTTCTGTTCGGCCTCGCTGGGCTGGGTGGTGGTCTCGCCGCGGTACAGGTCCGGTGCGAGCGCGAAGAACCCCTCTGCGGCGAAGCGGTCGCAGATCGAGCGGATGCTCTGGTCGAGACCCCACCACTCCTGCAGCACGATCGTGGCCGGACCGCTGCCGCTCGCGGGCGTCGCGAGATAGCCGGGCGTGGTGCCTGCGCTGGTGGCGAACTCGATATCGGGCATCTTCGGCTCCTTGGGGATCGTGGTCTCGTGCGGCGGCGCGCGCGACATGTTCGCACGGCGCGCGCGGTGGTGGGTCGCGCGCGCCGCGGGATCCTCGAGGCGTGCGCTACAGCGTCGGCAGCGTGGCGGTGAGGCTCTTCACTTCGACGCTGAACGTGCCGTTGCTCGCCCGGTAGTAGGGCGTGTCGCGGCCGAGCAGCTGGAGCTTGACCGTGTCGCCCGCTGCGAACGTGTAGCCGTTGGCGTGCAGCTGGAACGTGATCGAGCCCTGCTGGTTTTCGGCGAGGCGGTACACGCCGCGTGAGACGAGACGCTGTTCGCCGCTTGCAAGCACGTCCCACAGGCGGGCGGTGACCTCGCCGAACACGCCTGTCACCGCGACGTCGGCGGTCACGGTCGGCGAGCCGATCAGCGTGAAGCCGGGGCTCGTGAGCGTGTAGTTGGCGGTGTCGGGCTCGGTTTCGGCGGTGACCGCCTTGCATGCTTCCGTCGTGCCCGCGATCGGGTCGTACTCGGCCGCGATCGTCGGGTTGCCGCCCGCCGAGGTGAACGTCTGCGCGGTCGCGGAGGAGATCGTCACCGCGTGCGGGTGCAGCTTCGACCATTTCCTTGCGGTGAACGGGCCGCCCGCGGGTTCGCTCTCCGGGCAGGTCGTCGTGTACGCGGTCACGCTCGCGTTCGCCGGCGGCGTGCCTTCACGCTTCAGGCGGGCTGCGAAGAACGCCGCCCCCTGTTCCTGGAGCGCGTGGTCCTCGCCCGGCTTGTTGGAGCCGCGCGCGTGGCCGAGATCGCCCAGCTGCATCGACACGATGCCTTTTTCGGAGAGCGCCTTGTTGTAGGCCCGGATCGATTGCGAGGCGGGGAACAGTTCGTCCGTCCAGCCGCTCTGCAGCAGCATCGCCGCGGGCTGGCCGGTGAGGCTCTGCGCGTCGTGGAAGTTGTAGATCTGGTGCTCGATTTCTTCGGCTTCCAGCGGGAACGGCTCGCCCGCGTTCAGCAGCGCGAACCATTTCGTCAGTTCCGCTTCGGGGTCGGCGCCGGGGGGCGCGATGTAGCCCTCCGCCTGACCGAGCGCGAACAACCCCGTGACGTAGCTCTGGATCTCCACGCCGATCGGTTCGTAGCTCTGGCCGAACGGGGCGACTTCCGTGTCGAGGAAGCGACCGTTGGGCTCGAGCGCGTCCACGAGATCGGACCAGGGCCAGCGTGGGTAGGCCGCGCGGATCGCCATCGTCTTGCCTTTGGGGCTGCGCCAGGGCACGAGTTCGCCGCCCGGCAGGCGCACGCGGTTCTTCAGCCAGGCGAGCTCCATGCTCTGCCCGCCGCCGTAGGAGATCCCGGTGACGCCGATCGCGGTCGGCTTGCTGACCTTCTCGTCGGCGAGCACGCCGAGCAGGTACTGGGTGTCGCGCGCCTCGTAGCGCTGGTCCGCGAGCCGGATCCAGCCTTCCGCGCAGCCTGCGGTCGCGCGTGATTCCAGCGAGCCGCACGAGTTGCCCCACCCGCGGGCGGAGTAGTTGACCACCGCGAAGCCGTGCTGGGCGTAATAGACGTTGTTGTAGTCGTACGTCTCGTTGCCGTCCCCTTCAGGGGTGCTCGCCTCGAAGTCGGTCTTGCTGCCGCCCCAACCGTGGAGCATCACGATCGTCGGGAACGGCCCCGTCCCGGATGCGGGCAGCGTCACGTCGACGTCGAGCGGCACGCCGTCGAACGACGGCACGCGCTGTTCCAGGGACGAGCTCGGGCAGAAGCGCACGCCGTTCTGCGCGGTGCAGGCGTGCCCGAACGGCGCCGGTTCGGCCGCCGTCGCGATACCCGGCGCCAGCAGCGCCGCCGAGATCGACGCAACGAGCGAGACGACCACCCGCCGCCCAACTGCCGAACCCCCGCTCATGAAGTCTCCTGTTCCCCGGATTGCCCCTGCGACGAGGCTCGGGATACCCGGTCGGCCGGGGCCATAAACAAGACGCGGCGCCGAGATCAGCGCGGCCGGCGCCCGCGCGGGCGCTCAACGCAGCGTGAACACGTGCGCCTGCGCCGGGTCGATCCGCCCGTCGAGCAGGTCGAGGTACGCGCCGCGCAGCGCCTCGCCGCCCGACGCGTGGACCACACCCAGCCAGCCCTCCACCCAGCCCACGTACGGGCGCCACGCCTCTGCGAGCCGTTGTTCGAGGCCCTCGCGCCCCCACTCCGCCGAGCGCTTGGCGACGCGGTCCGGGGCGAAGAAGAAAGTCGGGCGCGGTCCGGGGAGCGTGTCGGGAACCTCGCCCATGCGGTCGTGATGGGTGGCGCCCACCACCGCCGAGTGCGCGAGCTCGGCGCCGTAGTGCTCGTGGACCGAGGAGCGGACCTGCGCGTCGCCTGCGATGTCCACGTAGACCGCGCGCCCCGCCGGCAGCTCGGAGGCGTCCTCGTATCTCACCACGTGGTCGTAGACGCCGAGGCTCGAGGCGTAGTCGGCCGCGCGCGCAGAGGTCAGCCCGACGACGTCCACGCCCTCGCGCCGGGCGAGCAGCTGTGCCAGCGCGCTCGCAGTCTTGCTCGACGCGCTCGAGATGACCACCGCGCCGGCGCCGAACATGTCGGCGTCCGCCAGGAAGTCGTCGATCAGCCACGAGGTGAAGAACAGGGGGCGGAGCAGCATCTGCTCGTCCTCGTGCTCTGCGTCGTAGACCGGATCGGTGCTCGTCGCCGCGTAGCTGTTGTACGCGGCGGGGAGCTCCGCCCGGTGCGCGGAGGCGTCGACGAAGCCACGCGGGCCCACGCGCTCGGGCTCGACCAAGAGGGTGCTCGACGGCGGCAGGTAGCCGTAGAGGCGGGTGCCCTCCGCGAGCTGCTCGTGCCGGCTCTCGATCACGTCTGCAAAGCCCCACATCGGCACGCGTCCCCACCCCTCCTCGGCGGGGAAGAACTTCCAGTAGGACATCGCGTCGCCGAACTTCGCGTACGTGATGTTGTTCGAGGTCAGCCCGAAGCGGTCGACCGCGAGCAGCGCCTGGCCGTCGGCGGGCCGGGGCTCCTCGGCGCCCTCCACGATGCGCGTGTCGTGCAGGTCGTCGCGGGCGACGAGGAAGTCCATGCTAGGACTCGCCCTCCCAGTAGTCCACGCCGCCGTCGGAGCGGCGGAACATCGACTGGTCCTCGGGGTTGCCCGGCCACACGCCGAGCTTGCCGCTGTCGGGGTAGACCGCCACCGCGGGCTCCCGGGCGCTCGAGAACATCAGCGCACGCACCGTGCGCTCGCCCTCGTTGGTCACCTTGTGGGCGCCCGCGGGGCCGGCGGGGAAGCACACGATTCCCCCGCGCTGGAGTGTGTCGGTGCCCGCGGGCGTGCGCACCGCCAGCGGCCCGTCGAGCGCGAGCAGCCACTCCTCCTCGTACTCGTAGTGGTAGGGGCACACGCTCTGCCCCGGCGGGACCTCGAACACCTTCACAGCGAGCCCGCCGTCGCCGATCGCAGCGCTCACGCGCGCGGCGCCCGTGCCGTAGCCGGGCGGCTCGCCGCCATCGAGCGCACACTCGTCGTCGAACACGTTCGCCGTGCGCATCAGCCGCAGCCCGTGATCCCGCCGTCGAGCGCGATTACCTCGCCCGTCACGTAGGAGCCCGCACGGGAGGCGAGGAACCGGACCAGCCCGGCGACGTCGTCAGCGCGGCCGATGCGGCCGAGCGGCACCGACTGCTCGATCGCGCTGCGCGTGGCCGGGTCCTGCAGCGCAAACGCCATCATCTTGCTCTCGAACGGTCCCGGTGCGATCGCGTTCACCGTGATGTGCTCCGGCGCCAGGCGCTTGGCAAGGTGGCGCGTGAGCATGTGCACCGCAGCCTTGCTCGCGCTGTAGCTGTAGTTCTCCATCGACGGCACGCGCATCCCGTCGATCGAGCCGATGTTGATCACGCGCGCGGGGTCCTCGGCGCTCGCGGCCGCGCGCAGCGGCGCGAGCAGCCCGACCGTGAGGTGGAACACGCCCTCCACGTTCGTGTGCGCCACGCGATCCCAGCCGCTCGCGGGGAAGTCCTCCAGGGGCGCACCCCAGGTCGCGCCCGCGTTGTTGACGAGCAGGTCGAGCGCGGGGAAGCGCTCCGCGGTTGCCGCCGCGAGCGCCGCGGCGCCCTCGAGGCTCGACACGTCGGCCGGGATCGCCACGCAGTCGCCGATCTCCGCCAGCTGCGCGGCCGCCTGCTCGACATCGGCCGTCTTGCGCGAGGAGACGATCACCCGCGCGCCCGCCTGCAGCAGGCCGCGCGCGATCATCAGGCCGATCCCGCGCGAGCCTCCGGTGACGAGCGCCGTCTTGCCGCCGACGTCGAAGATGTCCGCCATCAGTCCGCGAACTCCGCCGGGCGCTTGTCCAGGAACGCCTCGACCGCCTCCGGCACCGCGCGGCCGAACGTGGCCATGATCTGCTGGCGGTCCTCGTACTCGACCGCTGCCTGCTCGGACGGGATCTCGAGCGCGCTCCAGATACCGCGCTTGGTGAGGCGCACGCCCCACGGCGCCAGCGAGGCGATCTGCTCCGCCGCCTCCAGGGCGCGCTCGCGCAGCGCCGCGCCGTCGCACACGTCCGCGACGAGGCCCGCGCGCAGTGCCTCCTCGGCGTCCATGCGCCGACCGGTGAGCATCAGCTCGTGCGAGCGCGACGCGCCGATCAGGCGGGGGAGCAGCCAGCTCGTGCCCATGTCGCAGTTGGACACGCCGATGTTGACGAACGCCGCGCGGAAGACGGCCTCGCGAGCCGCGTAGCGGATGTCGCAGCCGAGCGCGAGCGACAGTCCGAAGCCCGCAGCGGGCCCGTTGATCGCTGCGATCACCGGCTGCGGCAGCGCGCGCAGCGCGAGGATCAGGGTGGACATGTGCTGCTGGTTGGCGAGCCGGTCGCGCGGCTCGTCGCTGCCCTCGTTCTCCGGCGCCGTGCCGTAGCCGTGCAGGTCGAGGCCCGCGCAGAAGCCGCGCCCCGCCCCGGTCAGCACCACCGCGCGGCAGGAGCGCTCGGCGGTGGTGCGCCGCAGCTCCTCGTGCAGCGCCTCGCACAGCTCCGAGGTCATCGCGTTCAGCTGCTCGGGCCGGTTGAGCGTGAGCAGCCGGACGTGCGGCGCAGGGTCCTCGGCGAGCAGCACGTCTCCCATCGCGGGGATCCTAGGCCTGCTCCGCTCGCGGCGTCACGCCGTCGGCGGGAGAGCGCTCGCGGCTCCCGGCGCCCGCACGGCGCAGCGCGTCACGCCCGCGGGTAGTGGAACGCCTGGGTCTGGGTCACCTTCGCCACGAGCTTGCCGTCGTCGCGAACGATCTCGGTCTCGATCACGATCGTGGTGCGCCCCTTGTGCAGCGCTCGCGTGGAAGCTGTCACACCGCCCTCGGTGACCCCCCGCATGAAGTTCGTCTTGGACTCGATCGTCGCGGTCCCGACCGCGCCCTCGGGGAGGTTGAGGAAGGCGAGCACGCCCCCGCTGCCGTCCGCGAGCGCCATCAGCGCGCCCCCGTGCAGCAGGCCGCCGGCGGTGCAGCGCTCGGGCGCCCACTCCATGCGGCTCACCACGAGCTCGGGCGTGACCTCCGTCAGCTCGGCGCCGATCAGCGCCGCGAAGGGCATCGTGTCCCGGATCTGCTCGGGGGTGGCCGGGGCGCTCATGCGCACATCTTCCACGTTCGCGCGCGTTGGCGTGTGTGAGACTTGCGCGCGTGCCGGCCGGCGAGATGCAGATGGCCGTGGTGGGCCACGTCGAGTGGGTGCAGTTCGGGCGCGTGCAGGAACTCCCCCGCGCCGGCGCGGTCGAGCATGCGCGCGACGCCTTCGAGGAGCCCGCCGGCGGCGGCGCCGTTGCGGCGGTCGCGCTCGCGCGCCTCGCGGGCGCGGCCACGCTCGTCACCGCGCTCGGCTCCGACGAGCACGCGCGCCTGACGCTCGCGCGCCTCGCCGCGCTCGGCGTCGACGTGCGCCTGGCACCGGCGGCCGGAAGCGACCCCGGCGAGCCGCCGGCGACGCGGCGCGCGGTCACGCTGATCGACGCCTCCGGCGAGCGCGCGATCACGACGTTCGGCGAGCGCCTGGACCCGGTCGCCACCTCCGGGGCCTGGGACGGGCTCGACGCGCTGGACGGGACGTACTTCACCGCCGGCGACGCCGGCGCGCTGCGGCGCGCGCGCGAGGTGAGCCGCGTGCTCGTCGCCAGCCCCCGCGCGCGCGGCTCGCTCGGCCACGGTGTCGCGCTCGACGCGCTCGTCCTGAGCGCGAACGACCCGCTCGAGCTCGCCGCCGCCGCGCAGGTCGAGTCGGTCGCCGAGCTCGTGCGGTTCACCGAGGGCGCCGCCGGCGGGCACTGGCGGCGGCGCGACGGGAGCGAGGGTCGCTGGGCCGCGGCGCCCCTGCGCGGTGAGCCCGTCGACGCCTACGGCTGCGGCGACACGTTCGCCGCGGGCGTCACCTATGCGCTCGCCGCCGGTCTCGGGCTCGATCGCGCGCTCGAGCTCGCCGCGCGCGCCGCAGCGGACTGCCTCGCGCTGTCGGGGCCATACGGCCGGATCTGATCCTCCCGCGCGGCGGCGAACGCTCGCAAACTGAAAGGATGCGCGCCCCATGACCGATTTCGAGCAGATCCTCACCGACACCTCCGAGGGCGTCCTCACGATCACGCTGAACCGCCCCGACCGGCTGAACGCCTGGACCGCGCAGATGGGCCACGAGTTGCGGGCCGCATTCGACATCGCCGACGCCGACGACGACGTGCGCGCGATCATCGTCACCGGTGCCGGCCGTGGCTTCTGCGCGGGCGCGGACCTCTCCGGCGGGGGCGACACGTTCGACTACCGCAAGCGCGACGTCGCCGGCGGCGCGGGGCGCGACAACGGCGGCGAATTCACGCTGCGGATCTTCGAATCGAAGAAGCCGGTGATCGCCGCGATCAACGGCCCCGCGGTGGGCGTGGGCGCGACGATGACGCTGCCGATGGACGTTCGTCTCGCGGCCGACGATGCGCGCATCGGGTTCGTGTTCGCGCGCCGCGGGATCATCCCCGAGGCGTGCTCGAGCTGGTTCCTTCCGCGCGTGGTCGGGATCAGCCGCGCGATGGAGTGGGTCAGCACGGGCCGGGTGTTCAGCGCGCAGGAGGGGCTCGAAGGCGGGCTGATCCGCAGCCTTCACCCCAAGGACGAGCTGCTCGGTGCCGCGCGCGCCCTCGCGCTGGAGATCGCGGATAACACGGCGCCCGTCTCGGTCGCGCTCGCCCGCCAGCTGATGTGGAGGATGCTCGGCGAGGACCATCCGATGATGGCCCACCGCGCCGACTCGCGGGGGATGGTGGCGCGCGGGCAGTCCGCCGACGCGATCGAGGGTGTCACCGCGTTCCTGCAGAAGCGGCCGGCGAGCTTCCCGGACAGGGTCAGCGACGGCCTGCCCGACGTGATGCCCGGCTGGCGCGCGCCCGAGTTCGAGTGAGCTCTGAGTGAGCTCGGCGCGGCCGATCTGGCCAGCGCCGAGCCCGATATATGCCATGTGGCAGTAGTAGTCGCCGCCACCGTCGCCTAGCTTCCGTTCGCGCCCGCCATCAGGGCCGGCGCACACGAGAAGGAGGTGTCCGGTGTCCGACCAGACCGACAAGCGCATCACAAGCCTCACCGCCGCAGCTGCCTTCGCGGTTACGGCCCTCTACGCGATCAGCGTGCCCGTCGGCGCGCTCTCCAGCTTCCCGGCGAGCGACGCTTCGGCGCAGCGCTTCGCGAGCTTCCTGATCGAGCACCGCGGGGGGCTGATCGCGGCCCTCGTGCTGAACGGCGTTGCGTACTGCCTGCTGATGCCGGTGGTGTTCGTGAACCTGCGGCGCCTGCTCCACGACCGCGGCGGGCATGCCGCGACGGTGGCGCTCGTCGCGGCGGCGGTCGAGTCCGCGCTGATCGGCGTCGCCCTGGTGTTCGGGCTGATCGCGGCCTACACGAGCCCGGCCGCGGGGCCTGAGCTCGCGAGGACGCTCTCGCAGGGCCTGGGGCTCGCCACCAGCGCGTCGGCGTGGCCGACGGTGGCGTGTGTCCTGGCGCTGCTGGTGGCGCTCCGAGAGGCCGGCCGCCTGGGGCCCGTGCTGCTCGCGGTCGGCGTGATCACAGCCGTGCTGCACGCGATCACGGCCGTGAGCTTCGCGCGCAGCGGCGCGCTCTCGCCGAGCGGGATCGCGCTCGCCGCACCGCCCGCCTTCGCGGTCTGGATGGGCTGCATCGCGGGCTCGCTGCTGCGCGGCGTCGGGGTGCGCGCGCAGCTCGCACACGACCCCCGCGCGAGGGCCGTGTCATGAAAGACTTTCCCGACGGGCTGGCGATCGGCCGGCCGATCGTCTGGAGGGACGGATTGCAGGGCATCGCCGACAGCAGCGGCGCGGCGTTCACGCTCCCCGCGGGGACGGTCACGTTCCTGCTGACCGACATCGAGGGATCGACGCGGCTGTGGGAGGCGCACCCCCAGGAGATGGCGCAAGCCGTCTCCGAGCACTACGCGCTGCTCTGCGAGGCGGTCGGAAGCCACGGCGGCGTCCGGCCGGTCGAACAGGGCGAGGGCGACAGCGTGGTTGCCGCCTTCGCGCGGGCCACCGACGCGGTGCGCGCTGCCCTGGAGGCGCAGCGCGCGCTCGCCGCGCGCTCCTGGCCCGGCGGGATCGAGCTGCGCGTGCGGATCGCGCTCCACACCGCCGAGGCGCAGTTGCGCGACGAGGGCAACTACTTCGGGATCGCGCTCAGCCGCTGCGCCCGGATCCGCGCGATCGCCAACGGCGGCCAGACGCTGCTCTCCCGCGGCGTGCACGACCTCGTCGTCGACCGGCTGCCCGAGGGCGCGGTCCTCCACGACGCGGGCGTCCATCGCCTGCGCGACCTCGGACGGCCCGAGCACATCTTCGCCCTCAGCCACCCCGACCTCCCGCCCGGCTCGGCACCCCTGCGCTCGCTCGATGCGCTGCCCAACAACCTCCCCGACCATCTCACCAGCTTCATCGGGCGCGAGCGGGAGCTCGCGGAAGTGGGCGGCGCGATGGCGGACACCCGCATGCTCACGCTCACGGGGGCGGGCGGCTGCGGCAAGACCCGGCTCGCCGCGCAGGCGGCGGCGGACGCGGTCGAGCGCTTCCGCGACGGCGTCTGGTGGGTGGAGCTCGCCCCGCTCGCCGACGAGCACGCGGTGGGGCCCGAGATCGGCGCCGCGGTGGGCGTGATGCCGTTGCCCGGACAGTCCTCGCTCGAGGCGGTGGTATCGCATCTGGGAGCCGGCCACGCCCTGATCGTGCTGGACAACTGCGAGCATCTGCTGCCCGCGTGCAGGAGCGCGGCCGAGGAGCTCCTCAGGCGGTGTCCCGGGGCAAGCGTGCTGGCGACGAGCCGTGCGCCGCTGGGCGTGGCGGGCGAGACCGACTGGCGCGTGCCCTCCCTGTCGCTTCCGACCGAGCGCCAAACCGAGCCGGTCGCCGCGGTCGCCCAGTCCGACGCCGTCAGGCTGTTCATCGAGCGCGCGCACAAGGTGCGGCCGAACTTCGCTGTCGACGAGAGCAACGCCCCCGCGATCGCCCAGATCTGCCACGACCTCGATGGCATCCCGCTCGCGATCGAGCTGGCCGCCGCGCGCGTCCGCGTGCTCGGCGTCGACCAGATCCTGGAGGGCCTGGGCGACCGCTTTCGCCTGCTGACCGGCGGCGCGACCTCGGCGATGCCGCGTCAGCAGACGCTCCGCGCGTCCGTCGACTGGAGTCACGCGCTGCTCGGCGAGCAGGAGCGGCTCCTGTTCCGGCGCCTCGCGGTCTTCGCGGGCGGGTGGACGCTCGACGCGGTGGAGGAGGTCTGCTGCGGCGAGGGGCTCGATCGCCTCGCGATCCTCGACCTGCTGGTGTCGTTGGTCGACAAGTCGCTCGTGATCGCCGAGGAACGCGACTCGAGCGCGCGCTACCGGCTGCTGGAGACGGTTCGTCAGTACGCGCTCGACCGGCTCGCGGACGCGGGCGAGGCCGACCCGATGCGCGAGCGCCATCGCGACGCCTACCTTGCGCGCGCCGAGCGGATCGCGCCGCGCCTGGAGGCGGCGGGACAGCACGCGTGGCTGGACGTGCTCGACGTCGAGCACGCGAACATGGCGAGCGCCTTCGACCACGCGATCCTCGGCGACGGGGCAAAGGCGCTGCGGATGTGCGTCGCGCTCACCGTCTGGTGGAAGCTGCGCGGTCGGTTCGCGATGGCCGACGCCGCCTACCGGCGCGCGCTGGCGGCCGCCCCCGACGACGCCGAGCGGCTCCGCGCGCGGACGCTGTGGGCACACGGCTACCTGCTCACCTACGGCGGTCTCTACGAGGAGGCGGTGGCCGTCGAGGGCGAGGCCCTCGCGCTCGCTCGAACGCTTGGAGACGACTCGACGGCGGCGCGGGCGCTGGATGTGCTCGGCACCCTGCAGTCCTTCCCGGATCCTGCCGGGGCGCGCGAGCCGCTCGAGCAGGCGCGCGAGCTGGCGCGCGCGAGCGGAGACGAGTGGTGCTTCGTCGACGCGACGCAGATCGTGGGCTACACGATGCTGATGCAGGGAGACACGGGAGCCGAGGCGATGCTCGACGAGGCCCTCGAGACGATCGAGCGCACGGGCTACCCGGAGTTCGCCGCGTGGCACTGGGGCGGCATCGCGTGGGCGCGGACGATCGCGGGGCGCTACGAGGAGGCACTCGAGCTCCTCGAGCGCGCGATCGCGGTCGCGGACAGCGTCGGCGAGCCGGTCAGCTCCGGCGTTGCGCACGGGAGTCGCGGCCAGGTCCGCGCCGAACGCGGCGAAGGCGCAGCGGTGCTGCGCGAGGTGGGTGCGGTGCTCGAGCGCTCGGTGGCGGCGGGCGCGGGGATGGCGCTGCCTTCGCTGAGCATCGCGGGGCAGATCGCGCGGGCGAGCATCGGGGAGCTCGAGGAGGCGCGCCCCGGTCTGCGCGAGTGGGCTGCGAGCGAGATGGCGTACGCAAGGGCGCTCGCCTCGTGCGTGCTCGCGCGTGTGGCGCTCGGCCTCGGCGAGGCCGGCGACGCCGCCGAGGAGGCGCAACGAGCCCGCGAGGTGGCAACCGGACCCTTGGAGAACCACATGCTCGCCGCCGAGGCCACCGTTCTGCTCGCGCGCGCAACGCTGATGGACGGCGACCGCGCCGCCGCCGACGCGCTCGCGCACGGGGCGCTGGATGCAGCGCTGGAGGGCGGGTACGCAGGCGTCGTGCCGCCCACGCTCGACGTGCTCGCGGGGGCGGCTGCCGCCGAAGAGAGCTTCGAGGAGGCAGCCCGTATCCTCGCCGCCGGCGAGCGAGCGTGGCAGCGCCTGGGGAGGGCTCGTTGGGTCTGCGAGCAGGCCGAGATCGAGGCCCTCACGGAGCGGATACGCGACGCCCTCGGCGAGGAGACGTTCGGCGAGGCGTTCCGGGAGGCAGGTGCGCTGAGCCTCGAGGACGCGCTCGCGTGGATGCGGCGCGCTCGCGGCACCCGCAAGCGCCCGGCGGGCGGGTGGGAGTCGCTCACGCCGACCGAGAAGCAGGTCGTCGCGCTGGTCGCCGAGGGCCTGACCAACCCCGAGGTGGGCGAGCGGATGTTCATCGCTCGCGGCACGGTGAAGATGCACCTCTCGCACATCTACGCGAAGCTCGAGATACGCAACCGCTCCGAGCTCGCCGCACTGGCCGCGCGGCGCGGTACGCAGAACGCGAGCGAGACCGTCTCCGAGATCGCAGGGTCCGCCGCGACGCGCGAGTAGCGCAGGGCGCCGGCCGCGAGTCCCTAACGAGCGGCGGCGAAGTCGGGAAGGCGCTGCCTGACCGACAGCAGCGACGCGAACAGGTCGCCCTCCCGCGCGACGCGCTCGAGCACGTCGCTCGTCTCGAACGTGAGGCGTGCCGGGTCGCCCTTCTTGGCGGCCGCCTGCACCTCGGCCCAGTCGAGCGGGGTGGAGACCGTGGGCCGCGGCCGTGCGCGCACCGAGTAGACGCACACCGTCGTCTTGTTGCGGTCGTTCTGGCTCCAGTCGATCAGCACCTTGCCGCCTCGACGCGCCCGCGTCTGGCTGGAGATCACGCGCTCGGGGTCGTTCTGCTCGAAGAGCTCGGCGACCGCTTTCGAGAACGTCTTGGTCGCGTCGAAGTCGACATCCGCGACGTTGAGCGGGACGTACAGCTGCAGGCCCTTCGAGCCCGAGGTCTTCACGAGGCTGCTGAGCCCCAGGTCATCGAAGAGGCCGCGGAGGCGCAGCGCGAGGCGCGCGCAGTCGATCACGTCCGCGGGTTCTCCGGGATCGAGGTCGAAGACCATCGAGGTGGGGCGGTCGTGTGCCTCGGCGAGCGCGAGCGGCGTGTGCAGCTCGATCGCCGCCAGGTTCGCGAGCCAGACGAGCGTCGGCAGGTCGTCGGCGAGCGTGTAGCCGATCGTCTTGGAGCCGGCCGGCAGCTCCACGGTGCGCACCCAGTCGGGCCGGTGCGCGGGCGACTGCTTCTGGAAGAATTTCTTGGCCTCCACGCCGTCGGGCCAGCGGGTGACCGTGAGCGCACGCCCGGCGAGGTGGGGGAGCAGCACGGGCGCGACCGCCGCGTAGTAGTCGATCAGCTCGCCCTTCGTGAAGCCCCCGGGGAACAGCGGCTTCTGCAGGTTGGAGAGCTTCAGCTCGCGTCCCTCGAGCGCAACCGTCGCCGAGGCCTGCCCTTTGGGGACCAGCGCCGCGCGCCGGCGTCTGGGCGCCCCGGCCGCGCGCGGGCCGGCCGCGTGCTCGGCCGGCGGTCCCGCCTGCGGGTCCTCGCGCACGACCGCCGCAGGGTCCTTGTCCTCGCGGAGGCCCTTGTAGGAGGGATGGCGGATGTTCCCCGCGGAGGTCCACTCGGCGAACTCCACCTCGGCCACCTGCCGGGGCTCCACGAAGACGGCCTCCCGCGGCGGGCGTTCGCCGGCGCCGAAGGGGTTCTCGGCGCGCCGCAGCGGCGAGAGGACGCGCTGCAGCCTCGTCAGCTCCTTGTCGGTGAACCCGGTGCCCACCCGCCCCACGTAGCGGAGCGTGCCGCCGGGCTCATACACGCCGAGCAGCAGCGCGCCGATCGTCTCGAGCCTGCGTCCCTTCCCCGGCAGCCACCCGGCGACCACGAACTCCTGCCGTCCCATCGTCTTGATCTTGATCCAGCTCGTCGCCCGCTGGCCGGGCTGATACGGGCAGTCCAGCCGCTTGGCGACGATCCCCTCGAGCCGCTGCTCGACGCTCGCCCGCAGGAGGTCCTCGCCGTGTCCCACGACGTTCTCCGGCGTCTGCCATCGCTCGCCGCTGAGCTCCAGAGCCTCGAGACGGGCGCGGCGCTCGACGTAGGGCAGCTCCATCAGCGAGTGGCCGTCGAGCCAGAGCAGGTCGAAGATCACGTACGTCACGGGCGTCCGCGCGGACAGGCGCCTGGCGGCCTCGCGCGAGCCGACGTGCATGCGCGACTGCAGCGCCCCGAAGCTGGGGCGGCCGTCGCCGTCGAACGCCACGATCTCGCCGTCGAGCACGGCCTCGTGCGAGCCGAGGTTGCGAGCAAGGCGCGCCAGCTCGGGGTAGCTGTTGGTGATCTCGTTGAGGTTGCGGCTCTCGAGCCGCAGCTCGCCGGGCGAGGAGTATGCGATCGCCCGGACCCCGTCCCACTTGATCTCGAACGCCCAGCCGTCGTCCTGCGGCAGCGAGCCCGTTCGAGCGAGCATCGGCACGATCCGCTGCGGCATCGGCGTGCGGTCGGGGTCCGCGGGGGGGTCCATGCGATGGATCATCCAGTCCTTGGGCGGGTCCGCCTTGTCGATCGGGAACAGGGCGAAGCGGGCGTTCACCCGCTCGCCATGGAGCAGCACCTCCACCTTGCGCGGCTCCCACTTGAGCGTCTCGTAGGTGCCGGTGTCCCAGATCGTCATCGTGCCCGCGCCGTAGTTGCCCTTCGGGATCTCGCCGTGGAAGCCGAGGTACTCGAGCGGGTGGTCCTCCGTGGCGGCCGCGAACCGGTTATCGCCAGGCGCGTCCGGCATGCCCTTCGGCAGCGCCCACGAGGCGAGCGCGCCGTTGCGCTCCAGGCGCAGGTCCCAGTGCAGGCGCCGCGCGCTGTGCTCGTGGATCACGAAGCGGGGCGCCGGCTCGGACCCGGGCGCCCGCGTGTGCTCGGGCGCCGGCACCGACCCGGGCGCCCGCGCGTGCTCGGCCCCCGGCGCGGGCTCGGGTGTGGAGGCGAAGTCACGTTTGCGCGCGTAGCGCGCGAGCTTCTTCGCGTCGTCGCCGCGCTGCACGCGCGCGGGCTTGCCGCGCTGCGCCACCTAACGTTTGGCGGTCGCGCGCGAGGAGCCGGCGCGCTTCGATGCCGGTTTCTTCGCGGCTGCTTTCTTGGCGGCCGGTTTGGCCTTCGCCGTGCGTTTCTTCGCGGGGGTGCTCGGCTCCGCGTCGTCCTCTCGGGAGCGCACCGCTTCGAGGCTCGCCTTCAGGGCGCTCATCAGGTCGGGTGCGGGCTCCGCCTCGTCCTCCGGCGGCTCCTGGAAGACGATCTCCTCGCCCTGCGCCTTGCGTTCGATCAGGTCGAGCACCTCCTGGCGGTAGGTGTCGCGGTACTTCCCGGGCTCGAAGTCCCCCGCGAGCGAGCCGACGAGCTGCTTGGCCATGTCGAGCTCGCGCTTGGTCGTCTTGATCTCGCTCGCCTCGCGGACCTCGTCGAGGCGGTCGGGCGAGAGCACTTCGTCGGAGAAGATCATCGTGGCCATCCCGAGCGCGTCGCCCATCGGCCGCAGCGCCACGAGCTGCTCCTTGGAGCGGATCACCACGCGCGCCACGGCCACCTTGCCGGTTTCGCGCATCGCGTCGAGCAGCAGGCGGTACGGTTTCACGCCGCCCGCCCCGGGGGCGAGGTAGTAGGGATGGTCGTAGTAGACCGGGTCGATCTGGCTCAGGTCGACGAAGTCCTCGATCTCGATCGTCTTCGTCTTCTTGGGCTCCAGCGCGTCGAGCTCGCCCGGCTCGACGACCACGTAGCGGTCCTTGGCGATCTCGTAACCCTTGACGATGTCCTCGTACGGGACCTCCTCGCCGGTCTGCGAGTCCACGCGCTTCTGGTTGATGCGCGCGCCCGTCTTGGCGGAGAGCTGGTGGAAGCGCACGCTCTTGCGGTCGAGCGCGCTGTAGAGCTTCACGGGTACCGTGACCAAGCCGAAGCTGATCGCTCCGGTCCAGATGGCGCGTGGCATGGGTGAGTAGTACCACTATTTCGCCGTCTCACCTCTCGCTGCAAAGACGGTGGCGCGCGCCCGCATGCTCTCGCGCGGCGAATCGCGGGAGGAGACCGGTCGCTGGTCGGCCGCCCGCCAACTCCGCTGCCGATCGGGGAGACTGTCGGCGGTGTCCACCGCAGGCCTGCAGGATCGACCCGCCGAGCTGCTCGCGCAGCTCTTGCGCTTCGACACGACCAACCCGCCCGGCGATGAGCGGGCGTGCATCGCGTTCATCGCCGAGCAGCTGCAGGCCCTCGGTTGCGAGGTGCGCACGATCGCCGACGCGAGCGGCCGCCCCAACCTCGTTGCGCGGCTGCCGGGCCGCGGCGAGGCGGCGCCGCTGCTCCTGCAGGGGCACGTCGACGTGGTCGCAGCGCGCGGCGATTGGCAGCACCCTCCGTTCGCGGGGGAGATCGCGGACGGCTACATCTGGGGGCGCGGCGCGCTCGACATGAAGGGCGGCGTGGCGATGATGCTCGCCGCGTTCATGCGCACCAAGACGGGGGGCCGCGAGCCGCCCGGCGACGTGATCCTCTGCATCCTCGCCGACGAGGAGGCCGGCAGCGACCACGGCGCCGACTTCCTCGTGCGCGAGCACCCCGAGCTGTTCGAGGGCGTGCGCTTCTCGATCGGCGAGTTCGGCGGGTTCACGATGCCGATCGCGGGCACGACCTTCTACCCGATCATGGTCGCCGAGAAGCAGGTCTGCTGGACGCGCGGGGTCGCGCGCGGGCCCGGGGGCCACGGGTCGATGCCGATCCGCGGCGGTGCCGTCGGCAAGCTCGGGCGCCTGCTGCACCGGCTCGATCGCCGGCGGCTGCCCGTACACGTCACCCCGGTGGTGCGCTCGATGGTGGACGCGATCGTGCCCGAGGTCCCCGCGCCGGTGGGGCTGATGCTGCGCTCGGTGCTCAGGCCTCAGCTCACGGACCGGCTGCTGGACGCGCTCGGCGAGCGCGGGAGCGTGTTCGACCCGCTGCTGCACAACACCGCGAGCGTCACGATCCTCGGCGGCGGCGAGAAGATCAACGTGATCCCCGACGAGGTGTCGTTCGAGATCGATTGCCGCCTGCTTCCCGGCTTCGGCCCCGAGGACGTGTTCGCGGAGCTGCGCGCGCTCGCGCGCACCGAGCTCGAGCTCGAGGTGATCCGCTACGAGCCGGTCGCCGCGGAGCCCGACCTGACCCTGTTCGACACCCTCGCCGGCACGCTGCGGGAGCTCGACCCGAGCGCCAAGCCGATCCCGCTGCTGCTGCCGGGTGTCACCGACGGGCGCTTCTTCTCGCGCCTCGGGATCCAGACGTACGGCTTCCTGCCCATGCAGCTCCCCGAGGAGATGGGCTTCATGCGGCTGATCCACTCCGTCGACGAGCGGCTCCCGGTCGACTCGGTCGAGTTCGGTACGCAGGCGATCGCGCGCGTGCTCGAACGCTTCCGCTGAGCCCGGACCTCAGGCGTTCGCGGGCGCGCCCAGGGCGAAACGCACCGACGTGAGCGATTCGCACTCGTCCCACAGGCGCTTGGCGACGGCCTCGTCACGCGCCGCGCGGCTGGGGCTCACGAGCTTCGGACGCCCGCGCTGCTCTGCGATCCCGTCCGGGCCCGCGTAGGAGCCGCCCGCCAGCCCCGGCTCGGTCGCGGCGTACAGGATCGAGAGCGCTCCAAGGTCTGCGCTCTGCGCCATCACGAGGTTCGTCACGCGCATCAGCAGCCGGTCGGCGAGCGGCGGCGCGGCGGTCTGGAGGTTCGTTGCGGCGTAGCCGGGGTGGGCACCCATGCTCTTGATCGTCGATCCCGCCGCGCGCAGCCTGCGGTCCAGCTCGAGCGCGAGCATCAGGTCGCCCAGCTTGCTCTGTCCGTAGGCCATCCAGCGGCTGTAGCGGCGCTCGGACTGCAGGTCGTCGAACCTGATCCGCCCGAACTTGTGCGCGTTGGAGCTCACCGTCACCACGCGGGCGTCCTCGCGGCCCTCCATCAGCGAGATCAGCCTGCCCGTCAGCGCGAAGTGCCCGAGCACGTTCGTCCCGAACTGCAGCTCGAAGCCGTCCGCGGTCTCGCGCCGGGGAGGCGCCATCACGCCCGCGTTGTTGATCAGCAGGTCGAGACCGCGCTCGCCGTGTGCCGAGCGGTAGGAGAGCGCGAACGCCTCGACCGAGGCGAGGTTCGCGAGGTCCAGCTCGGCGAGCTCGAGCTCCGCGTGCGGCGCGGACCGCTCGACCTCCTGCAGCGCCGCCTGGCCCTTCTGGAGGTTGCGGCACGCCATCACCACGTGCGCTCCGCGCCGCGCGAGCTCGCGTGCGACGCTCAGGCCGAGGCCGCTGTTCGCGCCGGTGACGATCGCCGTGCGACCGCTCTGGTCCGGGATCTGCTCGCTGCTCCAGGTGCTGCTCATGGCGCCCCCCATGGTCGTGCGGCGTTTGCGCGAGCCTAGCGCGAAGCGTGTCTTCGGTCACACGAACTGGCTGTACAGCCAGTATGATCCCGATCGGATCCGGAGCGGCGAGTGGAGGTCTGGGATGGCGACCGTGGGGCGCGATATCGAGAGCGTTGAACTCACCCAGCAGGAGCTGTGGGCCGACGGCCCGCCGCTGGAGCTGTTCAGGGAGATGCGCTCCAAGTGCCCGATCCATCGCACCGAGCGCTTCGAGGAGTTCCCCGAGGAGGATGGCTTCTGGTCGGTCACGACCGCCGAGGACATCCACACGGTCAGCCGCGACTGGGAGACCTACTCATCCGAACGGGGCGGGGTGCTCGCCGCAGCGGGCGGCTTCCCGCTCGAGCTCGCGCAGGCGATGTTCATCGGGATGGACCCGCCCAAGCACGACCGCCTGAAGGCGCTGTTCCAGCGCGGCTTCACGCCCAAGCGGATCGCCGAGCACGAGGAGCGAATCCGCGAGATCACGCGCAGAGCCCTCGATCGCCTCGAGGGCCGCGACACCGCGGACCTCGTCGCCGACGTCGGCCAGCCGGTGGTCTCGCGTGTGATCGGGAGCTTCATGGGCATCGCCGAGGAGGACGACGCGCTGTGGGCGGAGCTCGTCAACTCGACGCTCGGAGCGGCAGATCCCGACCTGAACCCGCACGGCCTGCAGGACGCCGTGACCGTGTACGTGCCGCAGATCTTCGAGAACTGCCAGAAGCTGATCGCAGAACGGCGCGAGAACCCCACAGACGACCTCACCAGCGTCCTGATCCACTCCGAGGTGGACGGGGAGAAGCTCGAGGAGCACGAGATCGTGATGGGCTTCTTCCTGCTCATCGCCGCCGGCAACGACTCCACGAAGGCGACCTACTGCTCGGCGATGCGCGCGCTGATGGAAGCCCCCGAGCAGAAGCAGATCCTGCTCGACGACCCCTCCCTCGTGCCCGACGCGGTCGAGGAGGCCCTGCGGATGTTCCCCGCGTTCGCGCACTTCCGGCGGACCGCGACCAAGGACACCGAGCTGAACGGGCAGCAGATCAAGGAGGGCGACAAGGTCGTGATGTGGTACGTGTCCTCCAACCGCGACGAGTCCCGCTACGAGGACCCCGACCGCTTCGACGTCACCCGTAAACCCGAGCACCAGGCGTTCGGCGCGGGCGGCAGGCACTTCTGCCTCGGCACCGCGCTCGCGCGCCTGGAGCTGCGGATCCTGATCGAGGAGACGCTCGCCCGCTATCCGGAGATCGAGCTGGACGGCCGGCCGCAGGCGGTCGAATCGCTGTTTTTGAACCAGCTCAAGACGCTGCCGGTGAAGCTCGGCCCGCGCGCCGCCTAGCTACACCTTCACGATCACCTTGCCGGTGTTGCCGCCGGTGAACAGCAGGTTGAGCGCGTCGGGGGCGTGCTCGAGCCCGTCGACCACGTGCTCGCTCGACTTGACCTCGCCAGATGCGAGCCAGCCGGCCATCTCCGCCTGGGCTTCGGGGAAGCGCTCGAGGAAGTCGAGGATCAAAAAGCCCTGCATGCGCCCGCGACGGATGATCAGCATCGACGTGTTGGCGATCGCGTGTGCGCCGCCGCGATCGTTGTAGCCGGCGATCGCGCCGCAGAGGGCGACCCTGCCGCGCAGCGCGAGGTTGGCGAGGCACGCGTCGAGGATCTCGCCGCCGACGTTGTCGAAGTACACGTCGATGCCGTCGGGTGCGAGCTCGTGCAGGCGCGCGCCGACGCTCTCGGACTTGTAGTCGATCGCGGCGTCGAAGCCGAGCTCGTCCACGATGTGCGCGCACTTCTGCGGTCCGCCGGCGATCCCGATCACCTTCCCGGCGCCCTTCGTCTTGGCGATCTGGCCGGCGGTCGAACCCGTCGCGCCCGCGGCTCCCGAGACGACCACCACGTCGCCCTCGGCGAGCGCGGCGACGTCGAGCATCCCGAAGTACGCCGTCATCCCGGTGATCCCGAAAGCGCTCAGGGCGGTCGTGGGCGCCACGCCCGGGGGCAGCGGCTGCATCGCGCGCGCACCATCGTCCGCGATCACGTAGTCCTGCCAGCCGGTCATCCCGAACAGCAGGTCGCCCGGGGAGTAGTTCTCGCTGTTGCTCTCCACGACCTCCGCCACGCCCCCCGCGCGGACGACTTCGTCGATCTGGATCGGGGGCAGGTAGCCGGGGGCGTCGTCCATCCAGGTGCGGATCGTCGGATCGATCGAGAGGTAGCGCACGCGCGCGAGCGCCTCTCCGGGGCCCGGCGCGGGCACGTCCTGCACCTCCAGGCGCGTGGTGGTGTCGTCGACCATCCCCGTGGGACGCTGTGCCAGCACGAGCCGGCGGTTGCGATCGGTCATCTGCTCCATCCCCTCTCGCCGGGCGTGCGGCCGGCACCCGCTGCGGCGTCCGGACGCGCCGCGCGCTGATCTTATGCGCCCGGGATCGTTGGGCTATGGTCCAGCGATGCTCGCGGGCGAGCGCATCGAGGTGCCGACCGACGACGGGGGGAAGCTCCACGCCGAGCTGTTCGCGGCGGCGGGTGAGGGTCCGCATCCCGGCGTCGTCGTCCTGCACGAGTCGTTCGGGCTCAACGCCGACATCCGCCGGATCGCACGCCGCTTCGCCGACGCGGGCTACACCGCGCTCGCACCGGACCTCTACTCGCACGGGCGCCGGATCGTGTGCCTCTCGCGCGTGCTCGTCGACATGGTCGCGGGCAGGGTCGCGCGCGAGGTGGGCGACGTCCACGCCGTGCGGCGCGCGCTCGCAGCGCAGGATGGCGTCGACGGCGAGCGGATCGCCGTCGCAGGGTTCTGCCAGGGCGGGGGGTTCGCGCTGGTCGCGGGCGCCCAGCCGGGGTTCGCCGCCGCCGCCGTCAACTACGGGATGGTGCCCGAGGACCGCGCGGAGCTCGACGGGCTGTGTCCCGTCGTGGCGAGCTACGGCAGGAAGGACAAGATCGCCGGCTCCAACATGGCCGCGAGGCTGGAGGGGCATCTCGCCGGGCTCGGCGTGCCCAACGACGTGAAGACCTACGAGCAGGCGGGCCACTCGTTCTTCTCGCAGGTCGACGGCTGGCAGGGATGGCTCGCGCGGATGCCCTCGCCGATGGCCGTCGGCTACGACGAGGCTGCCGCCGAGGACGGTTGGAAGCGCATGCTCGGCTTCTTCGCCGAGCACGTTCGCGGCTGAGCGTGGGCGACGTCGATATCCGCACCGCCGGAGAGGCCGACCTCGCCGCGGTGCTCGCGTTGTGGCAAGCCGACGAGTCCTCAGCGGTCTGGTCGCAGGACGCGGCGCGCAGGCTCCTCGCGCACGACCCCGGCGCGCTGCTCCTCGCCGTGAGCGAGGGACGGATAGTCGGCACCCTGATCGCCGCGTGGAACGGCTGGCGCGGCAGCTTCTACCGGCTCGTCTCGCACCCGGATCTCCGCCGGCGCGGCATCGCGCGGCGGCTCCTGCGGGCGGGGGAGGAGCGGCTGGTCGCTCTCGGCGCCACCCGCCTGACGGCGATCGTGGAGCCGTCCGATCCGGTCGCGAGCGCCTTCTGGGAGGCGATGGGGTACGAGCGTCAGCTGTACCGCGCGCGGTATGTACGAAGCGCAGGGGACCCGCGATGAGACCTCCCTCGCTGGTCATCTTCGACTGCGACGGCGTGCTCGTCGACAGCGAGCGCATCTCGAACCGCGTGCTCGCCGCCAACCTGACCTCGCTCGGCATCGCGATCTCGACCAAGGAATCGCGCGGTCGCTACCAGGGGCTGCTGCTCGCCGACATCGCCGCGCGAGCGAGCGCGGAGCTCGGGCGGCCGCTGCCGGCTGACTGGGCGGAGGGCTACGAACGCGAACGCGACGTCGCCTTCGAAGCGGAGCTCGCGGTCGTCCCCGGCGCGCGCGCGGCGATCGAGGGCGTGCTCGCGGCGGGCGCGCGCGCGTGCGTGGCCTCTCAGGGCCGGCTCGCGAAGACGCGCCTCACGCTCGGGCTCACCGGCCTGCGGGAGCTGTTCGAGCCCGACGCCCTGTTCAGCGCCGAGTCGGTCCCGCGCGGCAAGCCGCATCCGGACCTGTTCCTCCACGCCGCCGCCGCGATGGGGTTCGAGCCGCATGCAACCGCGGTCGTTGAGGACAGCCCATCCGGGGTGAAGGCTGCGCGTGCGGCGCAGATGCGCGTGCTCGGCTACAGCGCCGACAGCGATGCGGAGGCCCTGCGCGAGGCGGGCGCGGAGCTGATCTGCTCGATGTCCGAGGTGCCCGCGCGCCTGCGGCTCAGTGACCGGCCCCGCCGGGGACGCTCTCGCGTGTGAGCTGCTCGAGCAGCAGCACGAACGACTCGTACGGACGCCCGGTGACCTGCGTGAGACCGATCTCGCAGGTGCGGTTGCTGCACAGGCATGCGCTGAACGCTTGGCCGGCGAGCTCGTCGGCGACAGGAGCGAGTGCTGCGGCGGGGAGCTCCGGGTGCAGCAGGCCGCGGTCCCCCGCCGTGCCGCAGCAGGCGCTGGCCACCGGCACGACCGTCTCGTCGGCCAGCTCCGCGGCGATCGCGCGCAGCTTCTCGACGAGGCCGAGGGCGGTTGCGGCGCAGGGCGGGTGCACGGCGACCGAGTGGACCCTGACCCCGGCGGCCGGATCGAGCGCGGGCAGCACCGAGTCGTGTACCCACTCGATCGAGTCCAGGATCCGCACCTTGCGGTAACGCTCCGCGGTGTCGTCCTCCAGCGCGTCGGGCACCTCCCGCAGCAGCCCCAGCGTGCACGAGGTGGCGTCCACCACCAGCGGCAGCCGCCCGTCCTCCGTCCAGCGGAGGATCGCGTTCGCGACCCGTGCGGACATGTGGGCGTGACCGTCGGCGAACCCCTTCGAGGACCACGGCGTCGCGCAGCAGCTGCCGGCCACATCCTCGGGGATCCACAGCGGGACTCCCGCGCGCGCGGACACGGTCACCATCGCCTCGGGCACGCTCGGGCCCGGCGCGTCGTGTTCGGGCGCATTGCCGAAGATGCGGTTCACGCACGCGGGGAAGTAGACCGCGGCCGCCTGCGCGCGGGGCGCGCCCGCGGGCAGCGGCGGTGCCGGCGCCGGCATCGCATCGCTCCAATGCGGCAGCAGCTCGTGGGAGACCGCCGTGCGCAGCAGGCCGGTCAGCGCGCGCAGCGGCGCGCCTTCGCCGAGCAGGCCGACCCGCAGCGCGGCGCGCGCGGCGCGTTCGACCTCACGCCAGCGCTGCGCCGCGAGCAGCGCCACCCTGCCCGCCCGCGGGTCATGCGTGCGCCGGCGCAGCTCCTTGATGAGCTTGCCGGTGTCGATCCCCACCGGGCACACCACGCCGCAGCTGCCGTCCGCCGCGCACGTGTCCACGGCGTCGTAGCGGTACTCGTCGAGCAGCGCCGCATGCACCGGGGAGCCCGGCTCCTGGCGCGCCATCTCGCGTCGCAACGCGATCCGCTGGCGCGGGGTGGTGGTGAGGTCGCGGCTCGGGCACACCGGCTCGCAGAAGCCGCACTCGATGCACTGCGTGGCGACCTGCTCGATCTGGGGGGCCGACTTGAGGTTCTGCAGGTGCGCGCCCGGGAGGTCGGTGAGGAGCACGCCCGGCGCGAGCAGGCCGTCCGGGTCGGCGAGGCGCTTGACGCGCCACATCATCGCGGTGGCCTTCGCGCCCCACTCGCGTTCGACGTAGGGCGCCATGTTGATGCCGGTCCCGTGCTCGGCCTTCAGCGAGCCGTCGTAGCGCGCTACGACCATCTCCACGAGATCGCCCATGAACGCCTCGTAGCGGTCGAGGTCCGCCTGCACTCCGAAGTTGGGTGTGAGCAGGAAGTGCAGGTTGCCCGCGGACGCGTGCCCGGCGAGGCTGTGGAGGAAGCCGTGGCCGATGAGCAGCTCCTGCAGCTCCTTGGCCGCCTCGCCGATCCGCGCGGGCGGCACGCAGACGTCCTCGATGATCTGCGTGACGCCGGGCGCCCGCACCGCCGCGAGCAGCCCCTGCATCCCCTCGCGAACGCGCCACAGCATCTCGACCTGCTCGCGCTCCCGGGAGAAGCCCGGCTCCTGGATCACCCGGCCTGCACGCAGGATCCCCAATGCGGTGGCTTCGGGCGCGTCGAGCCCAGCGGGCTCGTCGCCGCGAAGCTCCACCAGCAGCGCGGCGCTGGCCGGCGGCAGCTCCTTCCACGCCTCCGGCGTGCCGTGCATGTTCCATGCAGCCGCGATCAACGTCGGCGCCACCATCAGCTCGGTGGCGGTCGCGCCCGCCGCCACGAGCTCGGGGACCAGCTCCACGGCCGCGTCGATGTCCTCGAACAGCGTCAGCGAGAGCGCGGTGCTCGGCGCGAGCGCAACGGTGTCGAACACGGCCTCGGCGACGAACGCGAGCGTGCCCTCCGAGCCTACGAGCAGCCGGCGGAAGATCTCGAGCGGTCGGTCCGCGTCGAGGAACGCACACAGCCGCAACCCGGTTGTGTTCTTGATCTCGAACTTGCGCGCCACGCGCGCGGCGAGCTCGGCGTCGGCGCGCAGCTCGTCGCGCAACTCGATCAGCCCCTGCGCGAGCTCGGGCGCAGCCGTGGCGAACGCCTCCTCGGCGCCCGGTTCGGCGGTGTCGATCACGGCGCCACCCGGCATCACGAACGTGAGCGAGCGCAGCGTGCGATAGGAGTCGGCGTGGACGCCGCAGCGCATGCCGCCGGAGTTGTTGGCGATCACGCCGCCCACGCACGCGATGTCGGTGCTCGCGGGATCGGGTCCCATCCGCCGCCCGTGGCGCGCGAGCGCGCGGTTGACGTGGCCCAGCACCGCACCCGGTTGAACGCGTACGCGCGCCCCGTCGTTCTCCACGCGAACGCGCTGGAAGTGGCGACGGCAGTCCACCAGGATGCCGTCCGTCTGCGCCTGTCCGGAGAGGCTCGTCCCGCCCGCCCGCCAGACGAGCGGCGTGCCGGTCGCGCGGGCCACGTCGAGGATCGCGACCACGTCCTCGATGCTGCGGGGTTGCACCACCGCTCGGGGGATCAGGCGGTACGGACTCGCGTCGGAGGCGTAGCGGATCAGGTCGCTCGCGCGGGCCGCGACCTGACCGGCGCCGATCGCGCGCTCGAGCGCTGCCCTCAGGGGCGCCGGGGTGCCGCCGGCGACCCAATCGGGCGCTCGGTCGGGTGCGGGGTCGCTCGCTGCGTCGGTGTCGGGCGCCAGCGCGCTCGCCCGCCGGTCCCTGCCCGGCGAGCGTCCTTGCTCGACGACCGCGGCGGCCATGTCAATCCAGCCACATGCCGGTCGCGACCGGTACCTGCACGAGCCGCGGTCCCTCCTGCACGGCGATCGCCTCGCGCAGCGCCGAGACCAGCTCCTCGCCCCCGCCCGCGACCTCCACGGATGGCACGCCGTAGGCCTCCGCGACCGCCGCCACATCGAGCCCGGGGAGGTCGAGTCCGGGCGCGTCCTCCGCCTGCTCGAGCGCGGAGAACCACTTCAGGATCATGTACTCCTCGTTGCGCAGCACCACGAACGTCACCGGCACCCGGTACGCGGCGGCGGTCCACAGCGCGGTGATGCCGTACTGCGCCGAGCCCTCGCCGAGCACGCACACGACCGGTCGTTCCGGCTGGGCGAGCTGGACCCCCACGGCAGCCGAGATCCCGAACCCCAGGCCGCCGCTCGCACTGAAGTAGTAGCTCCCGGGACGCGACAGACGCAGCCGATTGCGCAGCGCAACCGTGCTCGACGGCGTCTCCACGACCGCGATCGCGTCCTGCGGCCAGACCTCCGCGAGCGCCGCCATCGCCTCCGAGCCGCTGATCGGATCGGACTCCGGCAGCGCGCCCGGCGGCGGGCGCTCCGGCGGCGCCGGCCGCGAAGAGGGCCCCACGAGCTCGAGCAGGCGCGCGAGTGCGAGGCCCACGTCCCCGACGATCGCGCGGCCCATCGGCGCGCGCGCGGCCTCGGCGGGGTCGCTCGTGATCTGCACGAGCGAGGTGCCGTCGGGCAGCAGCTCACCGGGGATGTAGGGGTAGTAGGGGAACACCGAGGTGCCCACCACGAGCACCAGGTCGTGGCCGCTGAGCGTCTCGGAGGCGGGGCCGATCGCGGGCGGCAGGATCCCCTGGAACTGCGCGTGGTCCTCGGGGAAGCCGAGCCGGCCGCCGCCGGGGGCGGGGGTCGCCCACACCGCCAGGCGCTGCTTCTCCGCCAGCGCCACCGCCGCCTCCCAGCCGCCGCTCGCGTCGATGTCGGGGCCGGCCACGAGCAGCGGGCTCGACGCGCTCTCGAGCGCGCGTGCGAGCTCGTCGAGCGCCTCGGGGTTCGGCGTTGCGCGGCCCGACACCGTTCGTGCGAGTGCGTTGCTGGCGATGTCCGCGTCCGCATCCACGTCCCAGTCGTCCATCGGGATCGACACGAAGGCGGGCCCGCGTGGCGGAAGCGAGGCGTGGTGGATAGCCCGCGCGAGCGCCAGCGGCACGTCCACCGCGCGCAGCGGCTCGTGCGCCCACTTCACGTACGGCTGAGGGCCCATCACCGCGTCGCGGTTGGTGAGGTTCGCCTCCATCGTCACCTGTGCGCGCACCTGCTGACCAGCGGTGACGAGCAGTGGGGACTTGTTCGCGAGCGCGTTGGATATGCCCCCGACCGCGTTGCCCACGCCGGGCGCCGTGTGCAGGTTGACGTGGGTCGTCAGCCCGCTCGCCTGCGCGTAGCCGTCGGCCATGCCCACGACCGCCAGCTCCTGAAGGCCGAGGATGTAGCGGAAGTCGTCGGGGAACTGCTTGAGCATCGGCAGCTCGGTCGACCCCGGGTTGCCGAAGATCGTCGTCATCCCGTGCGCCCGGAACAGGTCGAACGTCGTCTCGCGGACGCTTGGCATGCGCGGCACGCTAACGGAGTCAGACGTCCAGCGGCGGGTGCCGCCTCAGGCGGGCAGCGAGAGGTGCGCGAAGAAGAAGAACCACACCACGAACGTGATGATCGCCAGATACACGCTCATCACCACGATCCGCTCCAGCAGCGTCACGCGCATACCGATGATCTCCTCCTCGTCGTACTGCGTGTTCATGCTGCGCATCCATCCGAGACGGCCTTCGCCGCGCGGGGTCCCGGTGATGTCGGCATAGGTGTTGTTGAGCCACACGAGCGCGAACGCCATCGCGACGACGAGCACGGCCAGCACGACCACGACGACACCCACCGCACCCATGCTGAGCGTGGTGGTGCCCACGACCTGCGAGCCGATCCAGAGCGCGAGCAGCGGCGCGCCGGTCCAGATGTTGACAGCGATGAAAGCCGTTGCGCCCGCCATCGCGGCGCGCTTGAGCGCGAGATGGCGGATCGGCGCGCGCCGCGGGCCGGGGTGACCCTCCGGCACCCGCGCGGGCTCGTGCATCCAGACCCCTCCGTCGCTCATCGTCCTCTGCCCACCATGGTAGGCGCCGGCGGACGCGCGTGCGCGCGTGCGGGCGCGCCGGGATCTGCGCCGGGCGGGGCTTCGCTATCCGCCGCTCACCGGGAGCACCGGCGTGCACGCGGGGTGCTGTGGGTGGGCGGGATCCAGCGCGGTGAGCACGTCCGCATCGGCGATGTGGTCATACGGCATCGACAGGTGCTCGCCCTGGTCGAGCAGGCACTGAGCCTGCAGCAGCACGTTCGTCACTCCGGGGCCCGACAGGAAGGCCGAGGTGTACGGCGTGACCACCTCGTCGTTGGCCGACTCGATCGCCGTGTAGCTCACCCCCGGCACCGTTTCGCCGCCCGCGTTGAGGCGTTCGATGAACGGCGAGCCGGCGGCCTGCTCTTCGCAGGCCTCGCACGCGCCGAAGAACGAGTCCGCCCCCGGGATGTAGCTGCCGAGGGTGAACAGGCCGTTGACGGTCGTGCCGTGGTTCGAGGGCGCGAGGCCGACGATCGTGTGGACCTTGGCCGCCCCTTCGTCGAAGCGCACGTACCAGCGCGGCATCATCCCGCCCTGCGAGTGGCCCACCACGTCCACCTGCGCGGCGCCCGTCGCCGCCAGCACGCGGTCCACGAAGCTCGACAGTTCGGCCGCGGAGGCGGCGATCTCGCCGGTCGCGTACACGCCGATCGCGCCGCTGCCGTTGCTCGAGCCGTAGTTGAGCGCGAACACGCAGTAGCCGTGGTCGACCAGCAGCGGCGAGAGCGCCTGCCAGCTCGCCGACATGTCGATGAACGTGCCGTGCACGAGCACCACCGGCCGCGGGTGCGCTGCGGTCGGGCGGCACGACCAGTCGTTCGCGCCGGGCGGCGATTCGGTCGAGCTCACGTGCGCGTAGCCGAGGACGCCGTTGTAGAGGACCGGCAGCTGCGCGCTCGCGGTGCCGGTCGCGACCGCGGCGGCGGCCAGCAGGGCGAGGGTGAGGGCGAGGATCGGCTTGCGCATCTGGCTCTCCTTTGCTCCGCTGGTTCCTACCCTCACCAGGCGCCTCCTATTCGTATGTGAACTGGGTGGCGGGCGTTTCGTGCGTGGTGCCTTCGGCGGTGGACACCGTCACCGGCACGGTGCCCGATCCGGCGGGGGCTTCCGCGACCACTTCGTTGGTTCCCGTCACTTCCGGGAACACTTCCTGCGTGCCGAAGTTGACCATCGTGGCCATGTTCACGCCCGCGCCCTTGACCGCCACCGCCGTACCCGCGGTCCCTTTCGCCGGCAGCAGTTTGAGCCCCTGGATCAGCCCCGTGACGGCCGAGTAGGCGGTCTGGGAGGCGCCGCGTTCGTTGTGCGCGGTCACGCCCACCCGCATCGTCAGCCCGAGGTCGAGCAGTTCGAGCAGGATGTTTTCTCTGGTCGCACCGGCGAGGTCTTTGCATTCGCCGACGAGCCCGAGCACGCCGCACAGCTGCCACTGGTAGGTGTAGGAGAGGCCGCTCTGCGTGCCACCCCATTTTTCGTGGTGGGCGAGCAGTTCCTTGCCGATCTGCAGGATGCCCGCGATCGTGGGCTGGACTTCGTCGACGGGGAGCGCGGCGAGGACCGGCGAGGTCGCCGGCGAGACCGCTTCGGTCGTGCCGCCCGAGTTCGTCGCCTTGACCACGAGGCGCACGGTGCTGCCGACGAGGCCTTCTGCGAGCACCAGGGCTTCGGTCGTCTTGCCCGCGAGGTTCGTGCAGGCTTCGCCGCCCGAGTTGCACTTCTCCCACTGGTAGCTGTAGCTGATCGGCGCCGTGCCGCTCCAGCTCCCGGTCGCGCCGGTCAGGGACTGTTTGTCTTCGGCCAGCCCCGCGATGCTCGGCAGCGAGAGGTTGCCCGGCAGCAGCGCTTTGACGAGGCTGGTGGGTTCGGAGATCGCCTGCGTCGATCCGCCGGGGTTGGTGGCGGCGACGGCGAGCCGCACCGTCGAGCCGACGAGGCTCGAGACCAGACCGAGCGCCGTGCCGGTCGCGCCGGAGATTTCCGTGCACGATTCGCCGGCCGAGTTGCACTGCAGCCACTGGTAGGCGTAGCTGATCGGGCCCGTGCCGGTCCAGCTGCCGACGGCCGCGGTCAGGCTCTGGCCGTCCTGCAGCAGCCCGCTGATGCTGGGCAGCGCCGTGTTGCCCGGCAGGACCGCGCCGATCACGCTCGTGGGGTCGGACGCGGCCGAGGTCGAGCCACCGGAGTTGGTGGCGGTGACGATCACCCGGATCGTGTCGCCGACCTCGCCCTCGATGATCGAGAGCGCGGCTTCGGCGGCGCCTTCGAGGTCTTTGCACGCTTCTCCGGCGCTGTTGCACAGCTGCCACTGATAGGCGAACGACAGCGGCCCGCTACCCGTCCAGCTGCCCGTCACGGCCGAAAGCAGGCCGCCTTCCTTGAGCAGGCCCGAGATGCTCGGCAGCCCGGTGTTGCTCGGCAGCAGCGCCTGGATGATCGAGGTGGGTTCGGAGGCGGAGGTCACCGACCCCGCGGAGTTGCTCGCCGTTTCCACGACGCGCACCGTGTCGCCGATGTCGCCCGAGACGAGCGACAGCACGCTGCCGACCGCGCCGTCGATGTCGCTGCAGGCCGAGCCGGTGGCGTCGCAGAGCTGCCACTGCAGGCTGGTGGAGATCGGTTCGGTGCCTTTCCAGACGCCCGCGACAGCCGAGAGCAGCCCGCCATCCTGGAACAGCCCGCCGATCTTCGGCAGCTGCACGCTGCTCGGCAGCAGCGCGGTGACGATGCTCGTGGGCGCCGAGGTGACCGTTTCCACCCCGTAGCCGCTGCGCGCGGTGACTTCGACCTCGAACGCGTTGCCGACGTCGAGCGGCCCGGCGGTGTAGCTGGTGCCGGTCGCGCCCGCGATCGGCGAGCACGTTTCGGTGAGCAGCGAGCAGCTGAGCCACTGGTAGGAGAGTTCGATCGGTGGCGTGCCCGCCCACGTGCCGGGGTGCAGCGTGAGCGTCTGCCCATCGATCGTGAAGCCCGTCACGCTTGGGGCTTCTACGTTGACCGGCGGGCCCCCGACGATCTTTTTGGAGAAGGGGGAGGTGTTCGAGGCGGTGCCCGCCGAGTTGTGCGCCGTGACCACCACGCGCAACTGCTTGCCGATCTGGGAGGTCACCGGGCGGTACGTCGACGCGGTGGCGCCGGGGATGTCACTGCACACGCGCATCGCGCAGACCCGCCACTGGTACGCGAACGACAGCGGCGGCGTGCCGCGCCACGTCCCGGGCGCGGCGGTCAGCAGTTTCCCGTCGGCGACGGTGCCCACGATCGCGGGAGCCCGGAATTTGACCGGTTTCGAGATCGCGATCACCGCGGTGGCAGGGGATGTCTTGGACGCCGAGCCTTCGCCGTTGGAGGCCGTGACCGTCACGCGCAGCGTGTGGCCGACGTCCTCGTGGGCGACCTTGCGCCGCTGCGCCGCCGCGCCTGGGATCTCGGCGCATTCTTCGCCGGAGGCGTTGCACCGTTCCCATTGGTAGGAGAAGGAGATCGTGGCCGACCCGGACCACGTGCCGGCCGAGGCGATCTGGGTCGCTTCATCGATCGCTTTGCCCGAGATGTGGGGTGCCTTGACGTTGACGGGGGCCCCGGTGCCGGCGGCCGGTGCGCTTCCCGTGAACGGAGCGATCGCGATCGCGGCGGGCACCGCAGCCCGCGCGAGCAGGCGCAGGCCGGCAAGAGCGATCGTCTTCCTTGACAGAGCGTGCACCCCATCCCCCTCGCCGCCCGGGGGCGGCCTCCATGGTTCGTTTGTCCCTCGACTCCACGCGTGGCGATCCTCCCCCGGACCGTCAGCCGTGGACGATGGCCTATACCCCGGTTTTCGGGTGCTCAAACATCTGGGCGAGATCTCGCACCGCGGAAACGGCCATCGCACACCCGTCCACGGGCGGGCGCGAACCGCTGGAGGGCCGCAGGTCCATCGGCTAACGTCGCTCGTATCGTGCCAGTTGCCCCGACCGGCGCGGAGAGGAGTGTGGTGGCAGGACGGCCGAGGTGTGGTTCAGCGGTCGGCCCGCGTCAGCGACGGGCTCGCCGCGCGCTTCCCCGTCTGCGCCTGCGCCTGCTCGCGCGCTGCCGGCTCGTGCTCGCGCTCGCGCTCCTCGCGCTGGCGACGGGCGCGCAGGCGAGCCCCGGGGCCACGATCACGGTCAACACGACCGCCGACAGCCTGCCCACCGGTCCCGAGTGCGGGGGCTTGCCGGAAGACTGCTCGCTGCGCCAGGCGCTCGATCTCGCCCGGGCGGGTGACACGGTGCTCGTGCCCGGTGCGTCCTCCGACTACCTGATCCAGCACGACCGGATTCCCGTCCGCGGCGGTGTGACGATCGCCGGCGAAGGCGATGCGGCGACGACGATCAGCGGTGGCGGCACCGATCAGGCGTTCGAACTCGCCGGCGCGGGACCGGTGAGGATCTCGGGACTGACGATCACCGAAACGTTCAACGACTCCGGCGAAGACCAGGGCGGCGCGATCAACGTCCCCGGCAGTGAAGCGCCGCTGGTGCTCGACGACGTCATGATCAGCAAGAGCGCCAGCGAAGGGCCGTGTGGATTCGGCGGCGCGATCGAGACGGACAGCAACCTGACGATCTCCGCGAGCCGCTTCGTCGAGAACAGCGTGGCGGGGGGCGGGGGCGCGACCTGCAACCCGCCCGGCGCGGTTGGGGGCGGCGGCGCCGTGGGAATCGTGGTCCCGCCATGGCCCAAAGCGCCCCCGCGAGCGCTCGTCGTGGAAAACAGCGTGTTCATCGACAACACGACCGAAGCTTCGCCCGGCGGCGCGATCCTCGTCGAACACGGCGACACCCTCACGATCCGGTCGAGCACGTTCATCGACAACGCCGCGGGAACGGGCTTCCAGGGCGGCGCGATCGCGCTCTACCCAGCGACGAGCGCCACGATCTCCAACAGCACCTTCACCGCCAACGCGGCCGGTACCGGCGGCGCGATCAACATGGAAGGCAAGCCGCTCGTGCTGAGCGGCGACACGCTCGCCGGGAACGCCGCCGAAGTGGGGGCCAACCTCGGTGTGAACGCCGGCGAAGCCTCGCGCGAAACGACGCTCGTGAACACGATCCTCGCCACCCCCACCGGCGGCGGCGCGAACTGCTCGCACAAGCTGACCACGCTCGGGCACAACCTCGAGGACGCCTCGCCGAGCAGCTGCGGGCTGAGCGCCACCGCGCAGGACATCCTCGGCGTGAGCCCGGACCTGCTCCCGCTGGCGATCAACGCGAGCATCGTGCCGGCCGCCGGCGGCGCCCCGCCGACCCTCGGGCTCGCGGGGGGCAGCCCGGCGATCGGCGCCGGCGACACCGCTGCGTGCGCGGCGCTCGGATCGGTCGACGAGCGCGGGTTCCCGCGCCCCGGCGCAGAAGGCGGCAAGTGCGACATCGGCGCCTACGAGCTGCTGCCCGCCGTGCCCACGACCACCACGGTCGCGGCAGCGGGCACGGCGACCTCCCCCGGCACCCAGGTGACGCTCACCGCCGCCGTGGCGCGCGGACGGGCGCTCGTTCCCGCCGTCCCCGGACCGGCCGGCATGGTGGAATTCCGCGACGGGGGCAACCGCCTCGCGAGCGTGCCGCTCGGGTCCGACGGGCAGGCGACGCTGACCGCGCGTGGCCTGACGGCCGGAGAACACTCCTTCACCGCCGCGTACGCGGGGGATCTCGTCTACTCGCCCTCCACGTCGAGTCCGGCGACGCTCGACGTCGCCGCGGGCCCGCCCGAACCGGGGGCGGCCGGCATGGCCCCCGCGCTCTCGAAGGTGCGCCAGTCCCACGCGAGCTGGCGTGTCGGACGGCACCTCGCGAGAATCGCACGCAGGCGCAACGGCCGGCCTCCCGTCGGCACGCAGTTCCGCTTCACGCTGAACACCGCCGCGACCGTCACGCTGTCGTTCACGCGTGTGCGTGTGGGGCGCGTCGTCCATCACCGCTGCCTGCTCTCCCCCCGCCGCGCGCAGGGCGCGCGTGTCTGCCGCCGCACCCGCGCCGTGGGCAGGCTCACGTTCGCAGGCAGGGCGGGAGCGGACATCGTGTCCTTCGACGGCTGGCTCTCGCGCCACCGGCGGCTTGCGAAGGGCCGCTACGCGGTGACGCTGCGCGCGAGCAACGCGGCCGGCCGCTCGCCCGCGAGGAGGCTCACGTTCACGATCACCGGCGGCTGATGGCAAACTGCGCCTCGCGCGCATGACGAGCACGTACGAGAAGGGGCTGCATCCGGTCGGTGACGGCCTGTACGCCTACCTGCAGCCGGACGGCGGCTGGGGATGGAGCAACGCGGGGCTGGTCGTCGACGGCGAGGCCACGCTGCTGATCGACACGCTGTTCGACCTGCGCCTGACCGAGGAGATGCTCGCGACGATGCGCAGCGCCGTGCCCGCCGCGGCGCAGATCGACACCGTGCTGAACACCCACGCCAACGGCGACCACTGCTACGGCAACCAGCTCGTGGCAGGTGCGCGAATCGTCGCCTCCGAGCGGACCGCGGCGGAGATGGCCGAGCTGCCTGCGGCGGCGATGGCGGCGCTCGTCGCCCAGGCCCCGGAGATGGGCGAGACGGGGGCCTTCTTCGAACGCTGCTTCGGCTCCTTCGACTTCGAGGGCATAGAGGCGGTGCTCCCGGGGGAGACGTTCTCCGGCGAGCTCACGCTGCACGTCGGCTCGCGCGAGGTGCGGATGCTCGAGGTCGGCCCGGCTCACACCCGCGGCGACACGCTCGCCTACCTGCCGGGCGAGCGCGTTCTCTACAGCGGCGACATCCTCTTCAACGAAGCCCACCCGATCGCGTGGGCAGGGCCCGTCTCGAACTGGATCGCCGCGTGCGATCGGATCCTCGCGCTCGACGTCGAGGTGATCGTCCCGGGTCACGGGCCGCTGGCCGAGCCCGCGGCGGTGGAGGAGCTGAAGGCGTACTTCGAGTACCTGTACGAGCGCGCCCGCGCGCTGCACGCCGAGGGGATGACGCCTCTGCAGGCGGCGCTGACGCTCGAGCTCGACCGATGGGCGCGTTGGGGGGAGCGCGAGCGGCTCGTCGTCAACCTCGCCGCGATCTACGCCGAGCTGGACGGCTCCGCGGAGCCGGTGAACCCGTTGCAGGCGTTCGCCGAGATGGCCGCTTTCACCGCCGCGGCCGGCCCGTAGAAGCCCCGCTGGTCACGGCCGCACGCGCGAAGCGCCGTATTGCCCGAAAAGGACGACACGCGTGTAGTCCTTTCCGGACGACGCCCGTGTCGCTCCTTTCGTCCATCGCGCCCGACGGCGCCTAATCGAGGGCTGTCGCACGGACGACCCATGCGAATACCCACAACCACGACCCGTTCACCGTTCGCACAGCCCCGGGGCGCCCGCCCGTGGGTGGCTCGCCCGTACGGAACTCAAGTAGCGAGTTCGAGCCTGCGATACGGAGAGAGAGGTTCAAACGTGTCGCAGTCAATCCTTTCGCGTGGTGTCCGCGGTCTGGCGGCAGGCCTGCTCGGCGACGCGCTCGCCGGGCCTCGAGCCGCGGGGGCCGCGGTGCGGGCGTGACCGAGATCTCGCTCGATGACGCGCGCTCCGCGGACCCCGTGGAGCGACTGCTCGAGGACTCCTGGCGAGAGCGCGCGCGCAGCGGGCACGCGCGCGAGCTGCTCGTGGAGGCGGTCGCGGGCCTGCTGCTGCTCGCGGTGGCGGTGCCCCTGGCGCTCGCAGCGGTCGCGTCGAACGATGTCGACTGGGGGCGCGCGGCGCTGCTCGTGGCGCTCTACGCGCTCACCTCGCGGATGGTCAAGTTCCCGCTCGGTGCCGGCTACGTGGTGCCCTCCTACCTCGTGCTCGTGCCGATGCTGCTGCTGCTCCCGCCCGGGCTCGTGCCGCTCCTCACCGTGGCGGGGCTCGTGGTCGGGACGACCGGGCTCGCGCTGGTGCGGCGCGTTCCGCCGGAACGGGTGCTGCTCGCGGTCCCCGACGCGTGGCACGCGCTTGGTCCCGCGGCGGTGATCCTGGTCCTCGGGCGCAGCGGGAGCGCGGCCGAGCTCGCTGCGATCTACCTCAGCGCGTTCGTCGCGGGCTGTGTGCTCGACCTCGTCTCCGGGGCGGTGCGCGAGCTCGCGATCAGCGGCGTCGCGTCAAGCGTCCAGCTACGGGTGCAGGCGCTCGTGTGGATGATCGACGCGTGCATCGCGCCCCTTGGCCTGCTCGTGGCGCACGCGATGCGCGACGGCTCGTTGGAGGGACTCCTGATCCTCCCGCTGTGCTTCCTGCTGCTGATGGTCTCGCGCGACCGCAGCGCTCGCATCGAGCAGGCGCAGCAGCGCCTGGAGCTCGTCGCACACGAGCGCACACGGCTGCAGACCGCGGTCGGGCGGCTCGGCGAGGCGCTCGCGGCGAAGCTCGACCTGGACGCGCTCTCGGACATCGTGTTGCGCGGCTCGGTCGAGGCGCTCGATGCATCCTGCGGGATGCTCGCGCTTAGCGGCCTCGATGCCGCTCCGGTCGTGGAGATCGGCGACCTCGCGGGCGCCGAGGAGGCGCTCGCGAGCGCAGCGGGGGCCGCGCAGGCCGAGGGCGAGGCTCGCCAGGTCGAGCACGCCGGCGTCTGGGCGCTCGCGCTCCCGTTCGGTTTCGCCACCGAGTCCGGCGAGACGCTCGGCGCGGTCACCGTGGCGCGCGCGGGCCGCCCGTTCCGCCAGGACGAGCAGCTCGTGATGCAGGGCCTCGTCGACCGCGCGCGCACCGCCGCGGCCGACATCGTCACCCACCAGCGTCTGCGCGAGCAGGCCTACACCGACGCGCTGACGAAGCTCGGCAACCGGCGCAAGCTGATGGCCGACACGGACGAGCTGATCGCCGCCGCGACGAGCGAGGACCCGCTCGTGCTGATCCTGTTCGACCTCAACGGCTTCAAGAGCTACAACGACACGTTCGGGCATCAGGCGGGCGACAGGGTGCTGCAACGCGCGGGTGCGCGGTTGGCCGGCGCCGTGGCGCGCTACGGCGGGGCCGCGTACCGGCTCGGCGGGGACGAGTTCTGCGCGGTGCTCGCGATCGAGGCGGGCGAGCTCGACCAGGCGCTTGCAGCGGCGAGTGGGGGGCTCGAAGAGCGCGGTGAGAACTTCGCGGTCACGCCCTCGGTGGGCGCGGTCATGATCCCGCAGGAGGCGTCCACGCTCGACCAAGCCCTGCAGGTGGCCGACGAGCGGATGTACGCGCACAAGCGCAGGCGGGCATCGCTCGCGGGCGACCAGGCGCGCGAGGTGCTGATGCGCATCATCCACGCCAAGCAGCCCGCGCTCCAGGAGCGCAGCACCGACGTCGCGCGCATGTGCCTGCGCGTCGGTCGGCGAATGGGGCTGGAGGAGCCGGTGCTCGATGAGCTCGTGCGCGCCGCGGAGCTGCACGAAGTGGGCAAGGTCGGCATCCCCGACGCGATCCTTCACAAGTCGGAGCCGCTGACCGAGGCGGAGTGGGCGTTCGTCAAGCAGCACACGCTGCTCGGCGCGCGCATCCTCGGCGCGGTGCCCGCCCTCGCGGAGACCGCCAGCATCGTCCGCGCGACGCACGAGCGGTGGGACGGCGAGGGTTATCCCGACGGCTTGCAGGGAGAGCAGATCCCGATCGCGGCGCGCGTGATCAGCGCCTGCGACGCCTACGAGGCGATGCGCGAAGGGCGCAGCTACCGCACGAGCCGCAGCGCGCCCGACGCGGTGAGCGAGCTGAGGCGCGGCGCGGGCTCGCAGTTCGACCCGGCGGTGATCGCCGCCCTCGTGCTGGAGCTGCGCGACCTCGCGGCGGGCGTGCAGAGCGCCGATACGACCGCCGTTGCGCTGCGCACCGAACAGACCTCGCGGCGGCTGCGCGACGCGTTCGGCGGCGAGGACGGCTTCTCGCTCGCGAAGATCGGCTAGCGCGCGCTCACAGCAGGCGCACACCCCAGCTGCCGGCGAACTCGTCGCCGGGCTCGAGCCGCAGCAGGTCCTCGCCGCTCGCGAACGCGTTCGGCGGGCAGGTCATCGGCTCGAGGCCGAGCCCCAGCCGGCGGCGCGCCGGAGCGAGCCCGTCCCCGGTGTATGCCTCCAGGTAGGGGAAGCGCTCGTCCACCCACCGCTCGGCCGTCGCGCCGTCTGCCCGCGACAGCCGCGCGCGGGCGCGGCCGTCCGCGTCCCGGGCCAGGCTCGTGAACGCGGAGTCGATCTCGCGTCCGGCGAGCGGTCGCGGAGAGCCGAAGTCGAACGCGGTTCCCGCGACCGGCTCGCGCCCGGTCGGCAGCATGCGCTCGTCGTCGGTGAGGATGCGCACCCCCGCAGCGAGCTCCAGGCTGCAGTCGTCCAGGCGCGCGCCGGTGCCCCCGGCGGACACGTACGGGTGCTGGCCTGCGCCGAACGGGCACGGCGCCTCGCCGGCGTTGCGCGCGCGGATCGTGACCGTGAGCCCGTCCTCGCCGAGCGCGTACTCCACGCCGACGTCGAGCTCGAACGGATAGCCGGGCATCGGGTGGATCGCGCAGCTCATCACCACGCGGTGCGGCTCGCGCTCGGCCGCCCGCCACGAGCACCAGCGGAGCAGGCCGTGGATCGCGTTCCGCCGCGGGGGCTCGGTCAGCGCGAGCTGCTGCTCGACGCCGTCGAACCGGTAGCGGCCGTCGGCGAGGCGGTTCGGCCACGGCACGAGCGGCGTGCCGTGGGCGCCGTCGCACATCGCATGCTCCTCGTAGGGGTCGAGCACGTGGCGTCCGGCGCGCGCATACTCGCGCACGCCGCCGCCCACCTCCACGACGACCGCCCGGTGCTCGCCGAACGTCAGCTCGTGCTGCTCGCCCGAGGGCGGCCTGCGGGGAGGCGCGCTCACTGCTCTCGTGCGCGGCGCAGCCAGTCGGCGAGCTGCTGCCCGGCGTCGTTGATCGAGTCGCCGAGGTCGCTGAAGGTGTCGCGGAAGCGTTCGGCATAGTGCGAGGCGGCGTCGCCCGCCTCGGCGCGCACGTCGGTGGGCTCGTCACGCCGCGGATACTCGCCCGCGACGATCCGGTCGTACTCGCCCGAGCGAACCCACTCCATCAGCTCGTGGACGCGCTGCACCGACATCGGGTGCGTCAGGTTCAGGTCGATCAGCAGTCTCGAGAAGCGGTCCAGCGGCGAGGCCTTCTCGCGATAGTCCTGGCCCTGGCGCATGAACACGTCGAGGTCGAGGTTGGCGGCCTCGGCGCCCGCGGCGATCACCATCAGCGCCCGGCACACCGCGAGCGGGTCGCGCACCACCAGGGCCGCCGCGCGATCGCAGCTCAGCTCCGCCGCGCGGAACCACTCGAGCAGCGCGGCGCGGAGCGGCAGCAGGGGCAGGGGAACGCCCGGCAGCGAGGAGATCCGCATCAGGATCACGAGCGCGGTCCGGTAGAGCACGTGGTCGGAGAGCACGTGGCCCGCCTCGTGCGCGAAGACCGCGCGCTGCTGCTCGGGGTCAAGCAGCTGCACGAGCTCTGAGTTGACCACCACGATCGGCGAGCCCGCGCCGATCGTCAGCGCGTTCGCGATCGGGTACTGGGTCATGTACAGCTCGGGTGTGGGCTCGAGGTCGAGCGTCGCATAGGCGCGCACGTGCGCACCCCACACCTGCGGGAGCTGATCCTCGCCGAGCCGCACCGCCGAGCCGAGCACGCCACGGCGGATCGCGCGCTCGTAGCCGAGCTCGATCAGCTTGCGCACCACCGTGTCGAGATGGGGCACCGCCTTCAGGGCTGCCGTGGCGGCGCGGTCGGCCGGGTGCTCATACGCCTTGGATGAGATCTCCTCGAGGCGGTAGCCCTCTGCTGGAAGCGCCATCACTGCTCAGGCGTGCCGCGCGCAGATCGTCATCACCGCAGTGTGGCAAACCCCTGCGGCCCGCGCGGGCGCGATCAGCGATGGGTGCGCCGATGCGGCGGCGACGGCGGGCTGACCGTCACGAGCGCCGCGGTGCTCGGCGCGAGCGGCACCGTGACCACGCCCGCGCGGGTGCCCACGTGTTCGAGGCGCCCGGGGTGCCACGAGCCGCCGGCGTCCACGGCGCGCCCGCCGAGCGTGACTCCGTCGGTGGCCTCCGGCGAGGCTGCAGCCATCCGCAGGACCCGGGCGGGCCCGTAGCCCGCACCCACGTGCAGGGTCGCCGTGAGCGGGGCGGATTCGGGCGGTTCGTCGTCGATCAGCACGATCTGCAGGTTGCGCCCCGGGCCGATGAACGGCTGCGCCACGAGATCGGGCACGGGAGCGGGCGCCGTCGTCGAGCAGCCGCAGGCGAGCGACGCGCGCAGCGGGCGCGTGCCGACGAGCGAGCGGGTGAGCAGCATGCCGTACCAGTCCGGGCGTGCGCTCAGGCGTCCGGCGTCGAGATCGGCGGGAGTGCTCGCGCACAGCGGGGTGTACCCCGGGCAGTTGGCGGGATTGCCCTGCAGGTTTATGCCCGAGGCGCCCGCGGCCATCGTCTCGGCGATGTAGCCCGCCGCCCACAGCGCCGAGGCGAACGTGTTGCTGATGCCCGCGACCCCGCCGCAGGAGACCGAGTTGCTCTCGTCGATCCGCAGCGGGATGCGGTTGACCTTGGCGACGTGCATGTACGCGTGCAGCGAACCAGACTCGCGGTGGCGCGTGTTGGCGCTGAGCAGCGTCGGGATCGCGGGAGGGGGGACCGATGCGCACCCCAGCGGGTAGTGGTGGCCGGTGAGGAGCGCCGGCTGCTGCGCGAGCGCCTCCGCTTCGCCCCATGCGGCGAACAGGCCGGACCCCGACACGTCCGGCCCCGCGATCGGGACCCCCGGCGTGAGCGCCGCGATCGCTTCGCGGTAGAAGCCCACCTCTTCGTCGTAGCCCTGGGCGAGCCACGGCAGCGGCCTGAACCCGTGCCGGCCGTACGCGTCGGGCTCGTTGCCGATCTCGACAGCGAGCAGGTGGGTGCCGAGAGCATGGTGCGCGGCCGCGACCTCGCGCGCTGCAGCGAGGGGTTCGTAGTGGGCCATGCCGACGGTGAGCAGCACGCTCCAGCCGGTTCGCCGGGCGAGCACGCCGAGCGCTTGGAGGTCCTGCGGGCCGATCGTGCTCGACGCCCACGAGGGCGCGGGTGTGGCGGCGTCGGTCCAGCCGACGTTCTGGTCGGCGGTGACGCCGCCGAAGCGGAGCACGCCCGGGCCGAGTGAGCGCAGCAGCGTGACGAGGTCGCCTCGTTCGCCGAAGCTCGCGATCCGGGAGAGCGCGGCGGCCTCGAACGACAGCCCGAGAAAGTGGTGCGCAACCACGCGCCCGGGCCGCGAGGAGTCGATCTGCACCGAGACCGCGCGCGGGGGCGGCTGGGCGCCGGCCGCGCACGGCGTGCATGCCAGCGCGAGGCTCGCCGCGACCAGCGGCGCCGACGCTGCCAGCGTGCGTCGCACGCCTGCGCGGCGTCTGGGGGTGTGCCGTCCGTGCATCGTGAGCGGTTAACAGCCGAGCGGAGCGGTCGCTGCGGTCCGCGCCTAGCGACGCCGGGCGGCGGGGGCCAGCGCGGGGTTCGTCCAGCCGGCGTCGGTGGGGTTGATCGTCGTGCCGGGTGCGACGATCTCATCGATCCGGTCGAGCACGTCCTCGCCGAGCTCGACGTCCGCCGCGCCGACCTGCGACTCGAGCTGCTCGAGGGTGCGCGGCCCGATGATCGCAGCGGTCACGGCAGGGTGGCGGATCACGAATCCGAGCGCGAGATGGATCAGCGAGATGCCCGTCTCGTCAGCGAGCGCGCCGAGGGCGTCGGCGGCGTCGAGCTTGGCCCGGTTGGCCGGGAGCGAGAGGTCGTAGCGCTGCGGGATCATCGCCGAGCGTCGCGAGGTCAGGTCCTCGGCGCCCTTGCGCCAGCGCCCCGAGAGCCATCCGCCCGCGAGCGGGCTCCACGGGATCACGCCGATGTCGTGCTCGCGGCACGTGGGCAGCACGTCGGCCTCGATGCCGCGGGCGAGGATCGAGTACGGCGGCTGCTCGCACACGTAGCGACGCAGCCCGCGCTCCGCCGAGACCCACTGCGCGGCGACGATCTGGGCGGCGGGGAAGGTGGAGGAGCCGATGTAGCGGACCTTGCCCTGCGCGACCACGTCGCTGAGCGCGGACAGCGTCTCCTCGTGCGAGGTCCACGGGTCCCAGCGGTGGACCTGGTAGAGGTCGATCCAGTCGGTGCCCAGCCGCCGCAGGCTGTGCTCGACCTCCTCCATGATCCAGCGGCGCGAGTTGCCGAACTGGTTAGGGTCGTCGCCCATCGACCCGTGGACCTTGGTCGCCAGGAACACGCGGTCGCGGCGACCGTCCGCCAGCGCCTTGCCGACGATCTCCTCCGACTCGCCGCGCGAGTACACGTCGGCTGTGTCGATGAAGTTGACGCCCGCGTCGAGCGCGCGGTGGATGATGCGGACGGACTCGTCGTGGTCCGGGTTGCCCCACGCGCCGAACATCATGGCGCCGAGGCACAGCGGGCTGACCTGGGCGCCCGTGCTGCCGAGGCTGCGGTGCTCCATCGGCCGAGCGTACTCGCGCCGATGCGCGCGAGAGCGCCCGGTCAGGCGATGACGAAGAGCATCGTCACCTGCGTGCCGCCTCGCGCGCCCGTGCGCACGTCGAATCGGGACGCGATGGTGGCCACGAGCGGCAGGCCCAGGCCCATGCCGGGGCTGTCGGGCCGCGGCGCCATTCCCCGGCCCTCGTCCGTGACGACGACCTCGACGCCCTCGCGCGTACGACGTGCCTCGACGGTGAGCG
>JAICYC010000143.1 GCA_025934395.1 Solirubrobacteraceae bacterium | reverse complement strand
GCTCCCCGCAGACATCACCGCGCCCGCGGACAGGCATGCGCTGCTCGAAAGAGCCGAGAGTGAGCTCGGGCCGATCGACGTGCTCGTGAACAACGCGGGCGGCGACCCGCAACGTCAGTTCCACAACCTCACCGAGCAGGAGATCCAGGGGATCCTGGACCTCAACCTGACGAGCGCCGTGATCCTGTCCCGGCTGGTGCTCCCCGGGATGCTCGCCCGCCAGCACGGACATATCGTGAACATCTCCTCGATGGCGGGCCGAACGGCGTTCCCGTACACCGAGTCCTACGCCGCAGCCAAGGACGGATTGATCGGGTTCACCCGAGTGCTTCGTGCCGACTACCGTAGCCAGGGCGTCAGCGGCTCGACGCTGATCCTCGGCCCGGTCGGGGAGGCGGGCGTCGGCGCACGTACCGCGCAGGAAGTCGGGCTGAAGCTTCCCCCCGTCGGGCTCGTATCCCCCGCCAAGGTGGGAGCACAGACGGTCCGCGCGATCACGAGGGACAAGGCCGAGCTGGCGGTGCTCCCCGGGCCGGGCCGCGCGATGCGGGCGATCATGGACCGCTTCCCGGGACTCGGCCCCTCGATGAACCGCCTCGCCCGGGTGGACCGCACGATGATCACCGTTGCCGAGTACCGCGAGCGTGAGGCGCGGCGCGTCGAGCACCTCACTACCGGTTAGAGCCCCGACGGACAGACATGCGGGCGGCCGCAGCGACCCACAAAAGCGGGTTGATCTGCAGGCCTTCCTGGTTATCGGGGAGACAGGATTTGAACCTGCGACCGCCCGGCCCCCAGCCGGGTGCGCTACCAGACTGCGCCACTCCCCGTGGCTACTTCAAGAGCGGGCGACGGGAATCGAACCCGCCCTAGAAGCTTGGAAGGCTTCTGTGCAGCCACAACACTTCGCCCGCACTGTGCCCGGAATCGAATCTTACCGGCGAGGGCGATGGGCTAGGCGGACCCTTTCCGCGCCTCCACCGGCACCGCCCCGCTCTCGTCGGCCAAGCCCGCCGGCGGCCACGCGCCGTACCAGTTGTCGCGTGCGCCGTCGAGCGTGATCGTGGATCCCGTGAAGGCCGCACCGAGCGGGCTCGCGAGCAGCGCGACGAGCCACGCATGCTCCTGTGCGGTGCCGAGCCGCTGGAGCGGCACGCTGCGGGACGCGCCTGCGCGCACGTTGGCTGGGTACTTGGCGAGGACCTCCGTCTCGAAGTGCCCCGCTGCGACGGCGACCACGCTGACGCGGTCCTCGCGCCAGCGGTCGGCGAGCTCGCGCGTGAGAGCCTCGACCGTGGCGCGCGCGGCCCCGGAGTGCGCCATGCCGGGCATGCCGTGGTGCGGTGAGAGCGTGACGTTGACGATCGTGCCCCCGCGCCCGCCGGCGAACGCCTGGCGATGGGCGGCGTGGGACATGTTGAGCGTGCCCTCCACGTTGAGCCGCCACACCGCGCGCCACCCCTTGGCGGCGATCAGCTCGGCGGGGCTGAAGAACTGGCCGCCGGCGTTGTTGACGAGCACGTCGAGGGCGCCGGAGCGATCGAGGACGTCCGCGATCAGCCGTTCGGCGCTGGTCGCGTCTCGGACGTCGGCGCCGATCCATTCGATCGCGGCGTCGCCGCGTTCGCTCGCCGCGGCGATCTCGCTGCACGCCTCCGCAAGCACCTCCTCGCGGCGTCCCGCGACGACCACCTGAGCCCCGCAGCGGGCGAGCTCGACGGCGGTTGCGCGTCCGAGACCGGTACCGCCCCCGGTCACCAGCGCGACCCGCCCGGCGAGCATCCCGGCCGCGAAGATCGCGGACTGCGTGTTCCCGAGAGCGCTCATTGCGGTCGATCATAGGTCCGGGGCAGTGCGTCCGTCCTCGTTCGGGGTTAGGGTGTGCGCGTGTCACATAGACCGTTGGTTCTCGTCTCAGGACTCACGTTCGGCGACTACCTTCTCTGGCACTGGTCGCTGAACGGCAATCACGACGTGATCGCCCTCGTCTCGGGCCTCACGCTTCCACCGCTC
>JAICYC010000075.1 GCA_025934395.1 Solirubrobacteraceae bacterium | reverse complement strand
GTGCCCACCTGTTCGTTGCCGGTGATCTTGGAGCCCGACTGCGTCCACGTGGAGCCGCTGAGGTGGTAGAGCCACGCCGCACCCGCGTTCGAGTTGTCCCCGTAGCCACCGATCAGCGCGGTTTTGCCGTCGGAGGACAGCACGATGCCACAGCACCCGAAGTGACCTGCGCCCGTCTCGCCGGCGGCTGTGAGCTTCGAGCCGAGCTGCGTCCAGGTCGACCCGGAGCGCGTGAAGGTCCAGGTCGCGCCGGTGCTCGAGTGGTCGGCGCCGGCGCCCGCCATCGCCGTGTTCCCGTCGCCGGAGAGCGCGGCGGTGAAGCCGAGCTGCCCCGCCCCGGTCTCGCCGCTGCCGGTCAGCTTCGGTCCCTGCTGGCTCCAGGTCGAGCCGCTGCGGGTGAACACCCACACGGCGCCCGCTTTGCTGTTGTCGAACCCGCCGCCCATCAGCGCGGTGTTGCCGTCGCTCGACAGCGAGACCGCGTATCCGAAGCGCCCCGCGCCGACCTCTTCGCCCCCGGTGAGCTTCGGCCCCTGCTGGCTCCAGGTGGAGCCCGACCGGGTGAACACCCACGCCGCGCCCGTGCTCGCGTTGTCGGCGTAGCCGCCCACCAGCGCCGTGTTCCCATCGGCGGACAGCGCCACCGCGCAGCAGCCGAAGTGGCCTTCCCCGACCTCTTCGCCGCCGGTGAGCTTGGACTGCTCCGTCCAGGTGGAGCCCGAGCGGGTGTAGACCCAGGCGGCGCCCACGTCGTTGTCTTTGGCGCCGCCGATGATCGCCGTGTCGCCTTCTTCGGAGAGCGCGAGGGTGTAGCCGAACTGCGACAGCCCGTTCTCGTCCGCGGGGGCGATCTTCGCTCCGAGCTGCGTCCACGACGACCCCGAGCGCGCGAACGCCCAGATCGCGCCTTTGCCTTCGTCGTCGCCGGGGCCGCCGACGAGCATGTAGCTGCCGTTGCCGGAGATCGCAACGCCCACGCCGAAGTTCGCGAGGCCCGCCTCTTCGGTCCCGGGAACCTTGGTGCCGGGCTGGATCAGCGGATCGATGCGCAGCGGATACGCGGCGCCATGCGCGGCGACGTGCAGGAGCACCGCGCCCGCGCCCACGCTCATCCAGGTTCCGAGCAGGCGCCCACGGGCGTCCGTGGCCGTCAGGTGGCCGTAGCTGAGCGTCGGCCCGCCCGCGCGCGTGAACGTGATCGCGTCATCGCCCGCGGGCGTCGCGCGCATGTTGCCGGCGAGCGGGACCGTCACCGTGAGCGGCGCGCCCCCGTGGGCGCGCGACGGCGCCCGCGCAACGGTGAAGCCCTGCTCGATGCCGAGGGGTCCGTTGCTGTACCACTCGCGCAGGTTCCCCAACGAGTAGGTCGCGCGGTTCGCGCCGGCGTGGGGAGCTGCCACCCGGGAGGCGGGCGCGCCGAGGGACGCCAGGCCGAGGCGCAGCTCGCTCGCGCCGGAACGGATGCGGGCGCCGCGGGTGCCGAACGTCGCGCTCAGGCCCTGCGGGCGGTTGACGGCGACCAGGCCCGCGGGCGTACGCGCGACGCGATAGCCGTGAGCGCCCGCACCGAGGGTGGAGGAGACGACCCCGAGCGCGGAGCCGGGCAGCGCGGTGAGACCGTGGACGGGTGCGGGGCGGGCCGCCGCGATGCGGGCGGGCTGCGTGGAGCCGCGCTCGCTCGCGAGGCCGACCAGCGCGTAGGCGAGCGATGCGAGCAGCGCAGCCGCGAGCGCGACGCGCAGGAGCCGGCGGCGTGGATCGGGCATCGCCCGCGCGCTCCCGATGGAGGGGTTCGCCACCGCCCTCAGCAACCTCATCCCAGCCCCCTTCGCGCCTGTGTCCTACGCGTTTCGGACGCCGCGTGCACTGTCCCGTGAGCGCGCATCCCCGAGTTCGCCTCCTCCGAGCGACAGCGCGACGCTACTCCGTGGACGCCTGCGATGCAACCTCCTGCGACCGCTGGGCCGCACGTCGTCGCGGCGACCTCGCGACCGAGGGGCCCGCCCGCCGCGAGGCGGGTGATCTCGCGGCGTCGGCGGACCGGTGCGTCAGCGCTTGACGATCACCTGAAAGACGTTTTCCGTCCTGACGATGTCGGTCGGGCTGACGCCGGGCGGGAGTTCTTCTTCGCCGAAGAACTGCGCCGCTTCGACTTCTTCCACGGGGGCAGCGCACGGGGTCGTGGCCTGGTTGGGATGGGCATGGCCGCCGCCTTTGGCGAACGTTTCGCCGAAGATCGGTTCGCCGGTCGTCACGTCGGTGAGCGAGAACGAGCCCGATACCAGCACCCCGTGACCTTTTTCGCCCACTATCTGGCCGGCGCCGTTGCCGTGTTCGTTTCGGTTGACGGCGACGGTGAGGGGTTCGAGGCCTTCGCATTCGACCGTGATGATTTCCTTGCCGGGCGGTGCGGGACCCGAGGCCGCTGCGGTGCTCGCGAACACCGCGGTCGCAGCCACCGCGCCGACGAGCAGCGCGAGCGCAATCCGTTTCATGGTCTCCATCCTTTCCGTAGGGTCGGAGTCGTCTGCTGTTCCCCCTCCCGGCGCAATCGAAACCCGTGCGGGGTTCCTCGCGGGCGGCTCACGGGCGCGGCGCGTGCCCGCGGCCTAGACTAAGGCGCTCTGCGCCCGTAGCTCAGCTGGATAGAGCGTCGGTCTACGGAACCGAAGGTCAGAGGTTCGAATCCTCTCGGGCGCGCTTCGGGGTGGCACAACGCGGCCCCCCGCCGCTACTCCCCCCAGATCGTCGCCACGACCGTACGCCGCCCGCCGCGATCGCGGTGCTCGCACAGGTAGATCCCCTGCCACGTGCCGAGCGCCGGTTCCCCGCCCCTCAGCGGCAACGTCAACGTCGGCCCGAGCAGCGCCGCCTTGATGTGCGCGGGCATGTCGTCCTCGCCCTCGAACGTGTGCGTCCAGGGCACGCCGCGCTCCGGCACCGCGAGGTCGAACCACGTGCGGAAGTCGCGACGGACCTCTGGGCTCGCGTTCTCGTTGAGCGTCAGCGAGGCGGAGGTGTGCGCGAGCAGCAGGTGCAGCAGCCCGACCGAGACCTCCGCGAGCTCGGGAAGCGCGGAGACGATCTCGCCCGTGACGAGGTGGAACCCGCGCGGTCGCGGCTCCAGCATGATCTCCCGCTGCGCCCACATCGCGCCAACGCTACCCCTCCCGCGCGGGGCGGTTGGCCCGCCGGTGGCGCGCTCGCCGGCCACCCGGCGGCCTGCTCGGCAGCCGCCGGCCCCCGCACGCAGGTAGAGTCGCGGCGGAAGCGCCGGGGGCGCAGCGGCCCGCCGGAGCCGACCGTTTGCCAGCTGCCGACAAGGAGCCTTCGCATGTCTGACGTGTTCCGCACCCCCGACGAGCGCTTCGAGAACCTGCCCGGCTTCCCGTTCGAGCCGAACTACGTCGAGGTGGAAGGCCTGCGCCTGCACCACATCGACGAGGGCGAAGGACCCACCGTGCTGTGCTTCCACGGCGAGCCCGACTGGTGCTACCTCTACCGCCGCATGGCCGCCAGTCTGATCGAGAGCGGGCACCGCGTGGTCGCGCCCGATCTCGTCGGCTTCGGCCGCTCCGACAAGCCCACCGACCGCGAGTGGTACACCTACGAGCGCCACTGCGCGTCGATGTCGGCGCATCTCGATCAGGTCGATCTGGAGGACGTCACCGTGGTGGTCCAGGACTGGGGCGGTCCGATCGGTCTGCGCTGGGCCGTCGAGCACGCCGACCAGGTGGGGCGGCTCGTGATCATGAACACCGGGCTGTTCACCGGCCGCGTCAGCAAGGGCTTCATGGCGTGGCGCGAATTCGCCGAACGCACGCCGGACCTGCCGATCGGGATGATCATGCAGGGCGCCACCACGACCGATCTCGCGCCCGAGATCGTGGCTGCCTACGAGGCGCCGTTCCCGACGCTGGAGAGCAAGGCCGGCGCACAGCAGTTCCCGCTGCTCGTACCGCTCACCGCCGATCAGCCGGGCGTGAAGGAGATGATGGCGGTGCAGGACGAGCTCAGCCGCTGGGAGAAGCCCGCGCTGGTCGCGTTCTCGGACAGCGACCCCGTGTTCCCCTACCCGACCGCCGGCGAGGTGTTCACCGCGATGATCCCCACCGCGGGCGAGCAGGTGCGGATCGAGGGCGCCGCGCACTTCCTGCAGGAGGATCGCGGGCCGGAGATCGTCGAGGCGATGCTCGCGGAGTTCGGCGCGCCGATCGCCTGAGCGGGGGCTGTCCGCGCTACGACTCGGCGCGCTCGAAGATCGCGGCGAGTCCCTGGCCGCCGCCGATGCACATCGTCTCGAGGCCGTAGCGCGAGCCGCGCCGCTCCATCTCGCGGAGCAGCGTGGCGAGTATCCGCGCGCCGGTCGCGCCGACGGGGTGCCCCAGCGAGATGCCCGAGCCGTTCACGTTGAGCCGCTCCAGGCCGTCGGGAAGCTCCCACTCCGCGAGCACCGCGAGCACCTGCGAGGCGAACGCCTCGTTGAGCTCGATCAGGTCGATGTCGCCCAGCTCGAGCCCCGCGCGCTCCAGCGCGAGCGCCGTGGAGGGCACGGGCCCGATGCCCATCGTCTCGGGAGCGACGCCCGCCACCGCCCACGAGACGAGGCGGCCGAGCGGCTGCAGGCCGAGCTCGGCTGCCTTCTCCGGGTGGGTCACCACGCACACGGCAGCGCCGTCGTTCTGCCCGGAGGCGTTGCCCGCGGTGACCGTCGCGTCGGGGTCCTGGCGTCCCATCACCGCGCGCAGCCGCGCGAGCGACTCGAGGCTGGCATCCGGACGCGGATGCTCGTCGGTGTCGATCAGCTCCTCGCCCACCTGGACGGGCACTATCTCCTCTGCGAAGCGGCCCTCGGTCTGCGCAGCCACCGCGAGCCGGTGGGAGCGGAGCGCCAGCTCGTCCTGGCGCTCGCGCGTGATCGAGTAGTCGCGGCGCACGTTCTCCGCGGTCTCGAGCATCCCGCCGGGGACGGGATGGTGGCGCCCGCCCGCCGTCTCGCGCGACCGGGCCAGGCGGTCGTCCAGACGCGCTCCGCCGCCCTTCACGCCCCAGCGCACATCGGTGGTGTACAGCTCGACCTGGCTCATGCTCTCCACTCCCCCGGCGAGCACGAGGTCGGCGGCGCCGGTCTGCACCTGCAGGCAGCCGTTGATGACCGCCTGCAGCGCGGAGCCGCAGCGGCGGTCCACCTGCATCCCGGGCACCTGCACGGGCAGGCCCGCGTCGAGCGCAGCCACGCGGCCGATCGCAGGCGCCTCCCCGTTGGGGTAGCACTGGCCCATGATCACGTCGTCGACGTCGTCGGCGGCGAGCCCCGTGCGCTCGACGATCGCGCCGATCACCGTCGAGGCGAGCGTCGCTGCGGGGACGGTCCTGAACATCCCGCCGAAGCGGCCCACCGGCGTACGCAGCGGCTCGCAGATGATCGCGTCGCGCGGGGCCGTGGGCATCGTGGCATTCTTGCATCGCCGCGCCGCGATCACGTGCGCGGCGGTCGGCGATACCCCCTATTCGTAGGTGAAGGCGTCCTGCGGGCGGACCTTCGGGCTGAGGATTTTCGCTACTGTCGCCACCACGTCGACCGTCCCTGTGACGGTTGTTTTCGGCGAGAGCATCGTGCACGTGGTGGTGCTCGTGCACGAAACCGACAGTGCTCTGTGCGTGCCGAATTTGAAGATCGTGGCGGTGCTCCCCAGAGCGAAGCCGGTCCCCGTGACGGTGACCGCCTCCCCGCCCGCGATCAGCCCCGTGCTCGGGGAGACGCTTTCGACCGTGGGCGCGTAGGAGTAGCGCCCTTTCGTCGAGGCGACGCTCGTCCCACCCGGGGTGGTGACCGTCACGAACGCGTAGCCCGCGGCGGCGGCCGGCGGTGCCGTAGCCGTGATCGATTTGCTCGAGTTGACTTTGAACGACGCGCTTTCGGAACCGAACCTGACGCTCGTCGCCCCGGTCAGTTCGGTGCCGCCGATCACGACCGTCGTGCCGCCGGCGATCGGGCCGAGTTTCGGTTTCAGCGACGTGACCGTGGGCGGTTTGATGTACGTGAAGTGGTCGGCGGTGCTCTTCGGGCTCGATCCCGTGGCGGTCGTGACGCTGACGTCCACGGTGCCCGTACCCGCCGGCGCGGTCGCGGTGATGCTCGTCGCGGAGTTGACCGTGAAGCTCGTCGCAGGCGTGCTGCCGAACGCGACCGCGGTGGCGCCTTCCAGATGCGTCCCCGTGACTTCGACCGACGTCCCGCCCGCGGTCGGCCCGGATGCCGGGCTCAGCGAGCTCACGCCGGGGATCGGTTCGCCGAACGCGAGCATGTGCGCGCCGCCCGTCGAGATGCCCGCGATCCTCTCGACCTCGCCCACGCTCACCGGGACGGCGCTGGGGCTGCCCGCGGTGCCGTCGCCGAGCGTGCCGCGCGTGTTGGCGCCCCATGTCATCACGCTGCCGCCGGCCAGCAGCGCGGCGCTGTCCAGGCCACCCGCGGAGATCGCGCTCACGCCCGAGAGGCCGCCGACCGCCACCGGGGTGTTCACGCGCGGTTCCAGCACGCCGTTGACCACCTGTCCGCTCGCGTCGCCACCCCAGCCCATCACGGTGCCGCCGGAGAGGAGCGCGAGGCCGTGGCTCAGGCCCGCCGCAACGCTCGTCGCGCCCGTCACGCCGGTGACCGCGACGGGCAGCAGGCTGTCTTCTTCTTCGGCGAGCGCCGGATTGCCGAGCTGGCCGAGTTCGTTGTTGCCCCAGGCCTCCACCGTGCCGTTCGAGAGCACCGCGAGGCTGAATTCGTCCCCCGCGGCGATCGCGATCACGCCCGTGAGCCCTTTGACCGCGACCGGCACGTCGCTCGTTTTGACGGTGCCGTTCCCGAGCTCGCCGCTGGTGTTGTCGCCCCATGCCATCACCGTGCCGGTGTTCAGCAGCGCGAGGCTGTGGGTAGAGCCCGCCGCGATCGCTTTGACGTTCGTGAGCCCTTTGACCGCCACCGGCACGTTGCTTTCCGCCTGGAAGTTGCCGTCGCCGAGCTGGCCGCTTTCGTTGGCGCCCCACGCCATCACGGTGCCGGTGCCCAGCAGCGCGAGGCTGAACGCGCCGCCCGCGGCGACCGCCTTCGCGCCGCTCACCGCCGTGACCTGGACCGGTTCGTTGCGCGACACGTTCGTCCCGTCGCCGAGCTGGCCTTCGAGGTTGGATCCCCACGACCACACCGTCCCGCCGCTCAGCAGCCCGAGGCTGTGTTCGCCGCCGGCGGAGACCGCTTCCACAGAGGTCAGCTTCGCGACGTTCGTGGGCAGCGTGTCGAAGGCGTCGAACGTCCCGTTGCCGAGCTGGTGCTGCGTGTCCTGACCCCATCCGAACGCCGTGTAGGGGGTCTCCGCACGAGCGGGCGCGGCAACCGCGAGGACGAGCGTGAGCGCGATCGCGGCCACGAACCCGACCATCAGCGTGTGCGCGGAACGATCCGCGGTCCTTGCCAGCAACACGGCCCCCTCGTCAGCCCACGGCGCGGCGCGCCGGAGACGACGGCACCGTATCAGCGGCTCGCGCGTCTAGCAACCGCACGGCGCCGGCCGCGCGGTCCATCACGAACCCGACCACGCCGGGTGGTGCCGTGCGGTGATCGTCCGGCGCGGCCATCGGGTTGCGACATGCCGCTGCGAGCGGCCGGCGCGGGTTTCGACGGCGCCCGCCGAGGGTAAACGCGACCCGCGGGACGTTCGCGCACTCGTGTCGCGAACGTCGGAGATCGGTCAGAGCCGGGGGTACGAGGTGCAGAAGCGGGGGAACGGCATTCGGTTGGCGCGGGTCGCGGCGTGCGGGTGCGTGATCGCGGCGGTGCTCGGGGCGCCGTCGGCGTCATACGCACTCGAACACGAAGAACCGCCGACCAGCTTCGAACCGGTCCTCGAGGCGGAAAACTTCTCGATCACACAGCAGCGCCAGGCGGTCTACGACACGCCCGAATACCAGACCGAACTCGCGCTGGTCGGAGCCGCCAACCGGCTCGAAGCGACCGAAGAGCAGGCCAAAGACCCCGAACGGCTGTTCTCGGACGACCTCTGCTACGGCGGCGACAACGGCTGCGCAGGCGACGTGCGCCTGTACAACTGGGAAAAGAACGGTTCCGGCCGCGTTCGCAAGGTGCTGTTCACCGCGCGCAACGGCGCCACCCTCTCAGCCCGCATCTGGAGCGCCAACAACACCGCGCTGCACCCGCGCGCGAAACTGCCCGGGATCGTGATCACCAACGGCTCGGTCCAGGCCAACGAACAGCTCTACTGGTACGCCGCCCAGGCGCTCGCCAAGGACGGCTACCTGGTGATGACCTTCGACCCGCAGGGGCAGGGGCAGAGCGACACGCTCGGCCAGGCGCCCGACGAACTCGAGGGCGTGCCCGCGCAGTCGGACGGGCGGCCGTTCTTCGATGGCACCGAGGATGCGATCGACTTCTTCCTGTCGAACCCCAAGCATCCCTACGAGCCCGTGCCCAGCTGCGAAACGGGCACGAGCCACGCCGCCAAGCAGAACGCGCGCGTGGCGAGCGGGCTCGACGCCGCCTACAACCCGATGTGGAACGAACTGAACCCCAACAAGCTCGGGATCGCGGGGCACTCCTACGGCGCCGAGGGCGTCTCCTACATCGGGCAGTGGGACCCGCGCGTGAAGGCGATCGTCGCGTGGGACAACCTCGCCGCCCCGAACCCCGAAGCGAGCGGCTTCAGCGGCAGCGGCCCGGTCGAGAAGCCCTGCCCCGGCGACCCGGGCGATCGCACCGTGCCGCCGATCACCAAGCCCGCCCTGGGGATGTCGGCGGACTACTTCCTGCCTCCCACCCCGAACACCTCGCTGCCCGACCCCAACGCGAAGTCCCAGGAGTCGCACGCGTACAGCGAAGCGGGCGTCGACAGCGGCGAGATCATCATCCGCGGCGGCTCGCACCTGGACTTCAGCTTCATCCCCAACCAGGCCTTCGGCGCCTCGCTGCGCGGCGCCGACGAGATCACGTGGTACACCTCCGCGTGGTTCGACAAGTACGTCAAGCACCAGCGCTCGGCCGACCACCGGCTGCTCACCGACCGCTGGCGCGAAGACCCGGTGGAGGCGGGCGTCGACCTGCACCACGACGGCAACGCGTTCTCCTTCTACTACTACTCGCGCCTGGACGTGCACCTGTTCGCCGGCGAAGTGTTCGACTGCGAGAACATGCGCAAAGGCTGCGCGGGGATGGTCAAGGAAAAGAAGCCCGCCACCTACTCCTACCTCGCCACCGACACGAGCCCGATCGGGTTCGACCTGCCGTAGCCGGGGCGGGCAGCCGCCACGTCGCGCGCAGGGTCTCGCGCAAGGTAGGGTCGGCCGCATGGCCGATCCCGCCTCGCGAGCACAGGCCTGGCTCGCCCGTGGCTCGCACTTCGAGTGGAGCCCCGCGCGCGGGGACGCTGCGCCGGTGGAGGTGTTCCACGTCGAGCTCGGCGATCCGGACGCACCGGTCCTCTCGCTCGTGCACGGCTTCCCGACGTGCAGCATCGACTGGTTCGAGGTCGCCGAGCAGCTGGGTGCGCGCTTCCGGGTCTGCCTGATCGACTTCCCGGGGTACGGCTTCTCGGGCAAGCCGCGCGGCTGGGGGTACAGCCTGCCGCGCGATGCGGAGCTGCTCGACCACTACCTCGCGGAGGTGGTCGGGGCCGAGTCGGTCGTGATGGTCGCCCACGATCGCGGTGACAGCGTGGCGCTGATCCACGCCGCCGACGCCTCCGCCGGCAGCGCCCGCACCGCGCTCGAGCATCTCGTGCTCAGCAACGGCAACATGTTCCTGGCGCTCTCGAACCTAACCGACGCCCAGCGGCTGATCCTGCACGACCCGGAGGTGCTCGAGCAGCTCACGCCGGAGCTGTTCGCGGCGGGAATGGGCGCGGTGACGTTCACGCCGCCACGCGGCCCCGGCGATCCCGAGGTCCAGGCGCTCGCGGCCACATTCGCGCACGAGGATGGGATCGCCGTCCTTCACGAGACGATCCAGTACCTCGTGGAGCGCTCCGTCGACGAGGTCGGCTGGCTGCGGACGCTCGCCGCAACCGAGCTGCCCACAACGGTGGTGTGGGGCGTCTACGACACCGTCTCCCCCATCCGCGTGGCGACGTACGTGTGGCACGAGCACCTCATGTACAAGCCGGGCCGCAACGCGCTGTACCTGGTTCCCGGCGCCAACCACTACGTCCAGAACGACCGGCCCGACGCGTTCGTGCAGGTCGTCCTGCACGCGCTTTACTCCGGCGAGGACGCCGTGCCCGGCGCGCTGGGCGACGCGCCCGACGCGCCGGTGCTCGTCGACCGCTCGCGCAGCGAGCTCCCGAGCGCCCCCGAACTGATCGCGCAGCGGGCCGCGATCGGCGATCAGCGGGCCTAGGCGGAGTCGCTACGCTGGCGCGGTGAGCCGGGCTCCTCAGTTCTTCATCGCTGGCCACCCGAAGAGCGGCACCACCGCGCTCTACGACATGCTGCGCCAGCACCCGCAGATCTTCATGCCCGACAAGAAGGAGCCGCGGTACTTCGCCACGGACCTTCCCTCCGCCTACAACCCCCGGCGGCCGAACGTCCCCGCGGCCGGCTACGAGGACTATCTCGCGCTGTTCGACGGTGCGGCGCCCGACCAGCTCGTGGGCGAGGCCTCGCCCGTCTACATCTGGTCGCAGACCGCCGCGGAGAACATCGCCCGAACGATCCCCGACGCGCGCATCATCGCGATCTTCCGCGAGCCCGCGAGCTACATCCGGTCGCTGCACTACCAGCTGATCGAGGCCCGGATCGAGCAGGAGACGGACCTCGGCAAGGCGATCGCCCTCGAGCCCACGCGGATCGGCCCGCGGCCGGGCACCGAAGAAGACTGGCCCGAGGTGCTCCAGTACACCGCCCACTGCGACTACGCCGACCAGCTCCGCCGCTTCCACGCGCACTTCCCGCACGATCAGGTGAAGGTGATCATCTACGACGACTTCCGCCGCGACAACGACGCCACGCTGCGCGACGTGCTGCGCTTTCTCGGCGTCGCCGAGGACGTGCCGATCCACGCGAAAGAGTCGAACCCCACGGTGCGCATGCGCTCGCAGCGCGTGGACGGCGTGGTCCAGGCGATGGATCGTGGCAGCACGCCCGCCGCGCGCGCCGTCAAGACCGCGGTCCGCGCGGTCGCACCGCGCTCGGTGCGCCGCAGGGCCTACGACCTCACGCTCAGCCGCCTCGTGTTCGGCAGCCCGCGGCCGGCCGACGACGAGGTGATGCTCGAGCTCAAGCACCGCTTCCGGCCGGAGGTCGAGGCGTTCGGCGACTACCTGCAGCGCGATCTCGTCGCGCTGTGGGGCTACGACGCGATCGCCTGACTAGCGTCCGCCGCCGCGCGCGCGCACGCGTCCCGCGGCGGAGCGCTTCACGCGGCGCCACAGCCCCGCCTCGGGGCGTCGGCGCTCGGGTGCTCGGACGAGCGTGCCGAGCAGCTCGTGCTCGAGCGGATCGGAGGGGTCGAGCAGGTGGTCGCCTTCGTAGCGGCGCAGGTCGCTCTCGCTGGGCAGCACGATCTGCTCGGGCCTGATCCGTGCTCGCCAGCCGTGAAAGCCGCTCTCCACCTCTGCCTCGGAGAAACGGCGTGCGACGTACTTCTGCCGCGCGTGCTCCTCGCTGAGGAACTGGTAGTGGCGCATGTACAGAGACTCCGGCGCCATCTTCAGGCCGGGGAAGTCGACCCTGTGCCCGGCGGGGCCGAGCTTCACGCGGACGTCCTGGCGCTTCCACGCGTTCAGGCGGTGCGGGAACACGGGCAGCAGCGGGTAGTAGTGCTGCATCGTCCTGATGAAGTCGGGGTGGTCGTGGTCGGGCGCCTCGCGCGTGGGCACGAACGTGAACTCGAGGAAGTTGATCGCGTTGTAGCCCGCCGCGTCGATCTCCCCGATCGCCTCCGCGAGCGTCTGCCCCTCCTTCGGAGAGACCCGGATCTCGTCGGCGTCGTGGTGGATGAACCAGTCCGCCTCGAGCGTCATCGCGAGCTCCTCCTGGCGGGCGCACTGGGCTTCCAGCTCGAAGCAGTCGGCCCGCGAGAGCGTCTCGATGCCCACCACTCCGCGCCCCACGTAGCGCTCGGCGATCGCGCGCGTGCCGTCGGTCGACTCGTTGTCGATCAGGTACACCCCCACGCCCTGCTCGTGCAGGTGCTCGATGCAGCCCGCGATGAACCGCTCCTCGTTGTACGCCTGGATCATCGCCACGATCCGCACGCGGGCGAGTGTACTGGGGGCCAGGGAATCGCCCTTCCGCTCGCCCTCCCGGCGCGCTCGGAG
>JAICYC010000019.1 GCA_025934395.1 Solirubrobacteraceae bacterium | reverse complement strand
CCCACGCCGCCACGCTATATTCTCTGAAGTAATGGCGGCTGGGAGGGTGACAAACAGGCCCTGCGGCGGGCGCTACAGCGACATCGTGGCGTCGATCGGGAACACGCCCCTGGTGGAGCTCTCGCGGCTCTCGCCGAAGCCCGGGGTGCGGATCTGGGCGAAGCTCGAGTCGCACAACCCCACCGGATCGGTCAAGGACCGCGTGGCGCGCGCGCTGATCGAGGACGCCGAGGAGAAGGGCGCGCTGTCGCCCGGGCAGACGATCCTCGAACCCACATCCGGCAACACGGGGATCTCGCTCGCGTTGATCTGCTCCCGCAAGGGCTACCGGCTGAAGGTGGTGATGCCGGAGAACGTCACCCCCGAGCGCACCCAGCTGCTGCAGATGTACGGCGCGGAGATCGTCTACTCGGCCGGCGACCAGGGGTCCAACGGCGCCGTCGCCAGGGCGCTGGAGATGGCCTCCGAGGACTCCTCGCTGTACATGCCCTACCAGTACGGCAACCCCGCCAACCCCGGCGCGCACTACAACGGCACGGCGCTCGAGATCCTCGAAGAGCTCGACGAGGTGAGCGCGTTCGTCGCGGGCCTCGGCACGGGCGGCACGCTGATGGGCAACGGGCGGCGGCTGAAGGAGGCGCTCGGCGACGCCGTGCGGATCGTGGCGGCCGAGCCGATGCAGGGCGAGCCCGTGCAGGGGCTGCGCTCGCTCGACGACGGCTTCATCCCGCCGATCATCGACCTCTCGCTGCTCGACCGCAAGATCTTCGTGACGAACCGCGACGCGATCCTGTGGACGCGCAGGCTGCTCGACGAGGAGGGGGTGTTCGCGGGCGTCTCGACGGGCGCGATCGCGAGCATCGCGGTGCGGATCGCGAGCGAGCTGGACGAGGGAAACGTGGTGTTCGTCGTCGCCGACGACGGTTGGAAGTACCTCTCCAGCGGCCTGTACACGCTGCCGGTGGACGAGATCGAGAACCTCGAGTCCACCGTGTGGTGGTAGCGGGCGCCGACGCGCTCGCGCGTCCCGGGCGTACAGCACGCGGCTCTGAGCCATGCTGATCGCGCAGGAGCTCCTCGACGACGTGGTCGCGCATGCGCGGCAGGAGTACGACGCGGAGTGCTGCGGGCTGCTCGGCTACGGCCCCCACGCGGGCGCGACCCGCGCGCTGCGCGTGCACCGCGCCACCAACGTGTTCGCGAGCCGCAAGCGCTTCGAGATCGACGGTCGCGAGCTGCTTCGGGTGATCGACGAGTTCGAGAGCGACGGGCTGGAGCTGGGCGCGATCTACCACTCGCACACGCACACCGCGCCGTATCCGTCGCAGACCGACATCAACTTCGCGGCCAACTGGCCCGGGCTGGAGTGGGTGATCGTGGGCCTCGCCGACGAGCAGCCGGACGTGCGCTGCTACGTGATCGAGGGCGGGTCGGTGCAGGAGGTCCCGTTGGAGGTGGGCTGATGGCCGGCGACGAGCTGCAGTGCCCCTCGTGCGGGGGCGTGCAACGCGGGCAGGAGCGGTTCTGCGAGCAGTGCGGGATGCCGCTCGTGCTCGGCGGCGCGCGCGAGGAGCCGCTGCCGATCGAGCGCCACGCGCGCAGGATCAAGCCGCAGTACAGCGAGGGGCCGCTCGTGAAGGTCGCCTCCGCGCCCAACCAGGCGCAGGCGGAGTTCATCGCGGGCCTGCTGCTCGCGGAGGGCATCCCCTCGATGCTGCGCCGCTCGGCGAGCTTCGACGTGCCGGAAGCGCTCGTCGGCGGAGCGCGCGACGTGCTCGTGCCCCGGTCCGGTGCGCAGGCCGCCAGCGAAGCGCTCACCTGGGAGCGGCCCTCGCCGGCCGACGGGGGCGGGGAGGACCCTTGACCACGGGGCCGGAAGGCCCGTGACGACGGGGCGGGAAGGAGCCGTGCCGCTCGGGCGGGCCGGGCGGAGGGTGCGGCGCTAGACGAGGACCGGCTGCCCGGCCGCTTCGCTGGCGATCGAGCGGATCTCTTCGGAGGCGCGCTCGAACTCGGCGTCGGAGAGCACCGGCGTGCCCTCGAAGGGCAGTTCGCGCTGCAGCTGCAGCCACGCGCCGGGGCCGCTGTACTCGTCCTTCACCTTCACCGTCACGGGCCGCGGGATCCGGTAGGTGCGGAGCAGCAGCACGTGCAGGGGCTGGCGCCCACGCCAGCCGAACCGCTTGGCGGCGTAGTCGGGTGTCCACACGTAGAACGGCGAGAGCGCATCGACGCAGCGCGGGTCGACGATCGTGAAGTGGTCGGTCACTTCCGCCCAGGCGCGGATCCGCACGCGGTCGGGCTGCTGCAGCGGCGCTCCGGAGACGAACGTGTGGAGCGGTGGCTCGCCGTCGCTCCAGACGCCCTCCTCGAGCGCGCGGCGCAGCTCGGGCTGGTGGGACTCCCGCACGAGGGCGCCTGGCTGGTGATCGAAGGTGGGGTAGAGGAAGAAGCGGTCGTGCGCGAGCTTGAGCGGCCTGGTGCCGTTTGCCAACGCTCCCTTGCGCAGGGTCAGGAGCTGCTCTCCTTCGGCAAGGGCGCGGACGGTGACCGCCCATTCTTTGAAAGCAATTGGCATGACTCGAGGGGCGTGACGAACGAGGCTGAAAACGACCGATGGAAACCGTGCCCCACCCGGCGGGCGGAGCAGACGGTGGTTAAAGATACGAAACATGGGCGGAAATCCCAAATCGCCTGCAAATAAGCGGGTTTTTCGCGATTCGACAGGGTCCGAACAGGCGGCTGACTGGCCAATCGACCAGTCGGTTCAGAGGCGCTTGCCGGCGAGTCCCTCGACCGCCTCGATCAGCGAGCAGTAGTCCTCCTCGCCGCGGCCGCGGCCCGTTGCCGCGAGCAGCAGGTCGCGCGCGTGCGCGGCGGCGGGGAACGGCGCGCCGGCCGCCTGCGCCTCCTCCAGGCAGAGCCGCACGTCCTTGAGCATGTGCTCGGTCTTGAACAACGTCGTGTAGTCGTGTGCGCGCATCGGGGCCGCCTTCAGCATCAGCTGCGCGGATCCCCCCGAGCCGGCTCCCAGCACGCGTTCGAAGGCGTCGAGGTCCACGCCGGTCGTGCTGGCGAGAAGCAGCGCCTCCGCGAGCGCAGCCGCGTTCGCCGCGCCGACCGCGTTGTTGATGAGCTTCAGCATCTGGCCCTGTCCGGTCGGGCCCACGTGCACGATCACCTCCCCCATCGCCTCCAGCAGCGGGCGCACCCGCTCGAAGGCTCCCTGCGAGCCGCCCACCATGATCGTCAGCGTGCCGTCCTGCGCCTTCGGCGAGGACCCGGTGACCGGGGCATCGAGCATCTCCACGCCGGCCTCCTGCAGCTCGGTCGCGATCGCGCGCGTCGCGGCGGGGCCGATCGTGGACATGTCAACCGCGAGCAGGCCCTCCCGTGCCGAGGCGATCACCCCCTCGTCCCCGAGCATCACCCCGCTCACCTGCTCGCCGTCGACCACCATGCTGATCACGATCTCGCTCTGAGCGGCCGCTTCGGCGGGCGTCGCGGCATGCTGCGCACCGTGCTCCTGCGCCCAGCGTGCGGCCTTGCCCGGCGTGTGCGTCCACACGCACAGGGGGAAGCCCGCCCGCGCCACGTTCGCCGCCATGCGGGCGCCCATGATCCCGAGGCCGAGGAACCCGACGCGTGGCTGCTGTACGGGCTCAGGCATCGCCGAATCCTCCACCACCGGGCGTTTCGATGCGCAGCCGCTGGCCGGCGCGCAGCCGGCCGGTGCTCTTGCCGGGGATCGGCTTGCCGTCGAGCAGGTCGCGGCCCGGCGTCCCGTCGTGCCCGCCCGCGGCGCCCCGCGGGGCGTGCCGGCGGCGCTCGGCGATCAGCGAGTAGGTCATGTCGCGCAGCGCCTCCAGCTCCCGCACGACGCCGTCCCCGCCGTGACGATGGCCCGCGCCGCCGGAGCCCCGGCGCAGCGCGTACTCGGTGACGCGCAGCGGGAACTCGCGCTCGAGCGCCTCGATCGGGGTGTTCATCGTGTTGCTCATCGCCACGTGCACCCCGCTCGGGCCGTCGCGGTCGGCCGCGGCGCCCTGGCCCCCGCCGAGCGTCTCGTAGTAGGAGAAGCGCTCATCGCCGAGCGTGAGGTTGTTCATCGTTCCCTGGCCCTGCGCGTGGCCGAAGGCGCGCAGCACGAGGTCGGCGACCCGCGAGGAGGTCTCCACGTTGCCCGCGGCCACCGCCGCCCCGGGGCGCGCGTTCAGCAGCGACCCCTCCGGGACCACGAGGCGCAGCGGCCGGAACGCACCGGCCGATGGGGGGATGTCGGGGTCGGTGAGCACGCGCAGCGCGAACAGGCACGCGGAGAATGTGACCGCGAGCGGGCAGTTGAGGTTGCCGGCGTGCTGGGCCGCGCTGCCCGTGAAATCCAGCTCGAGCCGATCGTGCTGAACGCGGGCCGTGCAGCGCAACCGCAGGTCGCCCTCGCGCGCCTCCAGGACGTCCTCGCACGCGCGCTCGCCGTCGCGCAGCTCGGCCAGGCACGCACGCGTGCGGCGCTCGGAGTAGTCGAGCACCGCCGCGGTGGCCTCCCGCAGACCCTCCACGCCGAGCCGCGCGGCCAGCTCGCGCAGGCGCTCGACCCCAACCGCGTTGGCTGCCAGCTGGGCCCGGAGGTCCGCCCGCCGCTCGCGCGGCTGGCGCATGCTCGCGCTCAGCTCCTCCAGCGCGCGCTCGTCGAGCACGCGCGGTGAGATCACGACGCCCTCGTCCGCAAGCGAGGTGCTGTCGGCGGGCATCGAGCCGGGGACCTCCGCGCCCACGTCGGCGTGATGGGCACGGCTCGCGGCGAACCCGATCAGCTCTCCGCCCGCGGCGAACGCCGGCGTGATCACCGTGATGTCGGGGAGGTGCGTCCCGCCCGCGAACGGGTCGTTGAGAACCCACGAGACGCCCTCGCGATGGTGCTCACCACGGACCGCCGCCACCGCGGCGGGCATCGCGCCGAGGTGGACGGGGATGTGCTCGGCCTGCATCACCATCTCGCCGGCCGGATCGAACAGCGCGGTCGAGGCGTCGCGGCGCTCCTTGATGTTCGACGAGTGCGCCGAGCGGATCAGGACGACGCCCATCTCCTCGCACGCTGCGCCGAGCGCGCCCGCGATCACCTGCAGCTCGATCGGGTCGAGCACGATCACTCCACCCCGCTGCGCGTGAGCGCGATCGTCCCGTGGGCGTCGACCGAGCCGGACCACCCCGGCCGCACCAGAAGCGTCGCCGCGGGCAAGGCCACCAGCGCGGGGCCGCGCACGGCCTGGCCGGCTTCCGGCTCGCCCAGCAGCAGCGTCGCCTCCACCGGCTCGCCGCCGATCACGAGCGCGGTGCGCTGCGGGCCGGCGCGCTGGGCGGTGGCTGCGGCGCGCGGTGCGAGCACGGGGGACGATCCCCACACGGATACGCGCATCGTCACCAGCTCGACGTCCGCCTCCTCGTCTCGGTAGCCGTAGCGAGCTTCGTGGGCGTCGTGGAAGCGTGACGCGAGCGCTGTCGCGTCGGCGCCCGGCACCTTCGCGCCGGGCGCCGGCACACCGACCGGGGCGGGCAGGTCCTCGTCGACCGGAAGCTCGAAGGACTGCCCGCGGTAGCGCAGCTCGTAACGAACGCGCGCGCGCTCGGCGGGTCCGCGCAGGTCGGCGAGCGCCTCCGAGAGCAGCGCCGCCCGCGCCGTTCCGAGGCGCTCCTCGCCGAGGGAGGCGCCGGCGAGCATCACGGTGCGTGCGGAGTCGCAGCGCGGTGGCGCGGCCGCGAGCCCGAGCGCGGAGAGCACCCCCGATGCCTGCGGGCACAGGACGCGTTCGATCCCGAGCCCCTCGGCGAGCGCGCAGGCGTGCAGAGGGCCTGCGCCGCCGAACGGCATCAGCGCGAGCCGGCGCGGATCGATCCCGCGCTGCACCGTCATCACGCGCAGCGCGCCCAGCATCTCGGCCTCGGCGACCCGGACGATGCCCTCGGCGCAGGCGAGCTCGGTCAGGTGGAGCTCGTGGGCGAGCGCGCCCACGGCGCGCCGCGCGGCCGCGCGGTCGAGCGCGACGCCGCCCGCGAGCGGCGCGTCGCCGAGCAGCCGGCCGAGGAGCAGGTTCGCGTCGGTGACGGTGGGGAGGTCTCTGCCACGCCCGTAACAAGCGGGGCCGGGGTCGGCGCCCGCGGAGCGCGGCCCCACGCGCAGCGCGCCGCCGCCGTCGCGCCACGCGATCGATCCGCCCCCCGCGCCGACCGTGTGGATGTCGAGCGACGGCAGCGACAGCGGCCGCCCCGCCACCGTTCGCTCGGCGGTCTCTGGGACCTGCCCCTCCGCGAGCACGCACACGTCGCACGAGGTGCCGCCCATGTCGAAGCAGAGAACGTCCGCCTCGCCCGCGAGCTCGGCCACGAGCTGGGCACCGCCCACGCCGCCTGCGGGCCCCGACAGCGCGGTCAGCGCCGCGTGGGCACCGGCCCTGCCGAGGTGCGTGAGCCCGCCCGAGGACTGCATGATCTGCGGCTCGCAGACGCCCAGCGCGAGCGCCTCACGCCCGAGCTCGCCGAGATAGCCGCGCAGCCGCGGCGAGAGCGCGGCGTCGAGCACGGTCGTGGCGGTGCGCTCGAACTCGCGGAACGTCCCCACGAGGTCGCTGGAGAGCGAGACGTGGGCGTTCGGCAGGCGCGCCTCGATCAGCTCGCCGAGCAGGCGCTCGTGGGACGGGTCCGCGTAGGAGTGCAGCAGCGACACCGCCACCGCCTCCGGCGCAGCCGCGGCGAGCTCGTCGACGACCGCCCGTGCGTCCTCCTCTGCGAGCGGCACGAGCACGCCGTCCGGTCCCGTCCGCTCGCGAGTCCCGAAGCGGAGCTCGGCGGGCACGAGGGGCAAGGGAGGGGCGTCCCACAGGCGGTAGAGATGCGGCCTGCTCTGGCGTCCCAGCTCGATCACGTCGGTGAACCCGGCCGTGGTGACGAGTGCGGTGCGGGCGGTGTCGCCCTCGAGCAGCGCGTTCGTGGCAACCGTCATCCCGTGCGCGAAGCGGGTCACCGCGCCGGCCTTCGCACCCGCGCGCGAGAGCACCTCGCGCACCGCCGCGAGCACCCCGCGCGCCTGCTGCGAGGGGGTGGTGGGCACCTTCGCGGTGTGGATCGCGCCGTCCTCCCCCACGAGCACGGCGTCGGTGAAGGTCCCGCCTACATCGACGCCGAGCAGCACCGCCGCAGCGTACGTCAGGCCGCCGCGGCGGGTGATCACGCGGCGAATGACAACGCTGCGAACGACAACGCGGCGGCCGAGCCCTCGGGGCGGGGTGCTTCACCCTGAGGTGGCGGTTGTGTTCCGCTCCGCGGGAGGGGGTGCCCGCGCTCAGGCCGCCGCGAGCTCGCGATCCTCGGTTTCTGCGAGGTGCTGGTGGGAAGGGCAGTAGCCGTTGTGCGGCAGCGGGGTGCGCTGGCACGGCGCGCCTTTGCGCGTGGTCGCGCGACATTGCGGCGGCGCGCCGCTGACGGCTGTGTATCCCTCGTGGGGGTGTTCGATCAGGAACTGCTGCGCGAAGCCCATGTAGCGCGTCACCACGCAGTGGACGTGCGCCTGGGCCGACATCGGGAAGTAGCTGCGGATCTGGCTGAACAGGGCGCGCTCGGGCCGCGCGAAGTTGTGACGGTCGATGGCGAGCCGGGTTACTACGTCCTCGCAGGCCTTCAGCACGGCCGCATGGTTGCTCGATGCGGGCAGCCCCGCGGGCGGCGGCAGAACCTGGGGCGCAAGCCTGCGATAGATGGCTCTACTGAACTGGTACATGGGACCGCTCCTGAACCTCTCTTGCTCCGATCTGCTGTTTCGCGCACTCCCGCCATCCTGGAAGACTCCACACGTCTCTCAGGCCTTCCTAAATCGCCAACACGGCTGCGGCCCGAAAAGAGCGAGTTCCGGGCCTTTGGGTCGAACTTCTTATGTTTCGCTAACCCTTCGGGCTCCAGGGAAACGGGTCGCAGCCGTTTTGCGAGGGTCGACGACCCCTGCCGGGCAGCGTCTCTGGTCAGTCCCAGCGCTCCCAGGCGATCTCTCCCCCCGGGTCGATCACGCCGTGGCGGTGGTCGAACGCGGGGTCGGGACCGGGGTGGTCCGCGCGAAGGTGCGCGCCGCGGCTCTCGCAGCGGGCCAGGGCGGCGCGGGCGATCAGCTGGGCGAGCGGGTGGGGGTCATCGAGCAGCAGCTCGAGGTCCTCGGCGCGGCGGACCACACCGGCGCGCGCCCACAGCGCCTCGCGCGTGCTGCGCTCGGCCGACTCCGGCGCGGGCCTGCGGCGCAGCTCCGCGAGCTCGGCCCGGGTCGGCTCGACGCTCGCCGGCGCGGGGCGCGCGAGCGCACGGTGCACCGCGCGGCGAGCGAACACGAAGCACTCGCTGAGCGAGTTGGAGGCGAGCCGGTTGGCCCCGTGCAGCCCGGTGCAGGCGGTCTCGCCCACCGCGTAGAGCTCGGGCAGCGTGGACTGCGAGTCGAGATCGGTGACGACTCCGCCCATCATGTAGTGCGCGGCGGGCGCGACCGGCACCAGCTCGCGGGTCGGGTCGAGCCCCGCGTCGCGCAGCGCGGCGACGACGTTGGGGACCTTCGCCGGATCGACACCGCGCATGTCGAGGCCCACCGACCGCGCACCGCTGCGGGCGAGCAGCTCGTGGATCGCGCGTGACACCTCGTCGCGGGGCGCGAGCTCGTCGACGAAGCGCTCGCCCGCGGCGTCGTGGAGGGTGGCGCCCTCCCCGCGGATCGCCTCGGTGACGAGGAACCCTTCGCGTCCCGGCACGCCGATCACGGCGGTCGGGTGGAACTGCAGCAGCTCGATGTCGGCGAGGCGCGCCCCCGCGGTGTGGGCCAGCTGCAGCCCGATGCCCTGCGACCCGGGCGGGTTGGTGGTACGCGACCACAGCGCCGCGGCACCGCCGGTGGCGAGCACCACCGAGCGGGAGGCGATCACGCGTCCGTCGTCGCACGCGACGCCCGCGCAGCGCCCCTCACGCCGCCACAGCGCCTGCACCCGCGAGCCCTCGAACACCTCCACGAGCGGGTGTGCGGCGGCGAGCGCCGACAGCTGGCGCACGACGCGCCGCCCGGTGGCGCTTCCGCCCGCGTGCACAACGCGTCGCACGGAGTGGCCGCCCTCCAGCCCCAGCGCGAGCTGGCCGAAGCGATCCGCGTCGAAACGCACGCCGAGCGTCTGCAGATCGCCCACCACCTCGGGCGCCTCGCGCACGAGCGTCTGCGCGGCTGCGCGGCGTACCAGGCCGCGGCCGGCGCGCTCGGTGTCGGCGAGGTGCAGCTCGAAGCTGTCGTCCGGGGCGAGCGCGGCGGCGAGGCCGCCCTGGGCCCAGTAGCTCGCGGTCTGCGCGAGCGGCGTCGCCGAGACGAGCACCACCTCCGCGCCCTCGCGCGCGGCGCACAGCGCGGCGTACAGGCCCGCGCCCCCTGCGCCAACGACGACTAAGTCCGCCTCGCGCGAGACCGCGGTCGCTTGGCCGGGCGTCACAACGCAGAACCGTATCCGTCGCGCCCGGCCCTCGCGGGCGCGACGGGCGCGACCGCAGCGTCCCAGTGCCTATCTGGCCGGCTGGGCCGGCGCCGTGCTCGTCGCGCCCGCCGCGGGCGCCGTCGTGGTGGCGCCCGGCGTGGGCGAGGTGCCGGGAGCGGTGCTCGCGCCCGCTCCGCTCGGGGCGGTCGCCGCCCCCGGCGTGGTCGTCGTGGCGGGGGGTGCGACGGGGGTGGACGGGGTCGCCGCGGGGGGCGTGGCTGCGGCCGGAGCAGCGACGGTGCGGGTGACGGGGTTCGGGGAGGGGCCCGAGTCGCCGGCGAGCTTCACGAGCGCCGCGGCGAGCGCGCCCAGAGCGAGCACGGCGATCACCGCGATCAGCGCGACAGGCAGCTTCCAGTCGGGCGCCGCAGCGAGCCGTGTGCGCGCGGCCGCGCCGCAGCGCAGGCACCACTCCTGCTCGGGGGCGAGCCCGGTCCCGCACAGCGGGCACGCCTCCGCGGGTGGCTGGGCGACGTCCGCGCCCACGTGGGTCCCGGGCTGCGCCGGAACGCCCGTATGCGTGGTGCCCGGCGGCGCGGCGGCGCTCACGGCCCTTTGGCCGACGGGCGCACGACCTCGGTGATGTCCTCCCGGGGGGTCGCCGCCGCGCGCTCCGGGCCGTCGGCGGGCACCGAGTCGTGCTGCTCGGTGGGGTGCTGCGCGCCGGACGGCGTTGCAGCGACGGGGGCCGGTTGTGCGTTCGCACCGGCGTTTCGGCCGGGGGTCGAGGGCGGGCTCGAAGTCGTGCTCGGGGGCGGGCCGGGCGATGCGCTCGGCGCGGAGGGCGCAGGGGCCGGGGGGGCCGCGGGGGCCCGGGTTGCCGCGGTCGCGGGCGCAGGGGTGCTCGGCGGAGCATCCGCGCCCGCACCTGCGACGGCGATCGGCAGGTCCGGGTGGCGTCCCGTCGGCATGCCGCAGCGCGGGCAGAACCGGTCTTCGCTGCTGTGGATGGCCGCACAACGCGGGCATGCGGTGATCCCCGCCTCGCGCAGCACGGTGATCGGCTGGTGCTCGGCGAGCGCGTGCTCGAGCGTGCGCAGCTCGTTGTCGATCTGGCCGAGCAGGTTCAGCTTGGCGAGCACCAGCGGGTCGTTGCGCTGGCCGAAGCGGTGCAGGTTGAACACGAGCCCGCCGAGGTCGCGGTAGGCCAGCTCCCTCGCCTTGCGCAGGAACCGCACGCGGCGGCGCATGCGCCCGCGCGATGCGAAGCCCTGCTGCTCGGCATCGTGCGCGGCGCCCGCTGGGGACGCCTGGGACGCGGGCCGATCGCCCGCAGGCGCGGGCGCGTGAGCCTGGGCGGGGTCGGGCGTCGCGGCGGCGGCGGCGCCGGGGCTCGTGGGGGGTGTCTGATCCACGGCTGGTTCATGCTACCCCGCGCCCAGGAGGTCCGCCGCGCCTAGGCGGCGCGCTGCAATGCCTCGCGCCAGGCGTCGCGAAGCCGATGCGCCATCGCGACGGCGGAGAACCGCTCCGCGCTCGCGCGGCCCTGGGCGCGTGGGTCGGGGTCGAGCACGCACGCGCGCAGCGCGGGCAGCCAGGTCTCAAGCGCGAACGGCGCGCACAGCGCCCCGTCGATGCCGGCGAGCGCAGCCGCGTGGATCCCCACCGGCGTTGCGAGCACCGGCACCTCGCAGGCGAGCGCCTCGACCGCAGCCAGGCCGAAGCCCTCGTGGTCCGACGGCACGAGCACCGCGTTGGCAGCGTTCACCCACAGCGGGACCCGCTCCGGCGCGACGCCGCCGAGCACCGCCAGCCGCACGCCCGCTGCCCGCGTCAGCTCGAGCGCGCGATCGTGGCGCTTGCCGGCGCGCGCGGGGTCGGCGGGGAACAGCGCGAACGGCTCGCCCGGGTCGAGGCCGAGGCGCTCCCGGGCCTCCCGTCGCGGACGCGGGGAGAAGCGGCGCACGTCGACGCCGCACGGCAGCTCGACGGCGCGGCCCGCCAAGCGCGCGGGCAGCTCCTGGGCGAGCGCGCGCGAGACGACTCCGAGCACCTCCACGCTGTGGGCGACCGCACGCGTGACCCGGCGCGTGCGCGGGTGGCGAACGTCGGTGCCGTGGAGCGTGAGCCCGCGGACGCGGGCGGGCGCGGACAGCGACGGCAGCGCGGTCAGCCCGAAGTGCGCGTGAACGATGTCGGGCGCGGCCGCCCGGCGGCGGCGTGCGAGGTCGACGCCCGCGCGGGCGAGCGCCCCACCGCCGGGCGGGAACTCGTACAGCTCCACCTCGAGATCGTCGAGCTCACGGAGCGCGGCGACCTGGTCGCGCACGAAGCTGCCGCGCTCCGGGTGCGCGGCGTCGGGGAGCATGTTCGAGACGACGAGCGCGCGCACGATCCGTCGACCGTACCGCTCTGGAATGATGGCGCCGATGAGCGAGCGAAGCTACGCGCGGGGTGTCGCAGACCTGCGCCCCGTGGCGATCGAGCCCGGGTTCGTGCGCACCGCGACCGGCTCGGCTCTGATCTCGATGGGCGAGACGCGCGTGATCTGCACGGCCTCGGCGCAGGAGAGCGTGCCGCGTTGGATGGCCGGGCGGGGCAGCGGCTGGGTGACCGCCGAGTACGGGATGCTCCCCGCATCCACGGGCGATCGCAAGCAGCGCGACGCCACGCGAGGCCGTCAGGACGGCCGCACGGTGGAGATCCAGCGGCTGATCGGGCGCTCGCTGCGCGGCGTGGTGGACTTCGGCGCGCTCGGGGAACGGACCCTCTACCTGGACTGCGACGTGCTCCAGGCGGACGGCGGCACGCGCTGCGCTTCGATCACGGGGGCGTTCGTGGCGCTGTCTCTGGCCTGCGAGCGCCTGCGCGCGGAGGGCCTGCTCGAGCGCTCGCCGTTGAACGGGTCGGTCGCCGCGGTCTCGTGCGGGATCGTGGGCGGCACCGCCCTGCTCGACCTCGACTACTCCGAGGACTCCACGGCGGAGGTGGATGCGAACGTGGTGATGACCGGGGAGGGCGGCCTGGTGGAGGTCCAGGCGACCGCAGAGCGCACGCCGCTCTCGCGCGCGCATCTCGACGACCTGCTCGCGCTCGCGGCGGGTGGCATCGAGCAGCTGCGGGCCGCACAGGAGGCCGCGATCGCGACCGCGGGCGAGCCCGGGCGGCCCGCCGAGCAGGGGCACGCGGGCGCGGTGTCCGCTTGAGCTCGGCGCAGCGCACGCTGCTGCTCGCGACCCACAACCACCACAAGACACGGGAGTTCGAACGGCTGCTGGCCGGGGCGGACCGTGCATGGCTCATCGAGCCGCTGGGCGCCGAGGTGGAGCTGCCCCCCGAGGACGGCGCGACGTTCGCGGAGAACGCGCTCGAGAAGGCGCGCGCGGCCGCACGGGCATGCGGGCGGCCGGCGTTCGCGGACGACTCGGGGATCGCCGCGGACGCCCTCGGCGGGGCGCCGGGCGTCCGCTCCGCGCGCTACGCGGGCGAGGACGCCAGCGACGGCGAGAACCTCGCCAAGCTGCTGCGCGAGGCGCCTGCCGGAAGCGGCCTGGAGTACGTGTGCGCGATCGCCTACTGCGACCCCGAACGATCGATCGAGGAGCTGTTCGAGGGGCGCTGCAGCGGCCGCCTCGCCGCCGAGCCGCGGGGCATGGGCGGCTTCGGCTACGACCCCGCGTTCCTCCCCGACGAGGACGCCGCAGGTCGCACGATGGCCGAGCTCTCAGATGACGAGAAGGATGCGATCAGCCACCGGGGGCGTGCCGCACGCGCGCTGCTGAGCTGGCTCGAGAGCGCCTGAGGGCGCCCGCCCGGCAGGGCCGGCAGGCCCGCCCGGTGCGCCGGAGGGGCCGTCGCTCACATCAGGTTGATGCCCGCGGAGATCGCCACCGCCAGCCCCAAGCCGGCGTATCCGATGTACCCGGAGAGGAGCAGCAGCAGCGCGGTCAGCAGGGCGACCAGCACGGTCGTGATCCAGGCGACGCGGGTGATGTCCATTGCGGCATTCTCGCCTATCGCGAGGACCGCAATCTCGCCTTGCCCCGCGTCCGCGATCGGTGTTAGCGTCGGCACACCGGTTTCACGAAAGAGGAGGGCGAAGTGACCAAGTCCGAGCTGATCGAGCAGGTGGCAAACCGGGCATCCATGACCAAGCAGGACGCGTCGCGTGCCGTGGACGCCGTCCTTGCCACAGTCGAGGACGCGTTGAGACGGGGCAGCGACGTGACCGTCTCGGGGTTCGGCAAGTTCCACGTGAGCGAGCGGGGGGCGCGCGCCGGCGTGAACCCGCGCACCGGCGAGCGGATCCAGATCGCCGCGTCGCGGGTCCCGCGGTTCACCGCGGGGAGCGGGCTGAAGTCGGCGGTGAAGGGACGCTGAAGAGCGGGGGGCGTTTCGGCGACACGCTCGCCGGCCGGGTGGCCGAGCGCGAGACGCAGATCGTGCTCGGCCTCGACCCCGACCCGGGGTCGCTCTGGCCGCAGAGCACCACCGGGGTGGCTCCGGGCGCGAGTGGCGAAGCGGCCGCGCTGCGTGCCGTCGCGGCCCACTGCACCGCGCTGATCGACGCAGCGGGGGAGGCATGTGTCGCGATCAAGCCGCAGCTCGCGCGTTTCGAGGCGCTCGGTCCGGGCGGAAACGGGGTGCTGCGCGAGGTCTGCGAGCACGCGCGCGCCGCGGGGCTGCTCGTGATCGCCGACGGCAAGCGCGGCGACATCGACGTGACCGCGGCCGCCTACGCGGCGTCGCTCACCGACGGCCTCGCGACGAGCTTCGGTGAGCTGCGCGGACTCGACGCGGATCTGATGACGGTCAACCCGCTGATGGGCCGCGACGCGGTCGAGCCGTTCGTCGCCGCGGCGCGGCGGACGGGTGCGGGCGTGCTCGTGCTGGTGCGCACGTCGAACCCGGGCGCGGAGGACGTCGAGGACCTCGAGCTCGCCGACGGACGCGCCGTGTGGGAGGCGCTCGCCGCGCTCGTCACCGCCCTCGGCGACGGGGGCGTGGGAGAGTCGGGGCTCTCCGACGTGGGCGCGGTCGTCGGCGCGACCCGCCCCGGCCACCTCGAGCGCGCGCGAGAGCTGATGCCGCACGCGCCGTTCCTGCTGCCGGGCGTGGGCGCGCAGGGCGGCCGCGTCGAGGAGCTCGCCGCAGCGTTCGCGCCCGGGCGCGCAGGTGGCCTCGTGACCGCGTCGCGCAGCATCGCCAACGCCCACCGGGACAGCGGCGGCGACCCCGCTGCGGCGGCGCGCGCCGAGGCCGAGCGCCTGCGCGAGTCCGCCTGGGAGCTGTCCGCCCAGGCCCTCGCGCGCGGCTGAGGCGGCGTCGTGGTTCGTCCCGCGGAACGCGCGGATGCCGCGTCCGTGCAAGGCGGCCGGCCGCACGAGCCGGTTCGCTAGCCTTCTGTGCGTGCTGGGATGGAGATCTAGCCGCCCGCCTGCGCAGCGGAGCCCCGGCGCAGCGCCCGCATGATCATCTCGGTCACGCTCAACGCCGCGATCGACAAGTCGCTTGCGGTGCCGAACTTCCGCCTCGGGCGTCGCCACCGGACGGTCGAGCAGACGACGATGGCGGGCGGCAAGGGCGTCAACATCGCGCGTACGCTGAAGGCGCTCGGACAGCCGGTGATCGCCACGGGCTTCGCCGGCGGCGCGACCGGCACGCACATCGTCGAGCAGCTCACCGAGGAGTCGATCCTCAACGACTTCGTGCGCATCAGCGAGGAGTCGCGCACGAACACCTCGGTGCTCGATCCCACGACGGGTGAGCAGACGGAGATCAACGAACGCGGGCCCCAGGTCTCAGAGCGCGAGGTGGAGCTGTTCCGCGACAAGCTCCTGTACCTCGCGCGCGGCGCCGCGATCGTCGTGTTCGCGGGGTCCCTGCCGCGCGGCGTCGAGCCCGACCTGTACGCGTCGCTGATCCGCGATCTCGACCGCTCCGACGTCCTCACGGTGGCGGACACCGACGGCGAGCCGCTGCGTCAGGCGGTGCGCGCCGAGCCCGACCTCGTCTCGCCGAACGTCCCCGAGGCCGAGGAGCTGGTGGGTCACGAGTTCGCAGACGAGACCGAGCGCTCGCTCGCGGTCGCCGAGATAACCGCCCTCGGCCCGCGCGAAGCGATCATGACCCTTCCCGACGGCTGCTACGCGCAGATGCTGGTCGAGGGCCAGCGCGTGCTCAAGCGCGCGCAGATCGAGCCCCGCGAGCCGATCGCAAAGCGCGGCTCCGGCGACGCGTTCCTCGCCGGCTACCTCGCAGCCCGCTACGAAGGCCGCTCGCCTGACCAGTGCCTGCGCTTCGGCGTCGCCTGCGGCGCCGAGTCGACCGGGCGGATGGGCGCCGGGACGATCGACCCCCGCGAGGCCCGGCGGCTGATGGGCGACGTCGAGCTGAACGTGGTCCAGGTTCCCACCGCCGACGTCAGCTGACGCTGAGGGGCGCGGACGCCTCAGCCCCCGGCGACGTCGCGCCTCAGGAAGACGAGGTAGCCCGCGATCAGCGCGGGACCGGCGTAGAGGGCGCAGACCCACAGCGAGTGCAGGATCGGAGACCAGTCGGTGGGGGTGCGCAGGAGGCCCTGCCAGGCGAAGTACTGCTGCGTGAGGAGATAGGGGTGGAGGCCTTCGAGGCCGGGGATCTGCGCGACGATCGCGAGCACGAGCGTGATGCCGAGCGTGCCGACGATCGCGGCGGCGCTGTTGCGGGTGGCCGTCGAGAGCAGCACGCCGATGCTGACGAGCGTCAGCAGGGGGATCAGGAAGAACGCGTTGGCCGCGAACACGAGCAGCAGCGCTTCGCTCGCTGAGACGACGCTGTCGGAGAACGTGCGCACGCTGTGGAAGCCCCAGGCGGCGATCCCCGCGCCAGTGGCGACGGCGGCGGAGAGGAACACCGCGCTGGCGCCGTAGGTGGCGGCGGCGAGGGCCTTGGCGGCGAATACCTGGCCGCGGTCCACCGAGCGGGTGAGGATCGTCTTGAGCGTGCCGTTGTTGTCCTCGGCCGCCACGATGTCGCCCGCGACGAGCGACGCGATCAGCGGCAGGAAGAACGGCGCCAGGAACGTGAGCATCAGAACGGGCGTTGCGAGCCCCGATTCGAAGATCTGCCCCGCGAAGATGCTGTCGGCGTTCCGCGGCGGGTGGCCACGGATCAGCTGGCTGACGACGAAGATCACGGGAAGCAGGACGGCGAGCCCGTATCCGAGGTACGTGCGCTTCTGGGATGCCAGCTTGCGCAGCTCCCAGCGGTACACCGTGCGCACCGGCGGCCGGCGCGCCGCGCGCGCGGGCGCGATCGCCGCGGGAGCTGCTGCGCCCACGCTGCTCACCTGGCCTCCACGAGCGTGCCGTCGCTCGGGGGCGCCGCTCCGTCGAGGCCGCCGTCCGCCGTGGGTGCCTCGCCGGTGAGGCGGAAGAACAGGTCCTCCAGCGACGCGAGCTCGGGCGCGAGCGAGAGGATGCCGACACCGCCCGCGCCGAGCGCGATCGTCAGCGCGCCGACGTGGTGCTCGTCGGCCTGGAAACCGATCCCCTGCTCGTCGCGCGCAACCCTCTCGATCCCGTCCTGCTCACGCGCGATCGCGATCGCGCGGTCGTCGTCGGTGGTGCGCATGCGGTAGCCCGCGCCTCCCTGGCGGCGGAGATCGGACATCGCGCCCTCGTAGACCACGCGGCCGCGGTTGACGATCGCCACGCGGTTGCAGAGCTCCTGCACCTCGGGGAGCTGGTGGCTCGATAGCAGCACGGTGATCCCCTCGGCGGCGAGACGGAGGATCAGCTCGCGCATATCGCGCATCCCCGCCGGGTCGAGGCCCGTGGCGGGCTCGTCGAGGATCAGCAGCTGCGGACGGCGCAGCAGCGCCGCTGCGATCCCGAGGCGCTGGCGCATGCCGTGGGAGTAGCCGCCCACACGGTGCCCGGCGCGCGGCGTGAGCTCCACCGTCTCCAGAGCCTCGCCGATCGCCGCGCGCGCGTCGCCGCCGTCGAGCGCGGCGAGCAGCTCGAGGTTCTTGCGCGCGCTCAGATAGGGATAGAAGCGCGGCGCCTCCACGAACCCCGCCACGCCCCGCAGCGCCCTCGCCCCGGCCCGCATCGGGTCGCGCCCGAACAGCTCCACAGCGCCGTCGCTCGGCACGATCAGGCCGAGCGCCATGCGCAGCGTGGTGGTCTTGCCCGCGCCGTTGGGGCCCAGGAACCCGTACACGTCGCCGCGTCGCACGTTGAGGTCGACGTGATCGACCGCCACGACCTCGCTGTAGCGCTTCACGAGCCCGCGCGCCCTGACGGGCTGTGCCTCCTCGGCAACCGGGTCGCTCACGGGCGTTTCAGAGTTCGCGCGCGAGCGCCTCGACCTGGCCTGCTTCCACCGCGCCGGCGACCACGTAACGCACGCCGGAGCGCTCGAACGTGAGGATCGTGCCGAGCGCGGTGCGCAGCTCGCTGGCGCTGGTTCCCTTGACGCTCACGGTGGGGAGCTGTTCGAGCGGACCGCCCTGCTTCCGGGCGCTGTGATCGGGCGTTTCGAGCACCCCGATCGTGCTGATCCCATGTCCGTGGCCCGTGAGCTTGCCGTGCCCGTCCTGTCCGTCGGGGGCTTCTTCGGCGGTCTTCCCGCCGCCGGGTTCGATCACGTGCACGGACGCGTCCGAGGGCGCTGCGAGGGAGAACACCGAGCTGTCGACCGGGCCGTAGCTCACTTCGGTGGCTGCGAGTTCGACCACCGGGGCGGAGCTCTTGGAGGAGTAGATCGCGGTGCGAAGCGGCAGGCCGTGGCCGGCGTCGAAGGACACCTCGGCGCCGCCGAGCAGGCTGCCGCCTTCCTTGGGCGAGATGCGCACGGTGTAGGCCGGCTGGCCGGCCACGTCGCTGGGCGTAGCGCCGGAGACGACGGCGTGCTCGCGCAGATGGGCGATCGCTCGTTCGACGTCTGCGATCGACGGCGGGGCGCCCTGGTCGTCGGCGGGGCCGTCGGTGGCGTGCTGTTCGGGCGTGTAGCGGTAGATGGCGTTGTTGGCGGTGTCGTACACCGAGACGGTGTGCCCGTCGTAGATGATCTCGGTGTCGCCCTTTTCGGACTGGAGCTCGATCCGCATCCGCCCGTCGGATGCGACCCACAGGCGGCCCGAGGCTCCGCTGACGAGCGGGTTCGATGCGATGCTGCCGCCCCCGTCACCGCCTCCGGCGAGGTTGGCGCCTTCGAGCAGGTGGTTCGTGAAGGTGATCCGGGCGCTCACCCCGTCCACGCGCGGCGCGTTCAGCGCGTTCTCGACCGCCTGGGCGAGCGGCAGCGGCGCCGGGGTCGGGCCCGACCCGAGCGCGGAGGCGATCGCGGCGAGACCCGCTCCGAGCGCGACCACCGCGCCGCACACGAGCAGCAACCGCGACAAGTGCAAGCGGCGCAGGAGGTTCACCGGGTGCTTCCCCTGCGCTCGATCTCCCGCACAACAGGCCTCCGTGTGGATCGACGGCCCGCGTCCGCGACGCGGCACTTCGTCCACGTTAGCGCCGTTCCTTAGGGGGCTCTAAACGGTCGCGAGCGGGAGCCTTCCCGCGACGCCAACCGATATGTTCACGCCCGATGATCATCATCCTGGTCCTCCTGTGGGTGCTCCTCGGCCTCGCCGTGTTCTTCATCGGGATGCGCGGCGGACCCGCCGGCGCGCGCCAGACGCTGCACACCGAATCCAACGCCGGCCAGCGGATCGTGACGCTCGGCGTCCTCGTCCTCGTGGCGTTCGGGCTCGCAGTGCCGACGCTCGTGCTCGCGTTCAACGGCCAGGACAAGGCGAGCGCGGGGGTGGGCGGCGTCCACCTCAACGCCGAAGAGCAGAAAGGACGCGACCTGTTCGCGCACGCGTGCGCTGTCTGTCACACGCTCTCGGGCGCAAAGGCCGTCGGCCAGATCGGCCCCAACCTCGACGTGCGGGTCGGCGAGGACATCTCGACGCCGGCCGGGCGCAAAGCGCTCGTGCTGAGCGCGATCGAAGAAGGCCGCGCACGCGGCCTCGGGCAGATGCCCGCGCAGCTCTACCAGGGCAAGGAAGCGCAGGCGGTGGCCAACTTCGTATCAGCAGTAGCCGGCCACTAGCCAGCGCTGCGATAGGCGGCGCGAGGCGGCGTCCTCGGCGACTCGCGTGCAAAGCACGCCACGTCGCCTGCGTCCTTGCCTCGCTTGCCTCTCGCACCGCTGGGGGCGTGGATGGGGCGGCGCGAGGGGTCGCCCCCGCCACGCTAGCCGCGGGGGCCGCACAGCGCTCCTGCCTGGAATGCGAGAATCCCTCGGGTGGATCGCGTCCTCGCGCTTCTGCCTCAGCCGCGCAGGGTGCGCGGCGGGCGCGTGCTCCTCGGCACGAGCTGCGGTGCGGCGATCGTGGCCCTGCTCGTGGCGCCCGGCACGGCACTCGCTCTCGCGGGCGGCGGGTCGGGCGGGTTCGGCGGCGGCGGCGGTGGCGGCGGCGGCGGTGGCTTCGGTGGCGGCGGCGGGGGCTTCGGCTTCGGCGGGGGCGGAGGCGGCGGTGAAGGCGGGGGCTCGCTGGGCGGCGTGCTGATCCTCGCCATCTTCGCGGTGGCGTTCCTGGTGATCGGGACCGGCAATCACTGGCGGGCATCGCGCGGCGCGGAGGAGCGGCAGCGGTTCTCCCTCGGTCGGTTCCTGCGCCATGTGCTGCTGTGGCCGATCGACCTGGCGGTGGAGTGGCGGCGGCTCCGCGGCCGCCGGAAGCAGGTGCGCCTCGCGGCGGCGGAGGCGGCGCAGGACGACCCGCGCTTCGCTCCCGACGTGGTCGTGCCCGAGGCGGAGCGGCTGTTCCGCACGATCCAGCAGGCGTGGACGAACGACGACCGCGATCTGCTGGCCCGGCTCGTGAGCGCGGATCTGATGGTCGAGTGGGAGCGCAGGTTGAAGGGGTTCGCGGTGCGCGGGTGGAGCAACCGAGTTGCGGTGGTCGGACCCGTGCACGTGGACTACGTGGGTCTGCGCAACGCCGCCGATGACCGCTCCAAGCGCGCGATCGTCCGGATCACGGCGCGCGTGCGCGACATCGTGATCGACAGGTCCGGCGTCACGATCCACCGCACCGACAGCGTCAGCGACACGCACCACATCTGCGAGTACTGGACGCTGGGGTGCTCCGGGGAGCATTGGACGCTGCTCTCGGTGGAGCAGCACCACGAGGGCATGCACCAGCTCACCGAGCCGGTGCTCCCGTCGCCGTGGTCGGACACGAAGGCCCTGCAACGCGAGGCGACGCTCGAGCAGGCGGCCGAACAGCGGATCGAGACCGGCCGGGTCGGCGAGATCGCGCCGGCGACGATCTCCGGGGAGGCCCGCGCGGCGGCACTCGACATCTCGATGGTCGACGACCGGTTCGCACCGCGGGTGCTGGAGACCGAGGTGGACCACGCCGTTGCTGTGTGGGCGGAAGCGATCGACGGTGACGACGCCCCGATGCGCGCGATCGCGAGCGCGACGGCTGCGGACGAGCTGCTGTACCCCGGCGACGCCACCAGGAGCCGCAGGTTGGTGGTCCGCGGGCCGCGTATCCGGTCGGTGCAGATCGTGGAGCTCGCCGGCCGCGAGACGCCGCCGTCGATGACCGTCGAGCTGCACGTCACGGGCGTGCGCTACGTGGAAGACCGCACGACCACCACGGTCCTCGACGGCGACAAGTCGGTTGCGAGCTCGTTCGCGATGCGCTGGCGCATGGAGCTGACCGACGACGACGCGCATCCGTGGCAGATCGCAGCGATCGCGCCAGGGGCGCCGGGGGCGCCGGCGGGCGCTCCACCGGGGGTCGGGACCGCGCGCTAGGCAGGGCCCGCTTTGGCCATCCGTCGATGGCCCGCGGCACAACCCCTGTGTAAGGTGGGCGCCCGATGGGACCGGACCGCCCGCCTGTACCCGCACGGGTGAAGACCGCCGAGGACGTCAAGGCGCTCGTCGACGAACGCGACATCCGCTTCATCCGGTTCTGGTTCACCGACATCCTCGGGCAGCTGAAGTCGTTCTCGATCAACGCGGCCGAGCTCGACGACGCGTTCGAGGCGGGGATGGGCTTCGACGGATCGTCGATCACGGGCTTCAACGCGATCGAGGAGTCGGACATGATCGCGATGCCCGACCCGGAGACGTTCGCGGTGCTGCCGTGGCGGCCCGAGGAGCAGGGCGTCGGGCGGATGTTCTGCGACGTGATCACGCCCGAGAAAACGCCCTACGAGGGCGACCCGCGCCACGTCCTGCGCAGGGCGATCGCGCGCGCCAACGAGATGGGCTTCGACACGTTCAACGTGGGCCCCGAGCTCGAGTACTTCCTGTTCCGCGACTCGCGCTCCACGGAGGTGCTCGACGAGGGCGGCTACTTCGACCTGACCACGCTCGACGCGGGCTCCGACGTGCGGCGCGAGACGGTGCTCGCCCTGGAGCAGCTGGGGATCCACGTGGAGTACACCCACCACGAGGTGGGCCCCTCGCAGCACGAGATCGACATGCGCTACGCGGACGCGCTGAAGATGGCGGACGACTGCATGACCTACCGCATCACGGTGAAGGAGTACGCGATGAAGTACGGCTGGCACGCCACGTTCATGCCGAAGCCGCTGTTCGGTGAGAACGGGTCGGGCATGCACACGCACCAGTCGCTGTTCACGGACGGCAACAACGCGTTCTTCGACCCCGACGACCAGTACTTCCTCTCGGACGTGGGCAAGGCGTTCATCGCCGGCCAGCTCAAGCACGCGCGCGAGATCTGCGCGATCTTCGCCCAGTGGGTGAACTCCTACAAGCGGCTGGTGCCGGGCTTCGAGGCGCCCACGTACGTGGCGTGGTCCCGCCGCAACCGCTCGGCGCTCGTGCGCGTGCCGCTCTACCACCCCGGCCGCGAGAAGGCCACGCGCATGGAGCTGCGCTGCCCCGACCCCGCGTGCAACCCGTACCTGACGTTCGCCGTGCTCCTGCAGGCCGGCCTCGAGGGGATCGAGAAGGGCTATGAGCTGCCGGAGCCGATGGAGAAGAACCTGTACCACCTCTCCGGGGAGGACCGCCGCCGGCTGGGGGTCGAGCAGCTCCCGGAGAGCCTCGGCGAGGCGATCGAGATCGCGGCTGAGTCTGAGCTCGTGCTGCGCACGCTGGGCGAGCACATGTTCAACCGCTACGTGGAGATCAAGCGCCAGGAGTGGGACGACTACCGCGTCCAGGTGACGACCTGGGAGCTCGACCGCTACCTGTCGATCCTCTAGGCCGGCACGGAGCGCCGGCCTAGTCCTGGGTTCGCGGAACCTCGCACGCGATCGGGCGCGCGGGGGAGAGGTACCAGTGCATCGCCTGCAGCGCGTGGCCGAACGCGTGCGGGTGCCGGGGGGCGATCTCCGCGAGCAGCTGCAGGGTGCGCACCGCGTACTGCTCATACGCCTGCGCTCCGGTGAGCTGCGACAGGCGCAGCAGGCCGTTGGCGGCGCTCGAGGACCCGGCGGGGATCGGCGCGTCCTCGAGGTCCTTGCGGCGCGCGATCAGCTGCTCGGCGTCGCTGGCGGTCGAGAAGAACCCGCCGCGCTCGCGGTCGGCGAAGCGCTCCACGATCTCGCGGGCGAGCGCGTCTGCCCGCTGCAGCCAGCGCTCCTCGCAGGTGGCTTCGAACAGCGCGATCTCCGCCTCGAGCAGGAAGGCGTGGTCCTCCAGGTAGGCGTCGATCTTGGCCTCGCCCCGGCTGTACGTGCGCAGCAGCCGGCCGCGCGCGTCGCGCAGGTCGCGCTCGATGAACTCCGCGCATGCGACCGCGGCGGCGAGGTGGTCCTCGCGTCCGAGCGCGCCGCCGGCGTCGGCGAGCGCGCTCACCATCAGCGCGTTCCAGCTCGTCAGCCGCTTGTCGTCGAGGCCGGGTCGGGTGCGCTGCGAGCGCGCTTCGAGCAGCGTGGAGCGGATGCGCGTGCGCTGCTCGCCGTCGGCGGGCGCAGCGCGGTCCTGGAGGACGTTCAGCCCCGGCTCGGGATGGTGCGGGTCCTCGAAGTTCCCCTGCTCGCTCGCGCCGAACCACGCGATCGCGGCGTCCGCATCGGCGCCGAGCAGCTCGCGCAGCTGCGTGACGGTCCACACGTAGTAACGGCCCTCCACGCCTTCGGAGTCGGCGTCGAGCGCAGAGTAGAAGCCGCCCTCCTCTCCGCGCATCTCCCCGAGCGCCCAGTCGAGGATCCCCACGCACACCTCGCGCAGGCGCTCGTCCCCGGACGCCTGCCAGCCGTGCAGGTACGCGCGCGCGAGCAGCGCATTGTCGTAGAGCATCTTCTCGAAGTGCGGCACCGTCCAGGCTGCGTCGACCGCGTAGCGCGCGAAGCCGCCACCGAGCACGTCGTGGATGCCGCCGCCGGCCATCGCGTGGAGCGTGCCGAGCGACATCGCGCGCTCGCCGCGCAGCAGCAGGAGCTCGATCGCGGACGCGTGGGGGAACTTCGGCGCGCCGCCGAAGCCGCCGTGCCGCGCGTCGTACATCGCCCCCAGGCGCTCCACGGCATCCTCCAGCGCGCCCTCGCTGAGCGGGACCTCCGACGGCGCGAGCCGCGCGCCGCCGGAGAACCGCTCGCCCACGTCGCGCCCGCTCGCGCGCAGCTCCTCGCTGTTCTCGTTCCACGATTCGGCGATCGCGAGCAGCACGTCGCGCCAGGCGGGCATCCCGTGCCGCGGCTCGGGCGGGAAGTACGTGCCGCCGTAGATCGGCACCTGCTCGGGCGTGAGGAACACGTTCAGCGGCCAGCCGCCGTGCCCGGTGAGGCTCTGCACGGCCTCCATGTAGATCGCGTCGATGTCGGGACGCTCCTCGCGGTCGACCTTCACGCACACGAAGCTGTCGTTCATGAGCGCTGCGACGTCGGCGTCCTCGAAGGACTCGCGCTCCATCACGTGGCACCAGTGGCACGAGGAGTAGCCGATCGAGACGAGCAGCGGGCGGTTCTCCTCGGCGGCACGCCGAAGCGCAGCCGGTCCCCACGGCATCCAGTCGACCGGGTTCTCGGCGTGCTGTCGGAGGTAGGGCGAGGTCTCCTGCGCCAGCGCGTTGGGCACCCGTCAAGCGTATCCCCGCGGCGCGGGATCCCGGTGAGCCTCAGAGACGGTCGCGCAGGGGTGCGGGCGCGATCCAGAGCGGCGCCGGGCGGCGGTCGCTGCGCGCGAGCTCGGCGGGGGTCACGGCGATCGAGAAGCGGCGTCCGCCCAGCCGCCCGCTGATGCGCTTGAACGCCGCGCCGAGCCGCAGCGTGCCGGTGGCGGCGGGGTTGCCGCCGATCTTCAGCGTGCTCGCGAGCAGCGACCCGCCCGCGACCCGGAGCCTGCCGGTCAACGTGACGCCGGGGACCGACGCGTAGCCCTTGAGCGTCACCGCCGCGCCGCCGAGCCGCGCGTAGCCGCCGTGCAGCCCGCCGAAGCTCGAGCCGCTCGGCAGATTCGAGTCCGCCTCGATCGTCGCGCCGATGATCTGGCGGTTGAGGTCGACGATCGTGTCGAGCACGGCCCCGAGCGTCCTCCCGGCACGCCCACCGACGCCGGGCGGGGCGTGCACGAACGCGAGCGAGGTGGGTGTGGCGGCGGTGGGGGCGAACAGGTCGCTTTCCGGTTCGCACGGGTTCACGGGAGCGTTCCCGAAGAAAGCGGTCAGGGCGTTCTGGGCGCAGCGGCCGAGGTCGCTGCCGATCACCGAATGGCCCGTGAACGGGACCACGACGACGTGCGCGGCGGGGATCGACGCGGCGACGCGCACCGCCTGGGAGGTCGGGGTGCGCAGGTCCTGTGCGCCGGAGAAGATCAGCGTGGGCACGTCGGGCAGCTCCCCGGCGGCGGGCGGCGCGGCGGAGGCGTCCGGCCAGCGCGAGCAGGCGGGCATCGAGCTGCCTTCGTAGGCGGTGGCCGCATCGAACGGGTAGAACGCGCTCGCGGGCTGGCCGTGCAGGAACGCGAGCGCTTCCGCTTCGCGCGTGTGCGCGGTGGCGCCGCGCTGCCACGGGAACGGCGTCTCCTCGCAGATCGTCGTGGCGTACAGAGCTTCGTCGATGTCGCCCGCCGACGCCGCAGGCGGCTGCGCGAGGGGGATGTTCGGGATCAGCCCCTCCGAGAGCCGGTTCAGGCGCAGCAGCGGGTCGGGTTCGTGGTGCAGGGCGGAGTGCACCGCCGCGGGCAGCAGCGCGCGCAGCGCCGGGTTCAGGTCGCCCGCGATCAGGATGTCGTAGACGCCCAGCTCGCCCAGGGAGGCGCGGTGGCGCCGGCCGGAGCCGTCGAAGACGTTGCCGTGCAGCGAGCGATGGCGCAGCTGCGCGTTCAGCGCGGCGAGATCCGCGACGGGGTTGGCGGTGATCCCGGCGCACGCGCCTCCGCCGCACAGCTCTTCGAGCACGGGCGTCATCGCCTGGAAGGACGCCTCGTGCAGGGGTTCCTCGCCGTCGCTGGGGACGACCGAGTCGAGCACGAGCGCTTCGACGTGCGAGGGGAAACGTTCGGCGTACTCGAGCGCCACCTTCGTCCCGTAGCTCGTCCCGTACAGGACGAGCTTTTCGTAGCCCGCGGCCTGGCGCAGCGCCTCGATGTCGCTGACCGATTCGACCGTCGTGAAATCCCCGCGCGCGGGGCCGATGTCGAGCGCGCAGTTTTCCGCCGCCACGGCTTCGCTGCTGAGCGGTTCTTCGAAGGCGGAGCAGCTGAGCGGATCGGAGGCCCCGGTGCCGCGCTGATCGAACACGAGCAGGTCGCGCCCCTGGAGCGCCGGCGCGATCAGCTTGGCGATGTCTTCCGCGTGCGGGAGCGCGGCCTGGCCGGGGCCGCCAGCGAGCGTGAGCACCGCGCTCGCGGTCGCTCCCGAGCCGCTCGCCTTGCGCTCCACGCTCAGCGGCACCGCCCCGGGGAGCGTCCCCCGACGGTCGAGCGGCACGGCCAGCGTGGCGCACTGGAACGCTTCGGTGTCAGCGCAGGGTACGAAGGAGAGGCGCGATGACGTCGCCGAGTAGGCGGTGGAGGCGCTGATCGCAGCCTGGAGCGCACCTGCGAGCGCGACCAGCGAGGCCAGCACCGGGAGAAGGGCTCGCCTGCTCATCGGGCCGGACAATAGCCGCCGAGCCAATGGAAGTCGCCGGCAGGCTGACGGCGCGCCCTTCGAGGGTCCCCACGAGCGTTCCGTGCGCGGCGAGGTGCAGTTCACCGGCCGCCGCGGCGCGCCCTGCGATGTGCAGGTGGGCCACCCCCGGCGACAGCGTGCCGGTGATGGTCACCGATGGGACGAACGAGTAGTCCCGGAGCCTCAGCTTGGCTTCCGCGAAGCGGGCGAACCCTGAGCGCAGCCCCCCGACGGACAGCGCGCCGGATGCATCTTCTTCGGCGCCCAGCGCGAGGGACAGCTGGCGCGCGAGGTCAACGAGGGTGAGGGCGACGGCGTGCAACGTCCGTCCAGGCCGCCCCGGCACGCCGTGGCGCGGCGCGACCGCGCCGAGGTCCGGGGGCGGCAGCGGCGGCGGCAGCACTCCCGCGGGCCGCGTGTGGCTGCACGGCACGGGCGGGTGACCTGCGAACAGCGCGGCGACGGCATCGCGGGCGCAGTTCGTGGGCTCGTCGCCGAGCACCGCATGGCCCGTGAACGGGACCACGAGCAGTTGCGCCCCCGGGATCTGCGAGGCGAACGCGCGGGCGTCGGAGGTGGGGGTCCGCAGGTCCTCGGCGCCGCTGAGGATCAGCGTCGGGACGGGCGGCAGCGGCGCGCTCGGCGCCGCTGCGAGCGCGCCCGTGTACGGCCATCCGGCGCACGCGGGGATGTCGCTCACCGCGATCGCTGTCGTGGGTGCGAAGGGCGCGAACGTGTCCGCGGGGAGGGCCCGTGCGGCTGCGGTGGCTTCGGCCAGGCGCGTGCGGGGCGGGGAGGCGCGGCGCCACGGGAACGCCTGCTCTTCGCACGTGGTGGCGTAGTAGAGAGGCGTGTCGAAGTCTTCCTGTTCGCTCGCTGCGGCAGCTGCGGCGGCGACGACGAGCCGCGCCAGTGGCCTTCGATCGCCGTTGACGGCCGCGCGTACGTCGGTCACCAGTTCGCCGCGCAGCAGCGGCGAGAAATCGCCCTGCAGGAGCACGTTGAACAGCGCGCCCTGCCCGATCGACACGCGGTGGCGACGGCCGTGGCCGTCGAGCGCGCTGCTGTGCAGTGGTGCGCGCCGCGCCCGCGCGAGCAGGCGCGCGAGGTCGGCACCGGGGTCGTGCGTTACGCGCATGCACGCCCGCTGCACGCACAGCGCGTCGAGCACGCGGTCCACCGCCGCGAAGGTGGAGCGCCCGAGGGTGTCGGGTCCCGAGGGGGTCACGACCGAGTCGAGCACGAGCGCTTCGAGGTGTTCGGGGTGCTCCTCGGCGTAGAGCTCTGCGACCTTGGTGCCGTAGCTGGTCCCGTAGAGCACGAGCTTCTGGTAGCCCCCCGCCTGTCGGATCGCCTCGATGTCTTCCACGCTTTCCTGGGTGGTGAAGAAGGAGCGCTGCGCGCCCAGCTGCTGCGCGCAGGCGCTCACGAGCGCGCCCAGCGAGCGGAAGCCGGCGGACCGTTCGAAGGCGTGGCAGGAGAGGGGGCGCGACTGCCCCGTGCCGCGCTGGTCGAAGGCGATCACGTCACGCGTGGCGGTCACGCTGCCGAGCAGTTCCACGAACGCTTCCGCGAACGGGAGCGCCGCCTGCCCGGGACCGCCCGCGAGCGCGACGATCGCGCTGCCGGCTTCGCCCACCGGTGCGCGGTGGCGGCGGATCGCGAGCGAGATTGTGCCCGGGACCGCACCGTCCCGCGCGAGGGGCACCTGCACGTGGCCGCAGGCGAAGTCCTCGCTGTCCGGGCACGCGTGGTAGGCGATCTGCGCCCGCGCGCCTTCCGCGAGCCCCGCGCATCCCAGGAACGCGAGGGCGAGCGCGCGCAGAAGGGTCCACCGGCGGGTTGCACGCATCGGCTGAAGGTACTCGGCGCGCCCCCGGACGGAGCCGAAACGTCCGCGCTAGGGTCTGGCGATGCCCGGCGAGCGCAACGCGCTGAACGCGAGCGGCGCGCCGCCTGCGATCGGCCCCTACAGCCACGCGGTGAGCGCCGCGGGCCTGCTGTTCTGCTCCGGGCAGATCCCGCTCGACCCGGCGGGCGGCGAGCTGGTGGGGGACACGCCCGGCGAGCAGGCGCGGCGCTGCCTGGAGAACCTGCAGCTCGTGTGCGAGGCCGCCGGGACGGCGCTCGCCCGTGCGGTGCGCCTGACGGTGTACATGACCGACCTGTCCGCCTTCGCGGAGGTCAACGAGGTCTACGCGACGTTCTTCGAGAGGGACCCGCCCGCGCGTGCCGCGGTGGGGGTGGCTGCGTTGCCGCGTGGCGCGCAGGTGGAGATCGACGCGATCGTCGCCCTCTAGCGGACGGGGCGCGCCCGCAGTCGCCGCCCGCGGAGCGGCAGCGGCAGCGGCAGCGTCCGGCGCTACCGGAAGCGACCCTCAGGCGGCCGGAGTGCCCGCGCCGACGAGCGGCGCGCCGTCCTCGATCGGCTCCACGCTTCGCAGCGCTCGGGAGAGGAGCTGGCGCAGGACCCTGCGCTCCTCCGGATCGAGGGCCTGCAGCACGTCGTCCTCGATCGCCCGCTGGGCCCGCTCGCTGCGCGCGAGCGCGGTGCGCCCCTCCCTGCTGAGCTCCACGACGTGCCGGCGGCGATCGCTCGGGTCGCGCACCCTCCTGGCGTAGCCGAGGTCCTCGAGCTCGTTGAGAAGCAGGACCACGTTGTTGGCGTCCATGCAGAACGCGTCGGCGAGGTCCTGCTGGGGACAGCCTTCGTGGTCGCGCACGTACGCGAGCGCGACGAGATGGCGCATGTGCATACCCAGCAGCTGCTCCTCGCTGCGCCTGTAGAACTGCTTCGCCAGGCGCGTGAGCAGCACCATCGAGCCGGGATCGCAGCTCCCCTCTCGTCCCATGATCTCGAGTGTACCCGGCATCTCCGTCATCGCAACATCTGTCATAAGGGTAGCACGGATTATAAATATTTGAGGGATCATCCATGTATCGGTGATGATCCCTGCTATGGTGCTCCTACGCAGCAATCGGAAGGAGCCACATGAGCAACACGATCATCCCCCGCACGCACCGCCCGATCCACCCGCTCGCCCGCCGGGCGCGGTGGCAGGCAGCGCCGGCGCTCGCCTCCGCCGAGCCCCACATCGCCGTGCAGGCCTACACGGCTGAGCTCGCCCACACCGAGCGTGTGCGCGCGCACGACCGCAGGCCCGCCGCCGAGGCCACCGCGCGCGAGCAGCGCGCGGTGGCCGCGGTCCGGCGGGTGCTCGCACGCGGGACGGCGCGCCCGCGCGTGGCGGCGCCCGAGAGCGCCGAGACGAGCATCCTTGCCGTGGGCGAGCCGCAGGACGCGCCCGCGATCCAGGCGCTCCCGCCGAGCCCCGAGCGCTCCGAGCGGCGGCGCTGGATCGCGCTCGCCGTGCTGTGCCTCGGACAGCTCATGATGGTGCTCGACGCGACGATCGTCAACGTGGCGCTGCCGTCGATCCAGCGCGACCTCCACTTCAGCCAGGGCAACCTCACGTGGGTGATGAACGGCTACCTGATCACGTTCGGCGGGCTGCTGCTGCTCGCGGGCCGCCTCGGCGACCTCGTGGGGCGCAAGCGGGTGTTCCTCGCCGGGCTGGTGATGTTCACCGCTGCCTCGATCCTGTGCGGCGCGGCCGACAGCCAGGCGATGCTGATCGGGGCGCGGCTGATCCAGGGCGCCGGCGGAGCGGTCGCCTCGAGCGTGATCCTGGCGATCATCGTGACGGAGTTCCCCCGCGCTGCCGACCAGGCGCGTGCGATGGGCATGTACGCGTTCGTGTCCGCCGGCGGCGGCTCGATCGGGCTGCTCGCGGGCGGCGCGCTGACGCAGTCGCTCGACTGGCACTGGATCTTCTTCGTGAACGTGCCGATCGGGGCGATCGCGTTCTTCGCGGGTGCGCGGCTGATCGCCGAGAACGAGGGGCTCGGCCTCTCCGGCGGCGTGGACGTGCTCGGCTCGGTCCTCGTCACGCTCGCAACGATGCTGGGCGCGTTCGCGATCGTGAAGTCCAGCGACTACGGGCTGCTCTCGGCGCGCACGCTCGGCGCGGCGGGAGGCTCGCTCGCTCTGCTCGCCGGCTTCCTCGCCCTCGAGGCGCGGATCTCCAACCCGATCATGCCGCTGCGGATCCTGCGCCTGCGGATGCTGATGGGCTCGAGCCTCGTGCGCGGGCTGCTCGTGACGGGCATGTTCTCGGCGTTCTTCCTCGGCTCGCTGTACCTCGAGCGCGTGCTCGGCTACGACGCGATCGACACCGGCCTCGCGTTCATGCCGCTGACGATCTCGATCGCGGTGATGTCGATGGGGATCGCCGCGCGTGCAGTCAACCGCTATGGCGCCGTGCGCACCCTCGGCGCGGGCCTGCTGGGGATCGTGGCGGGGCTGCTCGTGCTCTCCCAGCAGGGCGTGCACGCGAGCTACTTCCCGGGCCTGTTCGGAGCGTTCCTGCTGCTCGGGCTCGGCGCGGGAGCGTCGTTCCTGCCGCTGCTGACGATGGGGATGGCCGACGCGCCCGCCAGCGACGCGGGCCTGGCGTCGGGGATCATCAACGTCTCGGTGCAGCTGTTCGGGGCGATCGGGCTCGCCTCGCTGGGGACGATCGCCACCGACCACACGAAGGCGCTCGCCGCTCACGGCAGCCCGCTCGCGAGCGCGCTGACGGGCGGGTTCCACCTCTCCTACCTGGTCGCCGCCGGATGCGTGGCGGTGGGCATCGTGGCCGCGTTCGCGCTGCTGCGCCCGCCGCGGCGCCCGCAGCTCGCGGAGGCTGCGCCCGAGGAGGCCGACGCGGCCGGCGAGCAGGAGCCGCTGGCCCAGGCCGCCTGATCGGTCACAGGCGACGCCGCCCCGCGCACGACGCCGCGCGGGGCGGCGCTCAGCCGCTCGCGCGAAGCTCGGCCCGCTTGATCTTGCCGCTGGCGGTCTTGGGCAGCTCCTCCACGAACTCGACGATGCGCGGGTACTTGTAGGGAGCGGTGACGCGCTTGACGTGGTCCTGCAGCTCGCGAGCGAGCTCGGGGGAGGCGGGCGAGTGGCCGTCGCGCAGCACCACGATCGCGCGCACGACCGAGCCGCGCTCGTCGTCGGGCGCGGCCACGGCGGCCGCCTCCGCGACGGCGGGATGCGCGACGAGCGCGGACTCCACCTCGAACGGCCCGATCCGGTAGCCCGCCGAGACGATCACATCGTCGCTGCGCCCCTCGAAGTACAGCCAGCCGTCCTCCACGCGCACGCGATCGCCGGTGCGCCACGGCTCGCCCGCCCTGCGATCGGCGCCGCTCCAGCCGCCGTCGGCGCCGCGCACGATGTGCTCGTCGAGGTACCCGAGGAAGAACGTGGGCACGCTCGCGGGCGCGATCACGAGCTCGCCGTCGAGCACCTGCACCTGCACGCCCGGCAGCGGCACCCCCATCGAGCCGGGTCGCGGCTCCTGATCGAGCGGCGATCCGGTGGTCTGGCCGGTCTCCGTCTGCCCGTAGCCGTCACGGATGTGCAACCCGGTCGACTCGTGCCACGCGCGCAGCACCTCGGGGTTGAGCGCCTCGCCCGCCGCCACCATCGCGCGCAACGACGGGATCGGCTGCAGCTCGGCGCGCTTGGCGATCACGCGGTACTCGGTGGGGGCCATGCACAGCACGTTCACGCGCTCCCGCGCGAGCAGCTCCAGGCGCTCGCCGGGGTCGAAGCGCGCGTCGTGCAGCAGCGCGGCGGCGCCCTCGAGCCACGGCGCGATGAACACGTTGCGGGCCGACTTCGACCAGCCGCTCGCGGCGGTGCACCACACGAGCTCGCCCTCGCGCCCGCCCAGCCAGTGGCGCGCCTGCACACGCTGGCCCTCGAGATAGCGCTGCGCGTGCACGACCGCCTTCGGCTCGCCCGCGGTGCCGCTCGTGAACGTGATCAGGCACGGCTCGCTCGCGTCGAGCTCGGCGGCGGGAGCGGGCTCGGCGCCCAGGAGCGCTTCGTCGGGCACGTAGCGCACGGGCACGTCCTCTGGCGCATCGCCCTCCGCCGCAGCGGCGCGCGCGTCCGCCACGGTCAGCGCACCGGTCACGCCCGCCGCCTCGAGCTCGGGCCGGTTGCGCTCGTCGGCGAGGATCAGCGTGGGCCGCGCCACGGCGATCCGCAGCCGCAGGTCCTTCGCGCGCAGCTGCTCGGTGCAGGGGAGCACGACCGCGCCGGTGCGAAAGCACGCGAGCATCGCGAGCACCCACTCGGGCCGGTTGCCGATCAGCGTCATCACCACGTCGCCGCGGCGCACGCCCATCTCCGCCAGCGCGCCCGCGAGCCGCGCCGAGCGCTCGCCCACCTCATCGAAGGTCCACTCCCGCCGCGCGCCGTCGCGCGCGAGCTCCACCAGCGCGAGCGCGCCCGGGTCGCGCCGCGCGAGCACGTCGCGCGCGAAGTTCATGACCCGCGGCTCGCCGCCGCGGCGGCTGCAGGCCTACGGGAGACGGCGGACATCCGTCCGTTGGGCGAAATCCGTGTGAAAAAGGTGGACACGATGCCGTAAGGTGCACGCCGTGCGATGGCTTGCGGGGGCCACGGAGGCTAGAGGGAAACGCGCGCGGCCGGCGCTCGCCCGCCTGCTGGTGCTCGCCCTGTTGGCCTGTGCGGCGGTCGCAGCGCTCGCGCCGGGGAGCGCGCTCGCGGCTGAAGGCAGCTTCGAAGGCGAAGTGCTCGGTTGCAAGTACCTGCTCGAAGCCGAATCGGAAACCGAAGGCGGGACGTTCAGGGGGGAAATCTCCGAATGCGCCGGTGAACTCGATCCGAGCGCACAGATCGAAGGCAACTGGAAGAGCGCGAAAGGGGACACCTCGACGGGCTTCGAACTCGCCGAAGCCACGATCTCGGTGTTCGAAGTCGAAGAAACGCTGCAGCTCGGCTACACGTTCAGCGTGCCTCTCAACCTCACCGAACTGATCGAAAAGTACGAAGAAATCGAGCAGCTCAAGGAAGAAGGGAAAGCCACCAAAAAACAGCTCGAAGAAGCGGCGAACGTGGAAGCCCAGGTGAGGAAAGCGGTGCAGGCGTTCGAGGAGCATCTGGTGCTGGTTGCCGCCGAACAGATCGGCAACCAGGCGGGTTCGGGGATCCCGAGCCTGCTCGAACACGTGAACTCGATGACCGAACAGCTCAACGCGCCCTGCGTCGAACACGGCACCAACGGCCTCGACCCGTTCTGCTCCCCCTACCTGAAAACGACCAAATGCCCGTCGCCCGAATGCCCTGTCAGGCAGGGCACGGGCAACGAGGGCGGCCTGGACGAAGGCGCCGGCGAAGACGCCGAAGGGTCCGACACCGACCAGGCGGCGCTGTGTCCCGTGTTCAACACGGTCCAGGAAGAAGCCGTGTTCGTGTGCGTGCCCTCGTTCGTGACGGGTGAACTCGATACCGGCGACAAGCCGCTCGTGATCATGGGTGGGGGCGCGCTCGTGATGGTTCCCGACGAACACGGGAAGGCGAAGATCAAGAGCAGCAAGGCCGTCGTGGAGCTCGGCGGCGCGATCGCCGGCTACAACCTCGCAATCGAAGCGCCCGACATCGCGATGGCGGGCGGCTTCCAGAACACGATCGGTGAGCTGGAACTCGCGGGGGACCGCGTCTCGGTCGGCCGGGTGGACGGCGAAACGCTGCTCTCGAGCGTTCCGAAACTGCCGGAGGACTGGCACGGCGAGATCGTGGAACCGGCGCTCTTGCACACGAAGATCACCCTCCCCGACCGGCTGAACGCCCGCCGCACGATCGTCAAGGCCACGGAAAGCTTCCTCGTGGCGTCCGGGAGCGTGGTCACCGGGGCCGGCATGGGCAGCCTCGGCGCGAACTTCGAAACGGGGGAAAACCCCACGGGCGAGTCCGAAAACTTCGGCGGGAGCCATGGTGGGTTGGGCGGCTACGGGAGGATCTCCCTCGGCACCCAGGCGTACGGCCGCTGGTACACGATGGAAGGTCGCTCGCCCGTCTCCGACGATCCGTTCCACCCGACCGGCACCGGCGACGGCGGCGGCGGCGAACCAGGCGGCGCGCTCGGTCTCTCGGGCGGCGGCATCGTGCAGGTCGAATCCCCCGGTGCCGATGTGACGGTCGACGGCGAGATCGATGTGTCCGGGTTCGGCACGGGCCTCCAGGACTCCACCGCGAACGGCGACCACGGCGGCTCGGGCGCGGGCGGCTCGGTCTACATCACGGCCGAAACGCTCGCGGGCGCGGGCGTGGTGGATGCCGACGGCGGCGGGCACTGCGACGAGCGCACGCACATCACGGAATGCGTCAACGGCGGCGGGGGCAGCGGCGGCGGCGGGCGGATCGCTGCGCTGTTCGAAGAAGACCCGGCCTGGACGGGCACGCTCGAAGCCCACGGCGGAGTGGACAAGGAATTCCTCGGCGAAGACGGGGAAGAGTACCTCGGCAGCGGCGGCGCCGGCACCGTGTTCACGCGCAGCGTCGCCTTCAAGGAAAACGGGGAAGTCAGGGAAGGCACCGGCGCGTTCAGCGACGGAACCCTGATCGTGGACGGCGGGCGCGCGGCCGGCGCGTACCCGCCACCCGACGGCACGCCGGTGTCGGACAGCTGGAGCTCGCCGCACCGCAAGCTCGTGGTCACCGGCGAGGCGCGCGCGTACGGGCGCTCGCTCGAATACGGCGCGATCGAACTCATCGACGGCGCGGTGCTCACCACTGGGATCGGCAAAGAAGGGACCTCGATCCCGACGACCCTCAAAGTCAAGAGCAACGCGATCAGCGTGGACGCCACGAGCCGCATCTCGATGACGGGACGCGGGTACGCGGGCGGGTCGAGCGAAACGGTGGACGGCGCCGGGGAAACCGCGTCCGGGCAGACAGCCTCAACGGACGGCCACGGGGGCTCTCACGGCGGCGTCGGCGGCAGGACGGGCGCCCACGAGAACCCCGGGCCGGTGAGCGGCTCGACCTACGACAGCCCCGAAGCGCCTGCGCTGCCGGGTGGCGGCGGGGCGGGCGTGCCGGGCACCGCCGAGGGCAACGCGGGTGGTGGCGTGCTCGACGTCGAAGCGGGCACCTTGGCGCTCGACGGTGCCATCTCCGCCGACGGCGCAGCGGGCGACGGGCCCACCGCGACCGAGCCCGCGCCCTACGACTTCGAGGGCGGCGGCGGCGCGGGGGGGAGCGTGCTCGTCCACGCCGCCACGATCGGCGGCTCGGGAACGATCACCGCGCTCGGTGGCAACACGTGCATCGCCACGACGCCGCCGTTGGTGCTGCACACCGCGGGCTGCAACGCGCCGGTCGGCAGCAGCGGCGGTGGAGGTGGAGGCCGGGTGGCGCTGATCGCCGGTGCCGCGTGCAGCTGGACCGGCTCGCTGAGCGCCGCCAACGGCGTCGACTCGCAGGCCGAGATCGCGGGCGAACTGGAAGACGCCGAAGCGATGCGCGGGGGGGCGGGGAGCGTGTTCTTCCCCGCGCCGGCGGCGGGCTGTCCCACAGGACCGCCGCCCGAAGAACACCACGAATCGCCCGCGACGAAAACGGGAGGCGGAACACCGCCGCCGGCGCCGCCGAGCAACGTGTTCACGATCCTCTCGCACAAGGTGAAGGGCCGCACCGGCGTGGTGACCGTTGTGGTCTCGATCCCCGACGCGGGCACGCTCGCGGGCGTCGAGTCCGCGGTGCTCAAGAAGCCGCGCAAGCACCATGCGGCGAAGCTGGAAAAGGTGGGCAGCGCGCACGGCTCCGCCACGGCGCCCGGTCGCGTGACGCTCAAGTTCACGCTCTCACGTGCCGCGAAGGCCTATCTGCGTTCCCACCATCGCGTGTCGGTGACGATCAGGATCACCTTCACGCCCACCGGGGGAACCGCGGCGGCGCGCAGCCTCACGCTCACGATCGTCAAGCCGCGGCGCTGAGCGGGGCCGCTCCGCGACGGTATGCTCCGTCGGTCGGGCGCCGCCCGCACGACGCGCTGGAGCGCGCGGGAAAACGATCATCTGGAGCGCAGATCACGTGGCCGTAGCCCCACCCCAGTTCGCTGAGAAGACCGACGAGCAGAAGGCGATCACCGACATGGTGCACCAGTTCGTCGACGAGCAGATCCTGCCCAACGCCGAGCACTACGACCACGAGGACAGCTTCCCGGAGCCGATCGTGGAGCAGATGAAGGAGCTCGGGCTGTTCGGTGTGACGATCCCCGAGGAGCACGGCGGGATGGGGCTGGACCTGACGACCTACGCGATGATCGTCGAAGAGCTCTCGCGCGGCTGGATCTCGATCTCGGGCGTGGTGAACACCCATTTCATCGGCTCCTACCTGCTGATGAACTTCGGCACCGAGGAGCAGAAGCAGAAGTACCTGCCCAAGATGGCCAGCGGCGAGCTGCGCGCCGCCTTCTCGCTGTCCGAGCCGGAGCTCGGGTCCGACGTGCAGGCGATCAAAACGTCCGCCAAGAAGCAGGACGACGGCACCTGGGAGATCAACGGCCAGAAGATGTGGGTCACCAACGGCCTGCTCTCCTCGCTCGTCTTCACGCTCGTGAAGACCGACCCCCAAGCGGACCCGCGCTACAAGGGCATGACCTGCTTCATCTGCGAGAAAGAGCCCGGCGCCGAAGAGAACACCGGCGCGCTGCAGGGCTTCAAAGTCCCGCCCAAGATCAAGAAGATGGGCTACAAGGGCGTGGAGTCGACGGAGCTCGTGTTCGACGGCTACCGCTGCCCCGCCGAGAACATCCTCGGCGGCGAAGCGGATGGCCTCAACAAGGGCTTCGTGCAGATGATGGACGCGCTCGACCTCGGCCGCGTGAACGTCGCCGCCCGCGGCGTCGGGCTGGCCCAGCGCGCGTTCGAGCTCGCCGTCAAATACGCGCAGGAGCGCAAGACATTCGGCAAGGCGATCGCCGAGCACCAGGCGATCCAGTTCAAGCTCGCAGACATGGCCACGCAGATCGACGCCGCACGGCTGCTCGTGCGCCGCGCCGCCGCGATGAAGGACGCCGGAGAGCGCTCGGACGTGGAGGCCGGGATGGCGAAGCTGTTCGCCTCCGAGGCGGGACGCTTCTGCGCGGAGGAGAGCCTTCGCATCCACGGCGGCTACGGGTACTCCAAGGAGTACGAGATCGAGCGGATCTACCGTGACGCGCCGCTGCTGCTGATCGGCGAGGGCACCTCCGAGATCCAGCGCATGGTGATCGGGCGCAAGCTCCTGCAACGCCACAAGATCTGACGGCGAAGGTGTCCGAGGACGCCAAAGGCCTGATCGAGCTCGCAACGCGGCGCTTCCTCGAGGAGGTGCCCGCGCTCGAGCCGATCAAGCTCGTCGTGGGGGTCGAGCTGCGCGGTCGCGGCGACACCCAGCAGTTCCGGCTGGAGATGCCCGCGATCAACGTCACGAAGGGCCCGGCAGCGGACGCGCGCGTGCGCGTGGACATGCGCCGCGAGTTCTTCAACGTGATGGCGCGGGAGGGCAAGGTCCCCGACTGGGTCGAGGCGTTCACCTACGGGCAGGCGAAGGCCTCCGGCCCCGACCAGATCATGAAGCTGATCGTCAACGTGGTGGAGCGCCAGCTCGAGCGCGACCGCACGCGCCGCGCGCGCAAGCACGCCTAGCGGGCGCGCGCAAGGCGAGTCATCCGCGCCGGCCGCAAGGCCCTGGGACGATCAGTGATACGACGTCAGCTGCTCGGCGAGGAACGCGAGCGAGCCGAGGAGGAACAGGCACATCACGATCAGCGAGAAGTTTTCGTTCATCGGCCTTTCCCCAACACGTTGCGCCGCCGCGCGGCGCCCTCTGATGGGACGGTAGCGCAATCGCGTGACGGAGAGCAAGGCTGCCCCGGACGACGAGAGGCCCGCACGAAGCGGGCCTCTCGGAGGCGACAAGGCGTTGAGACGTTGTAAAGCATATAGGAATGTTGGCCGTCTAGCCAGTCAGATCAATCGAGCAGCGCACCGTCGTCGTAGAGCTTGATGATCTTGACCGGGGAGCCCGCTCCCCGCGCGCCCGCGGCGTCGAGGCAGAGCCGGCACAGGACGCACTCGTCGAGGTTCCCGTCGACGAGCGCCACGCCGCTGTCGCTGGCGAGGAAGATGTCCACCGGGCAGGCCTCGGCGAGCCTGCGCGCGAGCTCGGTGTCGCCCGCGGCGGCGTCCTCGACCTCGACGGCGATGAAGGTGCCGTCGGCCCTCACGCCCCCGCCCTGCTCTCGATCTGCTCGGAGATCATCGTGGGGATGTCCTCGATGCGCTCGGCCACGCGGATGCCCGCCTGCGCGAGGCGCTCGATCTTCTCGCCGGCGGTGTCCTCCTTGCCTTCCACGATCGTGCCGGCGTGGCCGAAGCTCATCCCGGGCATCTCGTCCATGAACCGACCCGCCATGAACGCGACGATCGGCAGGCGCGAGCTGTTCTCCGTGACCCAGCGCGAGAGCTCGGCCTCCATGCGCCCCCCGGGCTCGGTGTAGATCACGATCCCGCGCGTCTGCTCGTCGGCCTCGAACAGCGGCATCAGCTCGGCGTAGGTGGAGCCGATGATCGCGTCGCCGCCGATCGACACGGCCGTCGACTGGCCGAGGCCTGCGGCGCTGAGCGTGGAGGACATCTCCGTGGTCATGCCGCCCGAGCGCGAGATCACCCCGATCGGGCCGGGGGTGTAGGCCTGCGCTGCGTTTTTCGCCGGCCCGCCGATCCCGCCCATCTTGATCACGTCGGGGACGATGATGCCGAGGCAGTTCGGTCCGATGATGCGCGCGCCGCGCAACGTTGCGAGCTCCACCATCTGCGCCACGTCACGCCGCGGGATCCGCTCGGTGACGATCACGACCAGCTTGATCCCGTTCTCGATCGCCTCGAACACGGCGTCCTTGGTGAACGCGGGGGGGACCGTCACGACCGAGCCGTCGATCGGCGCGCCGTGGTGCTCCACGGCCTGCGCGACCGTGTCGAACACCGGCACGCCGTGCACGTCGCGCCCGAGGCGGCCGGGCGTGACCCCGCCGACGATCTTCGCGCCCGTGCCGTAGTCGAGGCACTCTCGCGTGAGGTTGACCGCCTCGCGGCCGGTGATCCCCTGGACGATGAACGTCGTGCTCGCGTCGATCAGGATGCTCATCGGGCGGGCGCTCCCTGGATCTTCTCGACCGCGCGGCGTGCGGCCTCGTTCAGCGACACGCTCCGGTCGGCGTAGTCGACGCCGTAGCGCTCGAGGATCTTGAAGCCCTCCTCCTCCCAGGCGCCCGGGATGCGGAAGATCGCGATCTTCTCCGCCGGATCGAGCCCGAGCTCGAGGCACGCTTTGATGACGCCGCGCGCGACTATGTCCACGCGCGTGTTGGACACGATCGACATCATCACCGCGATCTTGTCCACGCCCGGCTTGCTGAGCACGAGCTTCGCAAGACCACAGGCCTTCGCCACCGACGGGTTGCCGCCGATCTCGCAGTAGTTGGCGGGTCTGCCGCCGTGCGCGCGGACCGCGTCGAACAGCGTCAGCGAGCCGCCGCCGGCGCCGATCACGAGCCCGAGGTCGCCGTCGAACTCGGTGACGTTGCCCGCCACGCCGCGGTGGTCCTGCGCGTCGACCTCCTCGCCCGCGAGCTCGAACGGCGTGGCCTCGCGCGCCTGGCGCGTCTCCTCCTCGCCCACGCCGAGGTCCGCGAGCAGCTTCTTGTGACGGCCGCGCGCCTCGTTCTCGATGTCCATGTGCGCATCGAGCGCCACGAACGACCCGTCCGCGAGGCGCCCGAGCGGGTTGATCTCCGCGAGCACCATGTCGTTCTCCACGAACAGGCGCGCGAGCCGGAGCACGATCGGAACGAGCCGGTTCAGGTCGGATCCGGTGACACCGGTGGAGGCGATCACCTCCTTGGCCTGGAAGTCGCTCAGCGGCAGGATGTTGGAGAAGTGGCGGCGGCCCACCTTGTCGGGCTGCTCCTCGGCGACCTGCTCGATGTCGATCCCGCCGACGGGCGAGAAGATCATCACGGGCTGCTTGCGGGTTCCGTCCCAGACCACGCCCGCGTAGTACTCCTGCTCGACCTCCGCCCGAGGGTCCACCAGCACGCCGCGCGGCATGTGCCCGTTGATCTCGAGCTCCAGGATCTCCGCGGCGTGCGCCTCGGCCTCCCCGGGCGTGTCGGCGAACTTCACGCCACCCGCCTTCATGCGCCCGCCCGTGAGCACCTGCGACTTGATCACGGTCGGGCCGCCGATCCGCTCCGCGATCGCCTTCGCCTCGGCGGGATCGGTGGTGAAGCCGTAGTCCGTGACGGGGATGCCCGCGCGCCTCACCACCTCGCGCGCCTCGAACTCGAAGAACCTCATGCGGCGCGGAAGCCTATACGGACGCAGCCGACCGCGGAGGTCAGCGGTCGGCGAGCGCGGTCAGGGCGCCACACACCCCGGCGCGCCGCGATCCGAGGTCGCCCGCCCTCGTGGTGAGCGCTACGTATAGCCCAGCCTGTGCAGCCGCCGGCGCAGCAGCGACACGAAACGGCCGCCCGCGGGCGAGAGGTGATCGCTGCTGCGCAGGCGGCCTGCGCGAGCTTCCCTCCCGAGCCGCGCGAGCGCCTGCGCACTCCGTCCGAGCAGCGCCTCGTCCGCGGCCCACGCTGCAGCGAAGCCCAATCCCAGTCCCGCATGCCGGTTGGCGAGGAACGCCTTGAGCTGCTGCGCGGCATCAGCTCTGACCGCGGCGGGGAATTCGCGCGTGGAGTCCACGAGCTTGCCTGCGCGCAGGCGGAGGACCTGGATCGGCAGGCCCGAGAACGCGAACGACTCGAACAGGTACGCAAAGCGGTCGTCCGCGCTCTCGAGCTCGAGCTTGCCGTCTGTCGCAACGTCGGTGATCCGGAACCCCGGGTCGCCGAAGTCGCGTTCGATCGAGCGGTAGCCGGCCGTGCGGGGATCGAACGAGAAGATCTGGGCGATCGTGCAGCAGTGCGCGCCACCGGTGTTGAGCGCGAGGACCACGCTCGGCGATCCGGCGCCTTCGAGTTCGCTCACCTGCAGCGGGCCGCCCGCGAACGTTTCGAGGTTGCATTCGGGCGAGCACGCAGGCGATCTCACTGGGGCTTCGTAGCGGGTGGAGCCCGCGCGCGCGATCGCGAGCACCTGGTGGGAGTAGGTGGCGTTGCCGAACCTGTCGCTGCCCGCGTGGTAGCTCAGCGCCGCGCTCACCTGCCCCGACGCCCCGGTGACGGTCTTCTGCGCTGCCTGTGCCCCCGATGCGAGCGCCAGCGCTGCGGCGGCGAGTCCCGCCGCCAGCGACCGGCGCGAGCGCGCCCGCACGCCGCTACACCGCCGCCGGCGCGAAGCCGTAGGCCTCGGCGAGCTCCGGGTCCTTCTTGGCGAGCATCTCTGCGAGGTTGACCATCACCTTGCACTGCTTCCAGGTGGCGTCGTCCTGCATCTTGCCGTCGATCATGTGCACGCCGCGGCCGTCGGGGATCGCCTCGATCACCTTCTTGGCGAACGCGACCTCGTCGGGGTCCGGGGAGAACACGCGCTTGGCGATCGCGATCTGCGCGGGGTGCAGCGACCACGCACCCACGCAGCCGAGCAGGAAGGCCGCTCGGAACTGGGTCTCGCAGCCCTCCTGGTCGCGGATGTCTCCGTAGGGCCCGTAGAAGGGGAGCGCGCCCACCGAGGTGCACGCGTCGACCATGCGCGCGATCGAGTAGTGCCAGGGGTCCTGCTGGTAGCTCGGGCGCGGCGCCCCGGGATCGTCGGGGTCGGGGTCCGCGATCGTGCGGTAGCCGGGATGCCCGCCGCCGACGCGGGTGGTCTTCATCCGGCGCGACGCGGCGAGGTCGGCGGGTCCGAAGCTCATGCCCTGGATGCGCGGCGAGGCGCTCGCGATCTCCTCGAGGTTGGCGACCCCCTGCGCGGTCTCGAGGATCGCGTGGATCAGGATCGGACGGTCCAGGCCCGCGCGGGCCTCCAGCTGGGCGAGCAGGCGGTCCACGTAGTGGATGTCCCACGGCCCCTCCACCTTCGGGATCATCACCACGGAGAGCTTGTGACCGATCTCGGTGACGAGTTCGGTGAGGTCGTCGAGCACCCAGGGCGAGGCGAGCTCGTTCACGCGCGTCCACAGCGCGGTGTCGCCCAGCTCCATCTCCCTGCCGACCTTGATCAGCCCCGCGCGCGCGTCGAGCTTGCGGTCGACTGGCACGGCGTCCTCGAGGTTCCCCAGCAGGATGTCCACGGTGGGCGCGATGTCGGGCACCTTCGCGACCATCTTCTCGTTGGAGAAGTCGAGGAAGTGGATCATCCGGGACGGCCCGAACGGGATCTCCCGGATCGGCTCCGGGGCATCGATGGCGAGTGGCTTGAAGAAGTCGCGGGGGTTGCGCAAAGGGGCTCCTGGTCTTGCTCGATGGCCTGCTGCGGTGAGAAGTGCTGCTAGGAAAGTATCGATGATGCGCTTTGCGGTGGCGTTCTTCGCAGCGCTCGCAGTCGCTCTGGTGCCCGCCCTGGCGCCGGCGGGCGCTGCGTCCGCGAGGCACACGCGCACCTGGAAGGTCGCGCTCGCGCCGGCCCCAGGTGACCTGGCGCTGGCGGAGCTGCGCGCCCCGCGGCGGCGGCGGCCGCTGCTCACCGCGCGCAACACGCTCCTGTCGGGGCAGGGGAGGTTCGGCGGGGACTACCTCGCCGTCGCTCGTGTGCGCGGCGCGCGGGGCAGCGGGCAGGTGGTGCTCGTGCTGGCGGTGAACCGCGGGGGCGCTGCGGCGGCGCCCGGGGCCACGAGCCTCGCTCTGCAGGTCCCGCGCGCGCTCGGCGTCCCCGCCACAGCGTTGCTCTCGAACCCGTTCACGTCCGCCTCCGGCGCGCGCGTCTCCGGTCCGGCCGCTGCCCGCTGCGGCCTCACGCGTTCGGGCGCCGCGCTGGACGCGGCCTCGGTCCTCGCGATCGCCGCGCGCGGCACGCCGCTCGCGGGCTTCAGCGCCCCGCAAGCGGTGGCTGCGGCCTACGACGCGGTCTGCGGCCTGTCCTATCCGTCAGCGTTCAAGGCCGTGGTCCAGCCTCCAGCACCGCCCTGCACGCAGGTGTCGGGCTGCTGTCCACCCACGGCGATGTGCGTGCCGATACCCGAGCCGCCGCCGGAACCCGTCCCGCTGCCGCCCGGGCCGCCGCGATGCGCGCCGTGCGAACCGCGGCCGGGGTTCGCCTGCCCGCTCTCCGCGACGCCCAGCATCTGCTACCAGGCGGCGGCGCGAGGCAGCGCGGAGCCGGCGGGCGCGGGGTCCCACTAGAGTTCCAGTCCACGCGGCGAACGCGCGTGCGTGCGCTGCGGCGCAGCGCGGCTTGCCCCCGGCGTCCCCGCGCCGGCCGCACACGAAGCAAGAACCCCTCCCAAGGAGACCCCGCACACCCATGAGCGAGACGCACACCGTCGAGACCGAGCAGGCCGCGCGCGAGGCGAGCGGCGCCCACCCGTATGGCCGCTACCTGGAGGAGTTCGAGGTCGGAGCCGTCTACAAGCACTGGCCCGCTAAGACCGTCACCGAGTCGGACGACCACCTGTTCTGCCTGATCACGATGAACCACCACCCGCTGCACATCAACGACGTGTACGCGCACAGGTCCCAGCAGGGGCGCAACGTGGTGGTGGGCCCGCTCGTCTACTCGCTCGCGCTCGGGATGTCGGTGAGCGACGTCAGCGGCAAGGCGATCGCCAACCTCGCCACCGAAGAGCTCAAGCACCCGGCGCCCGTGTTCCACGGCGACACCCTGTTCTGCGAGTCGGAGGTGCTCGAGAAGAAGGAGTCCCAGTCCAAGCCCGACCGAGGCACCGTGAAGGTGCACACCCGAGTGCTCAACCAGGACGGCGTGCTGGTCGCGGAGTTCAAGCGCCTGGTGCTCGTGCCGCGCAGGAACCCCGGCGCCTGAGCCGCCCGCGGCGCCGGGTCCGTCGAGGGGTGAGGGCCCCCGGTGTGGGGCCGCCGCCGCCGGGTAGTGGCTCCCGATATCCGTCAACCCAGCGGTTTCCGCGTGATCTGGGGGTGCGATACGCTTCGCGCGATCGCCGAGCTGGCGATCCACTGCTTCCCCGAGCGGGCCAGGAGGGCCCGTATGGAAGCAGCGCCGTCGACGGCGCGAGCCGAACCGCAACCGAGGAGTCGCATCGATCCATGAGCACGACCATTCCCGCGCCCACCAAGAACGAGCGACTTCTGGCCTGGGTGCAGGAGGTCGCGGACCTCGTCGAACCGGAGCGGATCTACTGGTGCGACGGGTCCGCCGAGGAGTACGACCGGCTCTGCCGCGAGCTCGTCGAGGCGGGCACGTTCGAGCGGCTCTCGGACGCGAAGCGCCCCAACTCCTACCTGGCGCTGTCGGACCCCGCCGACGTGGCCCGGGTGGAGGATCGAACGTTCATCTGCTCGGCCACCGAAGAGGAGGCCGGCCCCACCAACAACTGGCGCGACCCGGCAGAGATGCGAGACACGCTCACCGACCTGTTCAGCGGCGCGATGCGTGGGCGCACGATGTACGTGGTGCCGTTCTCGATGGGCCCGCTCGGCTCCGACAAGAGCCATGTGGGCGTGCAGCTCACCGACTCCACCTACGTGGCAGTGAACATGCGGATCATGACCCGCATGGGCCAGGGCGCGCTCGACGCCCTCGGCAGCGAAGGTGTGTTCGTCCCCTGCCTGCACTCGGTCGGCATGCCGCTCCTCGACGGCGTGGAGGACGTGCCGTGGCCGTGCAACGCCGACAACAAGTACATCGTGCATTTCCCCGACACGCGCGAAATCTGGTCCTACGGCTCCGGCTACGGCGGCAACGCGCTGCTCGGCAAGAAGTGCTTCGCGCTGCGGATCGCCTCCGTGATGGCGCGCGACGAGGGCTGGATGGCCGAGCACATGCTGATCCTCAAGCTGACCTCGCCAGAGGGCGAGGTCAAGTACCTCACGGGCGCGTTCCCGAGCGCCTGCGGCAAGACCAACCTCGCGATGCTG
>JAICYC010000111.1 GCA_025934395.1 Solirubrobacteraceae bacterium | reverse complement strand
GCGCGCGTCCAGCGGAACGTCGGCTGCGCGCTGACGAGTTCGCCGGCGCCGGGCGCGAGGAGCGTCGGGGGCGTCGAGGACTTGTTGAAGGCTTGCGGGCTGTCCTGGGAGGGCTGTGTGAACACGCCGTCGCCGTTGGGTTCGCGCGAGGGGACGGCCGCCCAGTAGTACGCGGTGGTCTCGTCCGCGTAGGGCGCACCCAGGTCCAGGCGCGGCGCATATGCGGGCACGTTGGTGAAGCCCACGTTGATCACGTGGGTCATCCCCGCGTCGCGGGCGATCGTCACGAAGTAGCCGGTCGCGCCTTTGACGGGAGCCCAGTCGAACACGGGCGTGCGGGGGGTGAAAGAGCCGCCGGCCGGAAGCCGGTAGGCGGTCGCCGGCGTCGCCAGTAGGCCTTCGGGGGACCCGGCCGCGTGGGCGGGGTCGTATTTGAACGCCGGGCGGCCGAGGCCGTTGACCTGGGTCCATTCGCTCGCGACCGCGTTGTTCTTCGCGTCGTTGTCGCTCTGAGCGAGCACTCGCACGCAGTATTCGGTGCCGTCGGCCTCCAGCGGGAACTGATCCTGCTGCACAGAGGGCCAGCCCGCTTCGGGCGCCAACCGCGGATGTCCGAGCGGGGTCCACGCCGTGGTCGCCGTCAGGGCGTCGAGGTGCCGGCCCGGTTCGTGGGTCGACCAGTTGCAGCCACCGCCTCCGTAGGGCGCAACCTGCACCTCGTAGGACGACGCGCCCGGAACGGGTTCCCAAGTCACGATCGGGGTTTTCGTCGCAAGCGGGTAGAACGCATGTTTCCCCGCTTGTTCTTTTTCTTCCTGTTCGCGTTTTTCGGTGCGTTCCTTTTCCTCTTTTTCTTCTTCTTCCTGTTCGGCTTTGCTCCCCGGCGGCGGGTTCTGGACCCCGAGGCTCGGGATCGACGGGGTCACGCTGTCGAACGCCTTTGTGAAGGTCGCGCCGTAGTTCCAAACGCCCGCGTTGCCGTTGGCGTCGATCGCGCGCACGCGCCAGAAGTATTCGTTGTTGGCGAGGGTCTGCAGCGGCGCGAACGATGTGCCGAGCGTGGTGGTCGAGCAGCACCACTTCGACCCCGTGGGAAAGCCCGAGGCCGAGTTGACCTCGACTTCGTAGCGGGCGGCGCCCGGCACGGGCGCCCACGAGAACAGCGGCTCGAAGACGCGCGGGTCTTCGCTGAGGTTCTGGACCGACGTCGACGTCGAGGAGGGCCATTCCACGGTGAACGAGGCGATCGCCGATCGCGCCCCCTTGTGGCCCTCGGCGTCGAGCGGCGTGACCGCCCAGAAGTAGGTTCCGGGGGTCAGGGTGGCGTTCGGGCTGAAGATGGTGCCCTGCGTCTGCGGAGGTTTGGCAGCGGTCCCGACCACCAGGTGGGCGAGCTGCGGGTCGGTTGCGATTTCGACCTGGTACCTCACCGCGTGCGCGACCACCGACCACTGCAGCGTCGCCGGCTGCGAGGGCCATTGGAGCGTCGCGGCCTCCGGGCTGAGCGATTCCGGTGTGGCGGTCCACGCCTCCACGAGCTTGCGGGCCTTCGACCATGCGCCCGAGCTGTTGCTCCGCGTCACCCCCCGCACGCGCCAGTAGTAGGTGCCGTTGGCCAGCGCCTTGTCCAGCGTGGCGGCGAGGTTCGGCGTCTGCATCGCCCCGTTGCCGGCGACCGCCTTGACGATCGAGCGAAAGCGCGAGTCCGCGGCGAGCTGGAACTCGTAGTGGCTGGCTCCGCGCACGGCGCCCCACGCGAACGTCGGCAGGCTCTGCACATGCGCGCCCGCGCCCGGGCTCGCCGGCTTCGGCGCGGACAGGCCGCGGGCCTGCGCTCCGGCGCCGAGGCTGAGGACCGCCGCGAGGAGCGCTCCCAGACCCAACCCGATCCGCGGCAGCGGCAGCGCCATCCGCGGCCTCCGCGGGAACCCGAGTCCGAGCCTTCTCCGCGCGTGTCTCCGTAGCCGCCTGCGCCTCATCTCACTCCCCAGCTGGTGATCGACAAAAAAATCGCCGCCGGTCATCCGTGACCAGCGGCGTGGACCCGAGGTGGGGTCCTGTTGTGGCGTCGCTGATCGTAGGTGAGGCCTTCGCGCGCGAGAACGAGAAGAACGGCTAGTTCACCTAGACCATTGGGCAGTTTCCGTCGGGACGGCGAGCGCGGACACTGCCATCTGCGGGATCGAGTGTGTGCGACGGATCCGGCTCCCGCCGTCCGGCAGTCTCGTCCTGTCAAGCCCGATCGAGGACCCATCTTGAGCGCAGACACAAAGCTGATCGTCAATCTGACAAGGGGGACCCCCGTCTGTGAGACCGAGGTCGCCGATCGGCCGCTCACCCGCATGCGCGGACTCCTCGGACGCGACGGGATCGCGCGCGGGCACGGGATGCTGATCCGTCCCGCGCCGTCGATCCACACGGCGTTCATGCGCTTTCCGATCGACGCGCTGTTCCTCGATGAGGACATGACGGTGCTCGGGATCAGCGCGGAGCTCGCTCCCTGGCGGATCGCCTCGGAGCGCCGTGCGCGCTCGGTGCTCGAGATGGCTGCAGGTGAAACGGCACGCCTCGGTGTCCGCGTCGGCGACCAGCTGAGTCTCCGCGATCGCTGGGGCCGGTCGATCGTCGCTGCGGGGCGTCGCGCGCTCGCCGAGCGGCGCGGGGACCGAGAGACGAACGGGACGAGCGTGGAAGCCTCGCCCGTGAACGGCGCAGGTTCGGAGTCGGCGACGCGGGGAGAGGTGGCGAGGATCCGCCCGCTCAGCGTGCTCGTCGTCTCACCCGACCGGCGGTTTCGCAGCGTCACCTCGGTTCTGATCGCACGACGCGGCTGCGCGGTGACGACGACCGAAAATGCCTCCCGGCTGACCGAGCTCGCCGACCGGATCGCCGCCGACGTGGTCGTGGTCGACGTCGACAACGGGTCGCGTGCCGCCGAGCGGGCGCGCGCGCGGGTGCGCGGGTACGAGCGCCCGCTCGGGCTCGTGCTCGTCGACGACGAGCCGATCGACGCGGCCGGCGTTGACAGCCCGCCGCTGTCGAAGTGGGGCCCGTTCGATCGCCTGTATGCCGCGATCGAGGCCGCCGACGTCAGGCGCGTGAACGGAGCTCATGACGATGGCCGGTAGCGTCGGCCTCGGCGCGCCGATCCCCGCCCGGCCGGCGCCGGAGCGGACGCCGCTCGGCGTGCCTCACCCTCGCGCGGTCGCCGCCCTAGCCGCCTCTCTGATCGCGGTTGCGGTCGTCGGGCTCACCCCCGCGCACGCGGTGCTGGCCACGCTCGCGATCGTCCCGCTCGTGTACGTCACGGCCGTCGACATCGATCGGCGCCTGATCCCCAACGTGGTGGTGCTGCCTGCAACGCTGGTCGTTCTCCTCGCCCAGGCGGTGCTGTTCCCCGACTCGCTGCTGCAATGCGTGGCCAGCAGTTTCCTCGCTGCCGTGCTGCTGTTCGCCCCGCGACTGCTGAACACGGACTCGATGGGCATGGGCGACGTGAAGCTCGCGCTGCTGCTCGGCGCCGCGTTGGGCTGGAGCGCGCTCGGCGCGCTCGTGCTCGCGTTCGTGTTCGCGTTCCCGGTCGCGCTCTCGATCCTGATCCGCGGCGGCGGAGCCGCGCGCCGGGCGACGTTCGCATTCGGCCCGTTCCTCGCGGCGGGCGCCATCGCGGTCCTGCTCGCGCCGGCGTTCAACTGAGGCGATGCGTTCGCTGCGGCCGAAATGGACCCTTGCGCGTCGGCGCGCGCTGTCGCTCGCAACGGCTGCCCTGCTGATCGCGGCCGGCGCCGTCTGGGCTGCGACCGCGATCGCAGCGGGCACGCCCGAATCGTCCTCCGAAGCGGTGCACCCCGCGCTCGAAGTCGCCGAAGCGCCTGCCGGGGGCGGCGAAGCCGCCCCGGAATCCCCGGCACCGGCGAGCGAAGAACCGTCTCCGACGCCCGGCCCGCCGGCAGGCGAACCCTCCCAGGGCGAAGGCGCCCCGACCGAAGGCGGCGCGAGCGAAGGCGGGCCCCAGCCGCCTGTGCGCGAAACCGCGCCGCCGGAAGGAACGCAGAGCACCGGCGTGCCGCAGAGCCCGATCTCTCCGGAGTCCCCGCGTGCGAGCGGCGGCGAAACCCAGGCGGGCGGTGGGGACATGTCCGCCGGCCTACCGTCGGGCCCGGATCCCGGGGTCGCACCCCCATCGACCGCGGGCACCGAATCGCGGCTGCCCATGCTCCGCGGCATCCGCCACCAGCCCTCGACCGGCACCGCGCGCAGCGGAGCGGCTCGCCACGCACGCCACGGCGCGGAGGCAGCCCCCGACGCAGCGGTCGTGGCCACCACGGTCGGCGCCCCGCTCGAAGGCCTCGTCCCCGTCCTGCCCGGCCTCCAAGGGCTCGCCGAAGACGCGCCGCCGGCGTTCCTGCTGTGGATCTACCACGCGGCGGGCAAGCGCTACCACGTGCCCTGGGCGGTGCTCGCAGGGATCAACCAGGTGGAGACGAACTACGGCCGCGACCTGAGCGTGTCCTCCGCGGGGGCGGAGGGGTGGATGCAGTTCATGCCCGGCACGTGGAGCGAGTGGGGCGTGGACGCCGACAGGGACGGCATCGCCAACCCGTACTCCCCGATCGACGCGATCTTCACCGCCGCGCGCTACCTGCAGGCCAGCGGCGCGCGCACCGACCTGCGCCGCGCGATCTTCGCCTACAACCATGCGTCCTGGTATGTGACGGCCGTGCTGCTGCGTGCGGAGATGCTCGAACACGCGCTGCACGCGAACCCGCTCCAGCACGGCTACGCCCTGCCGCTCGCGGCCGGCTACATGCACGAGCTCGGCCGCACCGACGACGGGGTGGACATCGAGACACCGCCCGACGGCGCGCTCGTGTACTCGATGACGCCGGGCGAGGTGACGGCGGTGGCCGACGATCCGGGTGGCTTCGGCCCGAACTACCCGGTGGTCCGCGCCGACGGAGGACCGCTGATGGGGCAGTACATCTACTACGGCCACGTGGCGCAATCGCTCGTCCGCCCCGGCGAGCACGTCTCAGCGGGGCAGCCGATCGCGATCGTCGGCCACACGGGCGACGCGTCCACGCTCGGCCATGGCCACATCGAGATCGGCTTCGGAGACCAGGCCGGGACCCCGCTCGACCAGCACGGACAGGATCCCACCACGCCCGCGGGGCTCGTGATGCGCAGCTTCCTGGTTGAGCTGTCCGCGGGCTTCGGGATCGCCAACGGCTGATGCCGCCTGCAGCGGGGCGCTCCGACCACGGCTTCAGATCGTCCCCCCGAGGGTCGATAAGTACGCGAGATCTCCGGGAGGAACACCGGAGCCGAACCCCCATGCCTCGAAAGCAGAGCGACCGCACTCACCGCTCCGGTCCACGCAGGCCGCAGGTCCCGCGCGCGTTCGCGAGCGATCTCGGACGCCTGGAAGCGGTGTTCGTGGATCTCGACTGGCCCGAGGGCGGGGGGCTCGAGGCGGCGCGGACACGCGCGCGCGAGCGCGCGTATGTCGC
>JAICYC010000117.1 GCA_025934395.1 Solirubrobacteraceae bacterium | reverse complement strand
CGTCGACTACTCGGGCAAGAAGGCGCGGATCGTCGACGCGACGACGGGCGAGGTGGCCGACGTGGAGCTCTTCGTCGCGGTGCTCGGCGCGTCGAACCTGACGTACGCGGAGGCGAGCCATACGCAGCGAGGGCCGGACTGGATCGCGAGCCACGTACGGGCGCTCGAGTATTTCGGGGGAGCGCCGGGAGCGCTCGTCCCCGACCAGTTGAAGTCGGGCGTGACGCGCGCCTGCCTTTACGAGCCCGAGGCGCAGCGCACCTACGAAGAGCTGGCGATGCACTACGGGACGACCGTGCTGCCGGCGCGGCCGGCGCATCCACGCGACAAGGCGAAGGTGGAGGTGGCGGTGCAGATCGCGCAGCGATTGTTGCCGCTCACGTCGAAGCGTCGATTTCTGGACGCCTCGCCGGCAGGGGCGAGGATCGCGGTTACGCGCGGCACCCGAGCGTTCGACGCGAGCAGCGCCGTGGGCCGCGCGTGGCGCCCCTCCGCCCGAGGCGTCGCTGGGGAGGAGGTCGCGGAGCCACGAGCCGTCCGGGTGATGCCGCCGCCTCGGGCTGCGGGTCGCGCGATTCAGGGAGCGCCGTTCCGTTCCCGCTCTTGCATGGAGGTGGGTACGGGAACGGCCTGAGGCAGACGGAATCCGTCCCCGGCTCGGACGATGCGGCCGTCGGCGCGAAGGCGGACGAGGACCTCGCCGAGGGTCGCGTTGCGCAGGTGGAGCGCAGCGCGAAGAGCTTCGCGGCTCATGGGTCCCGCAGACAATCGTTCGAGGACCTGGTTGGCGGTCTCCGTGGCGATGTCGCGCTCCGCGGGACCTCCCTCCACCACGCGCAGGTGCACGTCGGGCTTGGCCGCGAGTTCAAGCGTGCAAGGGGGAGGTGATGGTGCGGAGCGGTGCTCGACGGTGAGCAGGAGTTGGCCGTCGCGCCGACGCAGGTACAAGTTGCTGTCTCCCCAGGCGTGCAGGTCGCCCGAGCCGCGCAGCGACTGACCATCCTGCCCGCGCGGCGCACCGTTCTTGCGGACGTGGTGGACCAGGACGATAGCGACGTGTTGCTCGCGTTGCAGGGCGCGCAGCTCGCCGAGCAGCGCGCTCATTTCCCCGGCGGAGTTCTCGTCGATGCGGTGCAGCCTGACGAGCGGGTCGAGAATGACGAGGCGCGGACGACGCTCGCTCAGCGTCGCCCGCAGTCGGGCGCGATCCCGGGGCGCATCGAGCCGGAGGCTGTCGACGACGATGAGCCCGAGGTCCAGATCCGGCAAGCCCAGGCCGCGTGCGCCCGCGATAGCGGCGATCCGATCGCGCAGGGCGACGGGCGCGTCCTCGGCGCCGTAGAGGAGTACGGGCCCGGGGGCCTCCACGGGGAAGCGGCCGAGCGCCGGCGTGCCGCTCGCCACGCTGACGGCCAGGTCGAGCGAGAGCCAGGTTTTGCAGCACTTGGGCGCGCCGCCGATGACACCCACGCCCTCGGCAGCCCACAGTCCGTCGATGAGCCATCCCGGTCTCGACTGCGAGGCGAGTTCGATCGACGCCGCGGCGACGACCGGCAGCGGCTCAATGCGCTCCATCCTTGCCGCCTCGCCGGCGCGCCTTCTGATCCTGCTCGGCTTCGCGCTTGCGGTAGCTCTCGCCGTCGATGGCGATGATCTCGGCGTGATGGGTGAGCCGGTCGATGAGGGCTGTGGCGCACGTCGCGTTCGGGAAGACGGTGTTCCAGTCAGCAAACGCCAAATTCGTCGTCATCACGATCGGCCGCCGCTCGTAGCGTCGGCTGACGATCTGGAACAAGAGGTCGGCCGCGTGGTTGTCGTAGGACAGGTACCCTATCTCGTCGACACAGAGGACGTGCGGGCGGGCGTAGTGCTGCAGGCGCCGCTCGAGGGCGCGCGCCGTATCCTGCTTGCTCAAGTCCAGCAGCATCTCGGACGCCGACACGAAGAGGGCGCTCTGGCCCGCGAGCACCGCGCCGTGGGCGAGGTTCTTCGCGATCATCGTCTTGCCCACCCCCTGGGGCGCGACCAAGATCACGTTCTCGGCGCGTTCGATGAAGGCGAGCGACAGGGTGCGCTCCACCGCGGCGCGGTCGATCTTCTTGGGCCAACCCCAGTCGAAGTCGGCCATCGGCTTGAAGCGGCCGACCCGCGATCGCGACAGGCGCCGTTCGCAGCTCCGCCGCGCCCGCTCCTGCGCTTCGAGCCGCGCGAGCTCCGCCAGGATCTGCACGACCGACCAGCGCGCCTTGGTCGCCCGCGCCACGAAGTCGTCCAGCTCCTCGGCGATGCGCCACAGTCCCAACGCCTGAAGTGCCGCGCCGAGATCAGTCGTCATGGTCGTCGGGGTCGTCGTCGCGTTGTCCGAGGGCATCGTATTCCTCCAGTCGGTGGGGCCGTACGCGCAGCTCGCGTACGCGCGGGTCGTCGGGCAGCTGCACGCGCACCGGCGGGGCGAGCCCACGGGCGCGGCGGCGCTGCTCCAGGATGTGGGCGACCGAGCCCGCGCCGAAGGCCTCGCGCCCGAGGGCCTCGGCCACCGCGGTACGCAGCTCGTCGGCGCCGTAGTCGTCCAGCAGCGACAGGAGGCGCGCGGTGACCGCACCGAGATTGTCGCCCCGGAGCGCCAGGACGTCGAAGAGCGCGTCGGTCTCCGGAACCGCCACACGCAGACGATCCCGACCCTTGAGGTCGCGCGCCGCCCGCTTGTAGGTCGCGAGCGCCTCGAGGTGACGGGGATCCTCGACGACCTGCCCGGTGCCCCACGAGCGCTCGTGACGGGCCACCTCGCGGTCCGGCCGGTCCAGGAGACGCACCGTCGTGGGCCCCGCCACGAGCGTCAACGGCTGGCCGCAGAGGGTATGCGGGATCGAATAGAGGTTCCGGTCGAAGCGGACGTACGGGGTCTTGCCCGATCGGACGACACGCACGAGCTCCTCCTCGAAGGGGTGCTCGGGCAACGGCAACAGGTACGCGCGCTCGCGCGAGAGCGCCTCGCCGACGCTCAGCGTCTCGTCCCCCGGGCAGCGCCGCGCGTGGGCCACGGCTTCACGCCACGCGCGAAACTGAGCATTCAGATCGTCGACGTCGCGAAACGCCCGCGCAGCGAAGAAGCTCGTGCGAAGGTATTGGATCTGACGCTCGACGCGCCCTTTCTCGTTACCCCGGTACGGCGCGCACGGCCGCGGCGCATAGTGGTAATGGCCACAGAGCTCGAGGAGGCGGGGGTGAAATTGGATCGCGTCGCCACGCCGCGAGAGGACCGCGCTTTTCAAGTTGTCGTAGAGCACCGCCCGGGGGACGCCGCCGTAGTAGCCGAAGGCCTCGACGTGCCCGCGCACGAAGCTCTCCATCGTCTGGTCGAGCGTGAAGACGGCGTGAATCGCGCGCGACCAGGAGAGCACCATCACGAAGCACGACAGCGGCCGGCGGGCCCGGCCCGTCCCCACCCACCCGAAACACCCCCAGTCCGCCTGCGCCTGCTCCCCCGGCATCACCCGGAGGCGCAAGTACGCCTCGGCGACCGGTCCTGGCCGGAGCTGCCGCACCGCGCGCCGCAGCTGCACCGGCGAGCCGGTGTACCCGCGCGGGCGCAGCATCTCGAAGAGCCGCGTCGAGCAGAGCTTCGGGTAACGCGTCAGCGTCTCGCGCACCAGCGGCAGGAACGGGTCGAGCTTCGTCGGCCTCGGACGCGCCACCCCGCGCTCGTTGAAGCGTTCCACCTCGATCGCCCGGCGCACCGTGTCCGGGTGCACACCGAGCGCCGTGGCGATCGTTCCGATCCTCCAGTGCTCGGCGTAGAAGAGCCGGCGGATCTCCGCCCGCTGCTCCGCCGAGATCATCGCGGCCCTCCGCCGCGACGCTCATCGCTGCCGCCGCACGCTCCGGCTCGGCCACCAGCGGACGAATCGACTCGCCCGTCCGCACACCATGCATCGCTGCGCTGCGCGCCGGTGCAGTCCTCGCTCCTCGGTCTTGCCATGAGGCGTCTCCTCAGGCGCGACCTTGCGCCGCCGAGCCGCCGCCCCGAAACCTTGATCCGTCACGCCCCCGCGACGGCGAGCGCGAAGCTCACGCATCGCCGCCCGGTGATCGGCGCGCCCCTCGGGGCTGCGCTGATGTCGGGCCCGCGCCTCGCGCAGACTCCGGGCACGTCCTCGGTGCCGGCACTCGTCGCCGCAGTACGCGTGCCCTCGGTCGCAGCAGCGGCAGATGAAGAAGACCGCCCCGCACCAGACGCACGGACGCATCCGCAGCGCCTCGTCGTCTCGGGAGGGGTGACGGCGAACGACCTCGATGGAGCCGACGGGCTACTGCGGATCCCGCAAGAGCGCTGGCGCCGGACGGTCCGGGTCCAGCCGCCGGATCGCCTTCACCATCCGCGCACGGCAGCAGTCGCAGTAGTGGCCCTCGCCGAGTTCGTCCATCAGCGCCACGCCCCGGCGGTACTCCTCCGCCGCGGCCTCCGGCTGCCCGCGCGCTTCCTGCACTTGTGCGAGCCGCTCGAATCCAAGCGGCTCGTCAGGGAATGCGGCCATCAGCTGCCGTGCCGTGGCGTCCGCCTCGTCGAATCGTCCTGCCTCGATTCCCCGAAGCACCGCCTCTGACAGACGATCCACTTGCTCGACGATCTGCGATTCCTCCAGCACGGCGCGCGCGTGCTCGAGCGTCTCCACGAACTCGTCCACCTCGTCCAGGCCCCCCTCGGCGCGCTCCGCCTCCGCTCGCAAACGCTCCGCGCGCTGCTCGGCCTCCACCCGCTCCAGACAGCACCGCTTAAACTTCTTGCCGCTCCCGCACGGGCACGGATCGTTGCGCCCTACCTTCGACATCGCCCCCGCCTACTACCCGATCCTTGCCACCGCTGCATCGCTCGGCGGTTCGTTCAGGTTCGTCCGCTTCTTGGTGAACGCCGACACGGAGGAGCTCAACGGCCGTGGACTCGAGCCCCGTCCGCCGCCTCAGTGCCTCACTTCACGATGAGCGGAAGTCGGCTGGCTCCAGTCCCCCTCCCCTTCCTTCGTCACCGGCCGGTACCGGAACGTCGCCATGCCGCCCGGGGTGAGTCCGGAGACGGTGGTCTTGCTCTGCAGCGTCGTCGGCGACGAGAGCCACGTCTTGCCGCCGTCGATGCTATACTGCCACTCGTACGAGGCGCGCCTCGCCGCCGCCCGCGTGAGGAGGGTCACCGAGCCGGAGACGGCTCCGGGGCGAGCGGAGAAGACGCGCGGGGGGCGGACGGCGGTCTTCTTCACGGCGACGCCGGCGCTCTGGATGATCGACGCGGAGTTGTCCGGGCTGGCGTCCGCGGTCGACTGGATGTGACTCCGGAGCAGCTGCAGCTGCTTCGTGAGGGCGATGCGCTTCTCGTTGCGCGTGGTGGCGGCGCCCTTGGTGCG
>JAICYC010000128.1 GCA_025934395.1 Solirubrobacteraceae bacterium | reverse complement strand
GGTGGGGTGGCGAGGGCGCCGGCGGCTTCGACTGCTCCGGGCTCGTGCAGGCCGCCTACACGGCCGCCGGCGTCGCGCTGCCGCGCGTCGCGCAAGCGCAATACGACGCCACCGCCACCAACACCGTTCCGCTCGCCCTGCTGCAGCCGGGCGACCTCGTCTTCTTCGGCGCCTCGACCGGCGCGATCACGCACGTCGGCATCGTCGTCAGCGCCGGCGAGATGGTCGACGCACCGCACACCGGCGCCGACGTGCGCATCGAGCCATACCACTGGCCCGACCTCGTCGCCGCCACCCGACCGCTCGGAGCGCAAGGTTGAAGCACACGCACAGCTCACTGCTCGTGCGCTTCCTGCGTAACCCTCCGCAGCAACTCGCGCACGGCGTTGCCCTGTTCACACATGCGCTCGCGCAGCTGCTGCCGGTCGCGCTCGCGGTCGTCGCCTGCGCAATCGCCGCGCTGGTTGCACGCGCAGTTCTCTCGCGCGCACGGGATGCCCAGCTTGCGCAAGGCGCGCGGATGCTGGAGCTCGCGGTACCGCCCGACCTCGACCCTGACGGCGCGCTCTTACTCTGGTCGTCGCTGCACGATCTGCTGCGGCCGCGAATGGCGCGACTGTTTGCTGGGCAGCCGCAACTCGCCTGGGAGATCGCCGCCGACGAGCGCGGCAGCCGCTTCCGCCTCTGGATCCCGGGCGTGGTTCCGCCCGGCCTCGTCGAGCGCGCACTCGCCTCCGCCTGGCCCGGCATCACCACCACCACAGCAGCAGACGAAGACGACAGCCTCACGGACGAGGTTCCAGACACAGCCGATGAGGCGGCCGCCTGATGTCGACGAGCAAGACCAGCACGCCGACGCAGGTGGCGAGCGAACTCGTGCTGTCAGGGCCGGAGTGGTTTCCGCTCGGCCCCGACAAAGGCCCGGACCCGTTGCGGCTCGTGCTCGGCCAGCTCGCCGACCTCGGCAAAGAAGAAGCGGCGCTCGTGCAGATCGTGGTGCGGCCCGCGACCGCACGCGAGCAGCGGCGCCTGCGCGCAGCAGCGCGACGGATTCGCGCCGGCGTTCCCACCTCGCGCACGCTGCGCCTGCTCGAGCTCGTGCTGCCCGGCCCGGCGTCGAAACGGCAGCAGCTTGATCCGACGGTGAGTCCGGACGTGCGCGCTGTGCTCGAAAAGTCGTCCTATCCGCTCTATCGCTGCCTCGTCCGGCTCAGCGTCACCGCGGCCGATCGTGACGCGGCGCGCGGGCGGATCCACGCGCTCACGGGCGCGTTCGCCGCCTACGAGGGCCGGGTCGGCTTCCGCCGCCGCCGCATCCGCGGCGCGCAACGCAAGCTCGCGCTGCGCGCGCTCGGCCGCCGCGGCTACCTGCTCTCGGTCCCCGAGCTGGCCGCGCTCGCACATCTTCCAGCTGAGGCGGCGCTGCCGGGGCTGCTGCGCGCCGGTGCGCGCACGATCGCCCCACCACCCGGGCTACCGAAAGCAGGCAAACCGCTTGGTGTCACTGCGAACGCTGCACCTGTCGTGCTTGCGGTCTCGGATGCGCGCTATCACCTGCATCTGCTCGGCCCGACCGGGGTCGGCAAGTCGACGCTGATCGCGCGCTTGGTGCTCGACGATCTCGCCGCCGGCCGCGGCGCGGTCGTGATCGACCCGAAGGGCGACCTGGTCGAGGAGATCCTCGCCCGCATCCCCGAGCACGCCGAGGAGCGGGTTGATCTGCTCGATCCGCTCGACCCGTCCCCGCCCGGCCTGAACGTGCTCGAGGGCGACGACCCCGACCTGGTCGTCGATCAACTGGTCGGGATCTTCCACCGCGTCTACGAGCGCTTCTGGGGACCCAGGACCGACGACATCCTCCGCGTCGCCCTGCTGACGCTGCTCGCAACGGGCGGCGGCACCCTCGCCGACGTCCCCCGCCTCCTGACTGACGGGCACTGGCGGGCGCAGCTGCTCGACGAGCTGACCGATCCGGTCGGGCTCGACCCGTTCTGGGAGTCGTACAACCAGCTCGGTGAGGCGGTGCGGGCGCAGATGACCGGGCCGGTGCTGAACAAGCTGCGCGCCTTCCTGCTGCGCCGCCCGGTGCGCGCGATCGTCGGCCAGGAGCGCTCGACGATCGAGATCGCCCGCATCCTCGACACCGGCCGGCTGCTGCTCGTACGCGTGCCGAAGGGGACGCTCGGCGTCGACACCTCGCGGCTGCTCGGCTCGTTCGTCGTCGCCCGCGTCTGGCAGGCCGCGCTCGCGCGCGCCGGCCAGCCCGAGCAGGCGCGCGCCGACGCGGCGCTCTATGTCGACGAGGTGCACAACTACCTCAACCTGCCGACCCCGCTCGAGGAGATGCTGGCGGAGGCGCGCGGCTACCGGCTCTCGCTCTGTCTTGCCCACCAGCATCTCGGCCAGCTGCCGAAGGAGATGCGCGACGCGCTCGCGGCCAACGCGCGCACCAAGCTCTACTTCCAGCTCTCCCAACAGGACGCCCATGCGCTCGGGCGGGAGGTCGAGCCCGAGCTCGCCGCGCACGACCTCGCCCACCTCCTCCGCTACACCGCCGCCGTCCGCCTCTGCCACCAAGGCGAGACCGGCCCCGCCTTCACCCTCACCACAAGCCCACTCGCCGCCGGCAACCCGGAACGAGCAGACGCGGTGCGCGCCGCCTCACGGAAGCGAAACGGGACGAGCCGCGCCGCGGTCGAGGCCGAGCTCGTCGCCCGGCAGCGGCGCCGCCGGAGGCGCGCATGACCCGGCGTGCCGTCTGCCATCGCTTCTGCCATCGCATCTGGGATCGCTTCTGGGATCGCCTTAGGACGCGATCCCCCCACCTGCGGCAAAGCGGCTGCACGTTCGCGCTGTTCACGGTCGGTCTGTGTCCGCGACAAGGTGGTGGGAGCTCGTGAAGTCGCGGCACGTGCGGGCGGGGCGCGTAGGCGCGGCGGCTATCGCCGCGCTCGCCTCGCGCCTGACCGAGCGCGACCGGCTGGTCGCGCTCGCCTGCTACGAGCACCGCGTCCTCACCACCGAGCAGCTCCGCCGGCTCTACTTCCTCTCCCGACGGAGCGCCGAGCTGCGGCTGGCGCAGCTCTACGAGCTGCGCGTGCTCGACCGCTTCCGTCCGAGCCGTGAACAAGGGGAGGGCTCCGCCCCCTACCACTGGATCCTCGACGAGGCCGGCGCGCACGTCGTCGCCGCCTGCCTCGAGCGCGACCGCTCCGAACTCGGATGGCGCCGGCAGCGCGCCCTCTCGCTCAGCCGCTCGCAAACGCTCACCCACCAGCTCCAGGTGAACGAGTTCTTCACCCGCCTGACAGAAGAAGCCCGCCAGGCCGGCGGCCGTCTCGTCGAGTGGTGGGGCGAGCGGCGCTGCCTGGCCGCCCTCGACGGCCAGGCCGCCCCCGACGGCTACGGCAAGCTGCTGCTGCCCGGCCGGCGGCCGGTCAGCTTCCTGCTCGAGCTCGACCGCGGCAGCGAAGACCACTACCGGCTGCGTCAGAAGGCGCGCCGCTACGACAAGGCCCTGCCGCGCAGCCCGCTCGCTGACGAGGAGCCGCTGCTCCTCATCACCGTGCCCAGCCAGCTGC
>JAICYC010000018.1 GCA_025934395.1 Solirubrobacteraceae bacterium | reverse complement strand
TCGTGCACGGGCACGGGCGAACAGACGACGACGACGCTGAAGCTGAAATTCGCCAACGGCGAACACGCCGAAGCCAAGTACTCGCCGCCGATCGGCAGCGAAAAATGCGACCTCGTTCCCTTCAATCCCGGGTTCGCCCTGGCCGAGAGCACGTCGGCGTTCGACTCGCCCGACGCGCTCACGACCGAACTGAGCCTCGCGCACAACGAAGACCACGAAGGGATCGACGACTCGCAGGTCAAGACCGCGGTCGTCAGGCTCCCCGAAGGCATCACGCTGAACCCGTCCGCTGCAGCGGGCCTGGAGGACTGCACGGTCGAACAGTTCGGGATCGGCACCAAGAACCCGATCGACTGCCCCTCCGGCTCGAAAGTGGGTTCGGTGACGCTGGATGTCCCCGGCCTGCCCGACGGCTCGCTGAAGGGCAGCGCCTACCTCGGCGGCCCAGCCTCGGGTCCGATCACGGCGCCTCCGTACACGCTGTTCGTCTCCGCCGAATCAGAACGCTACGGCGTGGTCGTGCGCCTCGAAGGCGAAGTCTCGCCCGATCCGTCCACCGGCCAGCTCACGGCGACCTTCAAGAAAAACCCCGAACAGCCGTTCAGCAAACTGATCCTGCACATGAACGACGGTCCGCTGACGTCGCTCGCGAACAACCTCAAATGCGAATCGACGACGGCGAGCACCGAATTCACGCCGTTCAGCGGCACGGCCCCGAAGTCGCCCACGGCCCCGTTCGAAGTGAACGGGTGCCCGGCTCCGCTGCCGTTCTCGCTGTCGCAGGGCATCTCCAACGAATCGGCCAAAGCCGGCGGCCACACCTCCTTCACGTTCACGCTCGGGCGCGAAGACGGCCAGCAGTACCTGAAGAAGGTGCGCACAACGCTGCCGCCCGGCCTCGTGGGCGCGATTCCCGCGGTCACGCTGTGCGGTGAACCGCAGGCGGCCGCAGGCACGTGCTCGAGCGCGAGCCGGATCGGCACGGCGCGGGTGTCCGCGGGTGCGGGGACCTCGCCGTTCACGTTCTCCGGGCCCGTCTACATGACCGGTCCGTACAACGGGGCGCCGTTCGGTCTCTCGGTCGCCGTGCCGGCGGTCGCGGGGCCGTTCAACCTCGGCACGATCGTGACCCGCGCCACGATCAGCGTCAACCAGACGACCGGTCAGGTGACGGCCACGAGCGAACTGCCCACGATCGTGGGCGGCATCCCGATCCGGCTGCGGTCGCTGAACGTGGAAGTCACGAGGCAGGGCTTCCTGTTCAACCCGACCAACTGCGGCCAGCTGGCGACGATCTCGGCGCTCACGTCGACGCTCGGCAGCACGCAGGAAAACCTCTCGACGCCGTTCCAGGTCGAAGGCTGCAGCTCGCTTCCGTTCAAACCGGCATTCTCGGCGACGAGCACGTCGAAAACGTCGAAAGTCAACGGCGCGAGCCTCTCGACGACGCTCAAGATGCCGAACGACGGCGCGAACGTTAAGTCCGTGCTGGTGACGCTGCCCAAGCAGCTGCCGTCGCGACTGACGACGCTCCAGAAAGCGTGCCTCGAAGCGACGTTCGCGGCCAACCCGCTGGGCTGCGCCGAAACGGCCGTGGTCGGCACGGTGAACGCGGTGACGCCGACCCTGCCGGGCGAAATGAAGGGCATCGCGGTGCTCGTCTCGCACGGCGGCGCGGCCTTCCCCGACCTGGACCTCGTGCTCGAAGGCTCGGGCGTGCGGATCATCCTCGTCGGCAACACCGACATCAAAAACGGCATCACCACGACCACGTTCGCGAGCACGCCCGACGTGCCCGTGTCCAGCATCACGGTGAACCTGCCCACCGGCCCGCACTCCGCGCTCGCGGCGTTCGGTGACCTGTGCAGGAGCCCGCTGTTCATGCCCACCACGATCACCGGCCAGAACGGCGCGGTGGTCAAGCAGAACACGAAGATCAACGTGACCGGCTGCGGCGTGAAAATCGTCGGGCGGAAGGTGATCGGGAAGACCCTCTTCCTGACGGTCAAGACGTTCGCCGCCGGCACGATCAGGGCCAAAGGCCGGAGCCTGAGAACGGTCTCCAAGAAGCTCGGCTCCGCGCACAACGCGGTGTCCCTGAAGGTGCCGCTCTCCAAAGCCGGCCGCAACAGGCACCGTCCCTTCAAGGTGAAGGTCACGGTGGGCTTCACGCCGAAAACCAGGTCGGTGGGCAAGTCCAGCAGCCACACCACCGTCAAGTTCCGCCGTTAGCGGGAGGAAGGTGGGGTGGCCTCGGGGCCACCCCACCCCCGCTTCTGGCGGCCGATAGCCGGCGCCCTCTCTTCTCAGCGTCCCGCCTATGCCGTAGATTCTCTGTATGGAGGTCGTAGCCGGTAAGGATGCCGACGCGTCATCCGGGGGGATGGAGCGACTGCTTGCGGGGATCCGGCGCCTGAGCGCGCTCGCCGAGTCGGCTGTGGACTCCGAGACGATCTTCGCGGCGCTCGCGGCCGAGCTGATCTCGGCGCCGGGCGCCCAGGAGGTCCACGTCCAGCGTCTCGGAGTGCGCGAGGACGACCTGGTGATGGTCTATCTCCCGGGAGCGGCGGGACGGCTCAGCTACCTGCAGCCGCGGAGCGAGCGCTCGCCGGGGGTGGGTTGGGTGGCGGGCACCGGACGCAGCTTCCTCGCGGGCGACAGCGAGGAGCTCGCGAGCAGCATGCCCCGCCTCGCCGACACGGGCGCGATGGCCGCAGCGCTGCTGCTCCCACTCGCCGGCCGCGGCGGCGTCGAAGCGGTCGTCACGCTCGTTCGGCGCGAGGGCTCGGTGTTCGACGAGTCGGCTGTTTCGATCGCGAGCGCGCTGGTCGAGCAGGCGGGCACAGCCCTCGCGCTCGTCCGTGCGCGCGCCGAAGCAGGCACCGATGCGGTGACCGGCGCGATGAACCACCGCGCGATGCGGCGCCGGCTCGATGAGGAGATCGGGCGTGCGATGCGCAGCGGCGCGCCGCTGTCGTGCCTGCTGATCGACCTCGACGACTTCAAGGCGATGAACGACCGGCACGGCCACCCGGCGGGGGACGCGATGTTGCGCGGCGTGGTGGGCGCGCTCGTCGGTGAGTTCCGCGCCTTCGATCGCGTCGCGCGCTACGGCGGAGACGAGTTCGTGGTGATCCTGCCGAACGCCACGCTCGAAGCCGCCACGGCGGCCGCCAACCGGGCGCTGGAGCGCCTGCGCCGCGTCGCCGTCGAGGGCGCTGTGGGCGTGTCGGCCTCGGTCGGCGCCTCCCAGTGGGAGTCGTCGATGAGCACCGACGAGCTGCTCGCCGCCTGCGATCAGGCGCTGCTGCGCGCCAAGCGCCAGGGCAAGGGCCGGGTCACGCGCGCGCCGACCTAGAGCTCTCCGGGTATTCGTCCTTGCGCCAGGAGCGCGGCTCGGCGGGGCCGGGCTTGGGTGTGCGCTTGAGCAGGAACGAGAAGAACGGCGAGACGAACGGATCGGGAGCGGTGACGGTGTAGGTGTGGTAGACGCGCCCGTCCTCGCGCGCGAAGGCGACGTAGCCCGGCATCTCGCGCAGGCCATCCTCCAGTTTCGCGCCCACCTGTTCGCTCCACTCGGTCATCCAGACGGGCGGATCGGCCAGGATCCCCTGCAGCTCGGGTATCTGCTGAGCCTGCTCGGGCGTCAACGCGAGCCCGAAGTCGAAGGGGAACTCGCTGCCGTAGGTCGACACGTACGGGAACTCCCAGCCCATGCGCTGCTTGTAGGCGATCAGACGGTCGATCGGTGCGCGCGAGAAGCAGATCAGGGTCACGTCGCGGTGGCCCATGTGCAGGTGCGGCATGCTGAACTCGTCTCCAAGGCTCGTGCAGCCCGGGCAGGCGCCGCGCGAGTAGTCGGGGCCGAACATGATGTTGTAGGCGAGCAGCTGCGAGCGGCCTTCGAAGAGCTCCTCGAGCGTCTTCTTGCCGTCCTCGGTGTCGAACACGTACTCGCGCTCCACCGGGACCCAGGGCAGCTCGCGGCGCTGCTCGGTCACCCGCTCGCCCAGCTGCGCGTGCTCGGCCTCCAGGTTGGCGAGCTCCTCGCGCGCGGCCTGCCATTCCTCTCGTGTACCTGTGGTGTGGCTGGACATCGTGGCCCTCCTTTCGCGTGCGCCGTGTCGTGTGCGCGCTCGTCCGTTCTGATGCGGCGATCGTCGCCCACGACCTTCGCTGATGGGACCGGTCCCACCCGACGAACTCATCGGTCGTCGTCCTGATGCTTACCCGATCCGCGGTCTCGCAGCGGTGACTCTGCGAGACTGCCGCTGTAAGAGAGACCACGAACGCGGGAGAGCCGATGTCCGAGAACACCTTTGGCGCGAAGGACACGCTGCAGGTGGGCGCGCACAGCTACGAGATCTTCCGGATCGACGCTCTCCAGCAGCGCTTCGACGTGGCGCGGCTGCCGTTCTCGCTGAAGGTGCTGCTCGAGAACCTGCTGCGCACGGAGGGCAACGGCTCCGTCGACGCAGCCGACATCGAAGCGCTCGCGACCTGGGACGCCGCCGCCGAGCCGAGCAAGGAGATCGCGTTCACGCCCGCCCGCGTGCTGATGCAGGACTTCACCGGCGTACCCGCAGTCGTGGACCTCGCCGCGATGCGCGACGCGATCGCCGAGATGGGCGGCGACCCCGCTCGCATCAACCCGCTCGTCCCCGCGGAGCTGGTGATCGACCATTCGGTCCAGGTGGACGCGTTCGGCCGGGGCGACGCCTTCCGCGTCAACGCCGAGCTCGAGTTCGACCGCAACAAGGAGCGCTACGCGTTCCTGCGCTGGGGGCAGGGGGCGTTCGACAACTTCTCCGTCGTCCCGCCTGACACGGGGATCGTCCACCAGGTCAACCTCGAGTACCTCGCGAGGGTCGTGTTCCCGCAGGGCGGCGAGGGTGGCAGCAGGCAGGCGTACCCCGACACGCTCGTCGGCACCGACTCCCACACCACGATGATCGGCGGCCTCGGCGTGCTCGGCTGGGGCGTGGGCGGGATCGAGGCCGAGGCGGCGATGCTCGGGCAGCCGATGTCGATGCTGATCCCGCGGGTGCTGGGCGTGCAGCTGCACGGGTCCCTGCCGGAGGGCGCCACCGCCACCGACCTCGTCCTGACGGTGACGCAGCTGCTGCGCGAACACGGGGTCGTGGGGATGTTCGTGGAGTTCTTCGGCGCCGGCGTCGCGGAGCTGCCGATCGCCGACCGCGCCACGATCGGGAACATGTCGCCGGAGTTCGGCTCCACCTGCGCGATCTTCCCGATCGACGCCGAGACGATCAGCTACATGGAGCTCTCGGGCAGGCCGCGAGAGCAGCTCGAGCTGGTCGAGGCGTACGCCCGTGAGCAGGGCCTCTGGCACGACGAGCACTCCGAGGACCCCACGTTCTCCGCCACCCTCGACCTCGACCTCGGCTCTGTCGAACCGAGCCTCGCGGGCCCGAAGCGCCCCCAGGACCGGGTCGCGCTCAGCGCAGCCCAGGACGAGTTCAGGCGTGCGCTCGCCGATTACGTGCCCAGCGACGGCGATCAGGCCGACGCGCACGACGAGGCCGTTGCCGAGTCCTATCCGGCCTCGGACCCGCCCGCCAACACGCCCGGGGTCCGCGGGCTCTCCGAGACGCCGCCGCAGCTGCCGCCCGCCGGCGGTCAGACCGCGACGCTGCCGCACAACGGGACCGCCCGCAGCGTCACGCTCGACGGGGAGACCTTCGAGCTCGACCACGGCCACGTGGTGATCGCGGCGATCACGAGCTGCACCAACACCTCGAACCCGTCCGTGATGGTGGGCGCGGGGATCCTCGCCCGCAACGCTGCCGCGCGCGGCCTGCGCGCGAAGCCCTGGGTGAAGACTTCGCTCGCGCCCGGGTCGAAGGTGGTCACGGAGTACCTCGACCGCGCGGGCCTCACCGAGCCGCTCGAGCAGCTCGGGTTCAACCTGGTGGGCTACGGCTGCACGACCTGCATCGGCAACTCCGGGCCGCTGCCGCAGGAGATCTCCGACGCGGTGGGGGAGGGCGACCTCGCCGTGGTGTCCGTGCTCTCGGGCAACCGCAACTTCGAGGGCCGCATCAATCCGGACGTCAAGATGAACTACCTCGCATCGCCGCCGCTGTGCGTCGCGTATGCGCTCGCGGGCACGATGGACATCGACATCGTGCGCGACGCGCTCGGCGTCGACGAGGACGGCGCCGAGGTGTACCTGCGCGACATCTGGCCCTCCGAGCAGGAGGTAGCCGCCACGGTGTCCGAGGCGGTGCGCGCGGACATGTTCAGGCACAGCTACGGCGAGGTGTTCGCGGGCGACGAGCGCTGGAACGGGCTCGAGGTCCCCACGGGCGAGCGCTTCGCTTGGGCCGACTCCTCGACCTACGTGCGGCTGCCGCCGTACTTCCAGGGCATGCCGGCCGAGCCGCCCGCGGTCACCGACGTCTCGGGGGCGCGCGTGCTCGCGCTGCTCGGCGACAGCGTCACCACCGACCACATCTCACCCGCGGGCGCGATCAAGCGCGACGGCCCTGCGGGGACCTACCTGCGCGAGCACGGGGTGGAGCCCCGCGAGTTCAACTCCTACGGCTCGCGGCGCGGCAACCACGAAGTGATGATGCGCGGCACGTTCGCCAACATCCGCCTGCGCAACCGCATCGGAGGAGGAGGCGAGCTCCCCGAAGGCGGGTGGACGCGGTACCTCGGCGAGGACGGCGCGGACGGCAGCGCACGCGAGCAGGTCTCGATCTACGACGCGGCCATGCGCTACCTCGAGCAGGACACCGAGCTGGTGGTGCTCGCCGGCAAGGAGTACGGCTCGGGCTCCTCGCGCGACTGGGCTGCGAAGGGCACGAAGCTCCTCGGCGTGCGCGCGGTGATCGCGGAGAGCTACGAGCGGATCCATCGCTCGAACCTCGTCGGGATGGGCGTGCTACCGCTGCAGTTCCCCGATGGGCAGGGCGCGGCGTCGCTGGGGCTCGACGGCACCGAGACGTTCTCCATCTCGGGGCTCGCCGAGTCGATGGCGGGCGGCGGGCCGCCGCCGCGCGAGGTGGCGGTTCGCGCGCAGCGCGAGTCCGGTGAGGAGGTGGAGTTCTCCGCACGCGTGCGCATCGACACCCCGCGCGAGGCGGACTACTACCGCCACGGCGGGATCCTCAACTACGTGCTGCGCGAGATGCTCGCGGCGTGAGCCCCGCCGCGCGCAAACGCAGCGCGCCCTCCCGGACGCGCGGGAAACGCGATGCCCAGCCGCCGGCGCTGCTGCTCGAGCTGCTCGCCGCGCGCGGCCCGTCGGGCTACGAGGGCGCTGCCCGCGGTGCGTGGCTGCGCGCGGCGGCGGAGTTCGCGCAGGCGAGCTCCGACGTCGTCGGCACGCCGCTCGCGCTCGTCAGCCCGAGGAAAGGACGCGCGGGCACGGCCAAGCGCCTGCTGGTGATGGGGCACATCGACGAGATCGGCCTGATCGTGACCCACATCGACGACGACGGATTCCTGTGGTTCAGGGAAGTCGGCGGCTGGGACCCGCAGATCCTCGTCGGGCAGCGGGTCGTGCTCGACACGAAGGGCGGCCCTGTGCGCGGGGTGGTGGGACGCAAGCCGATCCATCTCCTGCGCGAGGACGACCGCAAGAAGGTCGCAGCGGTCCGCGAGATGCACATCGACGTCGGCGCGCGCGACGGCGAGCAGGCGCGCGGGATGGTGCGCATCGGCGACGTCGCCGTGATCGACTCCGACCCGCTCGTGCTGCCCAACGGGCGCATCGTCTCGCGCGCGCTCGACAACCGCGTGGGCTCCTACGTCGCGCTCGAGGCGGCCCGGCTGGTGGCGGTCGCGGGCGGCGGCGCGTGGGAGGTCGCCGCGGTGGCTGCCGTGCAGGAGGAGACCACCTTCGGCGGCTCGCGCACGAGCGCGTTCTCGCTGGAGCCGGATGCGGCGATCGTGCTCGACGTCACGCACGCGACCGACGCACCCGGGATCGATGTCAAGGAAGCGGGCAGCCACGAGCTCGGCTCCGGGCCCGTGATCGCGCGTGGCTCCACGCTGAGCGACGCGCTGTTCGAGGTGATCCACGACGCCGCACGCGCCGAGGGCATCCCGTTCACGCTGGAGGCGACCGCGCGCGCGACCGGTACCGACGCCGACGCGGTGCACCTCAGCCGCGGCGGCGTGCCCACGGCGCTAGTGAGCGTGCCGCTTCGCTACATGCACTCCCCCGTCGAGCTGGTCCAGCTCGACGACATCGAGAACACCGCAAGGCTCGTCGCCGCGGCGGCGCTCGCGCTCACGGCGCGCTCGAAGCTCGCGCCCTGAGCTGACCCGCTTAAGGCGCGGGCGGAGCTGCCCGCGGGCGGCGCCGGTCCGCGACGCTGCCCGCGGGCGGACGCCCTCAGTTCGCCGCGCCCTCCAGCTCGGTCATCGGGTTGATCTCGTAGACCTTCCCGGGGGATCCGCCGATCACGAGCATGCGAAGTCCCTGCGGCCCGGAGTGCACCTTGCGTTTGGTGTCTGCGCCGACACGCACCATCGTGTCGGTGTCGAGGTCGACGCGCTCGCCTTCGATGTCGAGGTATCCGGAGCCCTGGAGCGCCAGGAACACCTCCTCCTGGCCGGTCTCCGAGTGGTCGTGTTCGGGGTACTCGTCGTAGTCGGGCGGCAGCTGGATCACCTGGAATCCGAATGCCGACACCCCCAGCTCGGCACGGGCCTTCACAAAGCCCCCGCCGAACCCTGCCTCCATGTCCTGTATGCGCTTCGCGGTGTAGTCAGCCATGGGTTGACCCTAGAACATGTCGGCAGCTGCCGCGTCTAGATCATCGGCAGCAGGAGCGCGAGCTGCCGCGACTGCGCGAGCACGGTGCCGTCCTGCGCCCAGAGCGTCACGTCCTCCTCGAAGAACCCCTGATGGATCACGCCCCCGCGCACCCGCGCGAGCACGAGCTCGGCGGGGTCGGGGTCCGGCACGCGCGGCATCGGCTCGCGGAAGTGGATCGTCAGGTCGATCGTGGGAGCGGCGGTCGGCGCGGGCAGGCGCATGAACGGCGCCGGGAGCAGGGCGTCCGTGAAGAACGCCAGCGACAGCGCGTCGATCGGTCGGGGCTCGGCGAGCCCGAGCCAGCCGCCGAGCTCCATCGACCCGGGCTCCGGCGGGAACGGCCGCCCGCCGATCCGCGGCTGGATCGTGATGAACCGGGTGAACGGCGGCGCGCCCTCCTTGAACAGCGTCCCGGGCTCGCGCCCGGGCTCCGGCGGCGCGACCTCCGGCATCGCGATCTCGCTGACGTCCGGCCCGCCGCTCCACGGCACCGAGAACGCGGCGAGCGCGAGCGCGATCATCCGCCCGTCCTGCTCCATTCGCGCGGACAGCGTGCTGAGCGAGCGCCCCGCGCGCTCCACCGTGGTGATGATCCTCGCGGGGCCATCCTCGGGCTGGCGGGCGTAGTGGATCGTGAGCGACCGCGGAGCGCGCCCGGGGTCGTCCACCGCGAGCATCAGCGCGCGCAGGATCATCGCCGCCAGGTAGCCCCCGTGCGGTCCGCGGCCCGCGCGCCACTCGCCCGAGACCACAGCGCCGAACGTGCGCACCGCGCCCTCGCCGTCCTCGGCACGGACGGCGGTGTCGCGGTCGAAGCGCCCCGGCTCCGGGGCGTCCTCCTCAGCCACGCACGAGTCGCTTGTAGGTGATCCGGTGGGGACGGTCCGCCGCCGCCCCGAGCTGCTCGTGCCGGTGCTCCTCGTAGGCCTCGAAGTTGCCCTCGAACCACCGCACCTGGGAGTCGCCCTCGAACGCGAGCACGTGCGTTGCGACGCGGTCCAGGAACCAGCGGTCGTGGGAGATCACCATCGCGCAGCCCGGGAACGACAGCAGGGCGTTCTCGAGCGCGCGCAGCGTGTCCACGTCGAGGTCGTTCGTGGGCTCGTCCAGGAGCAGCAGGTTGCCGCCGCTGCGCAGCAGCTTCGCGAGGTGCACGCGGTTGCGCTCGCCGCCCGAGAGGTTGCCGATCCGTGCCTGCTGGTCTGAGCCCTTGAAGTTGAAGCCCGCCACGTACTGGCGCGAGTTGACCTCGCGGTCGCCCACCTTGATGTGCTCGTAGCCGCCCGAGATCTCCTCCCACACCGTCTTTGAGTCATCGAGCGCGTCGCGCGACTGATCCACGTAGGCGAGCTCGACCGTGTCGCCTAGCTCCAGCGTGCCGCCGTCGGGCGCCTCCTCGCCGGTGATCATGCGGAACAGGGTCGTCTTGCCCGCGCCGTTTGCGCCGATCACCCCGACGATGCCCGCGCGCGGGAGGTCGAACGAGAGCGACTCGATCAGCAGTCGCTCGCCGTACCCCTTGACGAGATCGGTGGCGCTGAGCACCCGCTCGCCGAGCCGCGGCCCGCCGGGGATGTGGATCTGGACCTCGTCGAGCTTCACGTTGCGCTCCTCGGCGACGAGCTCCTCGTAGCGCGCCAGGCGCGCCTTCGACTTGGTGCGCCGGCCCTTCGGGTTGGTGCGCACCCACTCGAGCTCCGCCGCGATCGTGCGCTGGCGCGCCTTTTCGGTCCGTTCTTCCTGGGCCAGACGCTGCTGCTTCTGCTCCAGCCAGCTCGAGTAGTTGCCTTCGTAGGGGATCCCTTTGCCGCGATCGAGCTCGAGGATCCAGCCCGCGACGTTGTCGAGGAAGTAGCGATCGTGGGTGACCGCGACGATCGTGCCCTTGTACTCGGCCAGGTGCTGCTCCAGCCACGCCACCGACTCCGCGTCGAGGTGGTTGGTGGGCTCGTCCAGCAGCAGCAGGTCCGGCGCGCTCAGCAGCAGGCGACAGAGGGCCACGCGGCGGCGCTCGCCGCCGGAGAGCTTGCTCACGTCCGCGTCGGCGGGCGGCAGGCGCAGCGCGTCCATCGCGTATTCGAGCTGCGTGTCGAGGTTCCACGCGTCGGCAGCTTCGATCTTCGACTGGATCGCGCCGAACTCCTCCGCGGTGTCCTCGGAGTAGTTCGCCGCGAGCTCGTTGAAGCGGTCCAGCAGCGCCTTCGTCGCGGCCACGCCGTCCTCCACGTTGCCGCGCACGTCCTTGCTCTCGTCGAGCACGGGCTCCTGCTCGAGCATCCCCACCGTGGCGCCCGGCGCGAGTGCGGCGTCGCCGCGGAACTCCACATCGACGCCGGCCATGATCCGCAGCAGCGTCGACTTGCCGGCTCCGTTGTAGCCGAGCACGCCGATCTTCGCGCCGGGGAAGAACGCGAGCGTGATCCCGTCGAGCACCGTCTTGTCGGGCGGGTGCACCTTCGACAAACGGTGCATCGTGAACACGTACTGGGACGACATCCGCACGCAGGATAGGACGTTGTGCCGGTCGCTAACGTTGACGGGTCTATGCCTGGTCCGGTCCTCGATATCGAGCAGCACCTGCTCCTGCTCGAGCTCGACGCCCCGTTCGACAAGCGCGACGTCCAGCTCGCCCGGCGCAAGATGGCCAAGCGCTGGCACCCCGACGTGGCGCCGCAGGGGCGCCAGTACGAGCACGAGCGCCATCTCAAGGCGATCAACGAGGCCGCCGACCAGCTCGAGCGCCTGGCGGAGTCCTCGCGTGGCGGCCGCGTCTCCCAGAATGCCGTCAAAGTGAGCGCCGCCGCGGCTCGCCGCGCGCGCGAGGAGGCGGGCAGGCGCGCATACGAAGCCGAGCAGCGCGCCCGCGCCGAAGCCAAGGATCGCGCCAAGCACGACCCGTTCGGCAGCCGGGTTCCCGACCACTCGGTGGTTCACCGCTACGCGCGCTGCCAGTCCTACCCGGAGTGGGGGGTGGGCACGGTGGCGGGGATCTACTTCACCGACGCGCCCGATGGCGGCGAGACCCAGCAATGGGCGCGCGTGAAATTCAGCCACGGGATCCGCACGGTGCCCGCGGGCAGCATGCGCTTCGTCGACTTCTCCAAACCCGACCCCGCCGAGGAGCGCGTCGAGCGCTTCATGCTGGCTGCCCAACGGGCGATGGCGGACGGCGAGTACGAGCTCGCCGCCCAGCGCCTGATCTACGCGCGCGATGCCGAACCGCGCAACGTGGCCGTGCTGCGGTTGATGACGCTCGCGTTCTGGAACGCGGGCAAGCTCGAGGAGGCGGCGCGCGCCGTCCGTGACTGGGCGAGGGTCGACGGCGACCGGCCCGCCGCGCACCGGTTCGCGGCGCGCATCTACGAAGACATGGGCGCGGTCGACCTCGCCGAGGAGGCCGCCGCCCGGGCCGCCGAGCGTGGCCCCGGCGACGCGGGCGCGTGGGAGCGGCTCGGCCGCCTGCGCCTGAGCCTGATGGACCGCGAGGGGGCGCTGAGCGCGTTGCGCCGGGCGAGCAAGCTCGGCGCCGACGGCGACGTGCCGGAGCTGATCGCCCAGGCGCTCGCGATCGAGCCGGGCATCGCGCGCGCGAGCTAGCTCGCTAGAGGATGTTCACCGCGCGCGAGACGATCAGGCCCAGCGTCACGAGCGACACGAGCGACTGGACGCCCATGATCGACTTCGCCGTCGGCGTGAGCGGCATCGTGTCGGTGGGCGAGAACGCGGTCGCGTTGGTCAGCGACACGTACAGGTAGTCGATGAAGTGCGGGCGCCACGCGATCGGCTCGATCCGGTCGTCGGTCATCTGGGGATAGAGGAAGTCCGGCGGCTGGTCGTGGCCGGCGGCGCGCACGCCCGGGCCGCCCCTGTCGATCTCCCAGTACCAGAGCGCGAAGATCATCACGTTCGTGAGCCAGATCACGACGCCCGCGAGGATCAGGCTGTGACCGTTCTGCACGTGGTGGTGCAGCAGATGTTTGCTCAGCGCCGCGAGCGCGTAGATGTTGGCCGCGCTGACGAGCGCGATCATCGCGACGGCCCAGCGCTTGCGCCGGGGGTGCTCCTCCTCCAACCGCGGCGGCGAGGCGACGGCGAGCCCGAGCACGAGGGCTCCCTCGAGCCCCGGCAGCAGCCAGAACGGGCCCACCGTGATGCGCTCGGGCAGCGTGAGCTGCAGCGCGATCGTGGCGAGCACGCTCGCCAGCACGGGCCACAGCGGTTCGGGCGCCGCGGGCGGGGGGTAGGGGCGGCCCGGGACCGCCGCGGACGGCTGAGCGCTCACCTCGCCGAGAGCGTACGCGGCGCCCCGGCGGGGTTCCGCTGCCCGTGCCCGCCGCGCGCTAGCGTTCACCACGATGGGCATCGAGAATCCCGTTCATCTCCTGTTCCTCGGCGCGGTCGCGCTGCTCGTGCTGGGGCCGAAACGGCTGCCCGAGCTCGCGCGCGCGGTGGGTAAAGGGATCCGCGAGTTCCGCGAGGGGATCGCCGGCGGCGAGAGCGACGCCGCGCACAACACCGAGCAGCGCGCGCCCGACCCTCCCCCGGACGCCGGCTGAAGCGACACACCGGTAGGTCCGGCGCGGCGGGTACCGTCGCGCGATGCGCTTGATCGTCGCCCGCTGCGAGGTGTCCTACTCGGGCCGGCTCAGCACCGTGCTCCCGGAGGCGGTGCGGCTGCTGATGCTCAAGCCCGACGGCACGTTCATGGTGTGGGCCGACGGCGGTGGCGCCGCGGTGAAGCCGCTGAACTGGATGGCGCCGCCGACCGTCGTCGAGGAGCAGCGCGGCGAGGACGGCGAGCTGAACGCGCTCCTCGTCCGCCGCAGGCGCGGAGAAGAGCGACTGGAGCTGGCGATCACCGAGGTCATCTCGGACACCGAGCACGAGCTCGACGCCGATGCCTCGCTCGAGAAGCACGGCGTTGAGCGCGAGCTGCAGGAGCTGCTCGCCGACGCGCCGCAGTGGTGCGGCGAGGGGCTGCGCCTCGTGCGGCGCGAGTGGCCCACCGACATCGGCCCCGTCGACCTGATGTGCCGCGACGAGCGCGACAGCTGGATCGCGGTGGAGATCAAGCGCGTCGGCACGATCGACGCGGTGGAGCAGCTCACCCGCTACCTCGAGCGCATCCGCTGCGAGCCCGAGCTGGGCGAGTGTCGCGGGGTGCTCGCTGCGGAGACGATCAAGCCGCAGGCACGCGTGCTCGCGCTCTCGCGGGGGATCGCCTGCGTGGAGGTCGATCCGGAGCTGCTGCGCGGCGAGCGCGAGCCCGACCTGACCCTGTTCGCCGCCTGAGCGCGCGCCCGGATACGCTCCGGGCCCGCGACCGACGAAGGAGCAGCCGATGACCCCCGGAGAGGCCACCGCCGTTTCGACCGAGCCCGTGCTCACAGAGCGCCAGGGCAACGTGCTCGTGATCACCTTCAACCGGCCCGAGGTGCGCAACGCGGTCAACGCGGCGCTCGCGGAGGGCGTCGCGCACGCGCTCGACGAGCTCGACGGCGACGACCAGCTCTCTGTGGGCGTGCTCACCGGCGCGGGCGGGTTCTTCTGCGCCGGGATGGACCTCGGGGCGTTCGTGAAGGGCGAGTCGCCGTGGTACGGCGACCGCGGGTTCGCCGGCATCGCCCAGCGCGCGTCGAGCAAGCCGCTGATCGCAGCGATCGAGGGCTTCGCGGTGGCGGGCGGGATGGAGATCGCGCTCGCCTGCGACCTGATCGTGGCTGCGCGCGGCGCGAAGATGGGCATCCCCGAGGCGAAGCGCTCGCTGGTCGCTGCCGGCGGCGCGCTGCTGCGCCTCCCGCGCCGGATGCCCTACCACGTGGTGATGGAGCTCGCGCTCACGGGCGACCCGATGCCGGCCGAGCGCTTCCACGAGCTGGGGCTCGTCAACCAGGTCGCAGAGCCCGGCGAGGCCGTGTCGGACGCGCTCGCGCTCGCCGCCCGCCTCGCCGCCAACGGGCCGCTCGCGCTCGCCGCGTCCAAGCGCATCCTGCAGGAGCAGTTCGACTGGTCCACCGGGGAGATGTGGGCCAAGCAGGGCGAGATCGCAGGCCCCGTGATGGCCTCCGAAGACGCCAAGGAGGGCGCGAGCGCCTTCAAGGAGAAGCGGGACCCGGTCTGGAAAGGACGCTGAGGGCTGGGCGCTGCCCGGGGCTCGCCCTGTGGGTGGGGCGCTGAGGCTGCGCCCCGCCCCGAAGGCTCCGGCGCTTCGCGCGGGAGCCGTCGGGGCACGGCTCCGCCTCTGCGGACCGGCCCCAGCGCGGCGCCGGGCAGGCTTGGTGGTAGTGCGTCGGGTTGAGACGGGCGCACGCGAACCTTGCGCTCGGGCTGAAGCCGACGTCGTCGCGGGGGCCCTTTGGCTGGCGGGCATCGCCGTGAGAGCGCGCGTGTGGTGGGGGGGCGGCGTCCGAGAGGGGTCGACTGTGTGAGACAGTCACACAATCGCGCGCTCTTGCCGGTGAGCACCCACCACACGCCCGCCGACGCCCAGCCGACGGACGCCCGCCGGCGGGCGGCACGAGGAGGCGCTCAGCCCCGCGCGCGCCTCGGCGAGGCGCTCAGCGCCGCGCGCGCCGTCTGCGCCGGCGCTGGGCCATGATCTGCCGGAACCTCCGCCACAGCGCGCCCATCAGCGCTCGCCTGGTGTCTTGCGCGGGTACTGGGATATCGGCTGGCGCAGGTCGATCGCGGTGGTGACGATCCGGTTCTGTTCGATCGCGTGGGCGGCGGGGTAGCCCTCGCCGGGGCTCGCGCGCTCGGGTCGCCCGATGTAGCCGAAGTGCATCTCGGGGGGCATGATCTGCATGAGGCGCGGGAACATGTGTGCGCGCGCGCCCATGTTGCGCGGCTCCTCCTGCACCCACAGCACCTCGCGCAGGTTCGGATAGCGCGCCATCAGCTCGAGGATCTGGCCTTCGGGGAACGGATAGAGAAGCTCGACGCGCGCAACCGCGAGGCCCACGTGCGAGGGCCGCTCGGAGTGGCCCACGAGGTCGTAGTAGATCTTGCCCGTGCAGAGCACCATGCGCGTGACCTTGGAGTCGTCGATCCCTGGCTCCGGAAGGACGGGGTGGAAGCGGGTGTTCTCGGCCATCTCCGCGATCGAGCTCGCCGCCTGGGGCAGGCGCAGCAGCGACTTGGGCGTCATCACGATCAGCGGGCGCTGCTTGGCGATCCGCGCCTGACGGCGCAGCAGGTGGAAGTACTGCGCGGGCGTGGTGGGGCTCGCCACGCGGATGTTGCCCTCTGCGGCGAGCGCGAGGAACCGCTCGAGCCGCGCGGAGGAGTGCTCGGGCCCGGAACCCTCGTAGCCGTGGGGCAGCAGCAGCGTGAGGCGAGAGGTCTGCCCCCACTTCGCAAGGCCCGACACGATGAACTGGTCGACGATCACCTGCGCGCTGTTGACGAAGTCCCCGAACTGCGCCTCCCACAGCACGAGCGTCTCTGGGGCCTCCTGGCTGTAGCCGTACTCGAACCCCATGCACGCGAGCTCGGACAGCGGGCTGTTGTGAAGCTCCATCGGCGCGAGCGCCTCGGGCAACGACTGGATCGGGCACATCGTCTGGCCGGTCTTGGCGTCGTGCAGCACCATGTGGCGCTGGCTGAACGTGCCGCGCTCGGTGTCCTGGCCGGTCAGCCGCAGCGGCGTGCCCTCGGTGAGCAGCGACGCGAACGCGAGCGCCTCCGCGTGTGCCCAGTCGATCCCGTGGACGCCCGCGTCCGGGTCGGCGAGGACCTCGCGCCGGCGGTCGAGCTGTTTGACGAGCTTGGGGTGGACGGTGAAGCCGTCCGGCACGCGCAGGAGCTGCTCGCCGAGCTCACGCAGGCGCACCGCGGGGACGGCGGTGTCGACGTCGGGGCTCGGGGACCGGTCGAGCTGGTACTCCCCGGTGCTGTGGCCGTTGTCGTGCTCGGCTGCGGCCTCGATCTTGGCCTTCAGGCGCTGGTGCAGGAGCGTGAGGTTGTCCCAGACCTCCTGGCCCTGGCGGTCGACCTCCTCCTGGGAGAGGACCCCCTCGGCGACGAGCCGGTCGGCCCACAGCTCCGAGACGCGCTTCTTGCTCTTGATCGTGGCGTACATCTCGGGCTGCGTGTAGGCGGGCTCGTCGGACTCGTTGTGGCCGAAGCGGCGGTAGCCGATCAGATCGATCAGCACGTCGTGCCCGAACTCTTTGCGGAACGCGAACGCGAGCCGCACCGCTGCGATGCACGCGGTGACGTCGTCGGCGTTGACGTGGATGATCGGCACGTCGAAGCCCTTGGCCAGGTCGGACGCCCAGCGGGTGGAGCGGGCGTCGTCGGGGTCGGTGGTGAACCCCACCTGGTTGTTCATGATCAGGTGGATCGTGCCGCCGACCTTGTAGCCGTCGAGCGCCTGCAGGTTGAGCGTCTCGGCGACCACGCCCTGGCTCGGGAACGACGCGTCGCCGTGGATCACGATCGGCACGGCGGCGTCGGTGTCCTGGATCGCGTGCATCCCGCGGCGCGAGGTCTGCGCGGCGCGCGTCGCGCCCTCGACCACCGCGGAGACGAACTCGAGGTGGCTCGGGTTGGACTCGAGGTTCACGCGGATCGTGTTCCCGTCGGGCAGCTCGTAGGTGCCCTGCGTGCCGTGGTGGTACTTCACGTCGCCCGTGCCGCCCTGCGGGATCGTGGTGATCGCCTCCAGCGTCGAGGCGCCCTCGAACTCCGCGAAGATCGTGTCGTAGGCGCGGCCGAGGTTGTGCGCGAGCACGTTGAGGCGCCCGCGGTGCGCCATGCCCACGACGACCTCCTGGCCGCCGTGCGCGGCGGAGAGCTGGATCATCTCGTCGAGCATCGGCACGGTCATGTCGAGGCCCTCGATCGAGAACTGGTGCTGGCCGAGGTAGGCCTTGTGCATGAAGCGCTCCAGCGCGTCAACCTCGATCAGGCGGCGGAACAGCGAGCGCTTCTCGTCGTTGGTGAGCGCGTGGCGGAACGCGCCGGACTCGATGTGCTCGCGCAGCCAAATCCGCTGGCGGTGCGAGGCGATGTGCTCGATCTCGTACGCGCTGGTGCCGCAGTAGGTGTCCACGAGGTGCGGCAGCGCATCGGCGAGCGTCGCGCCGGACACGTACATCTGGAAGATGTCCGCGGGGAGCTTCGCGACGATCTCCGGCGTGAGGCCGAGCGCGACCGGGTCGAGGCCGGGATCGCCCTCCGGCTCGGATCCCAGGGGGTCGAGTTTGGCGGCGAGGTGGCCGTGGCCGCGCACGCGGCTCACGAACGTGGTGACCGCCTGCACCCCCTTCAGCAGATCCTCGCTGGCGGCGAATTCGGGCGCTCCCGTGCTGCGCGCAGCGGTGGGCAGCGGCGTCGTGGGCGCGGGCGCCTGCGGCGCAGCGCCGAGCGCCACGCCGAGCGCCGCGAACACGTCCTCGTAGAAGCCGTCCTCGCCCTGCAGCAGCGCCTCGATCCGGGCGAGGAACCGCCCCGACTCCGCGCCCTGGATGATGCGGTGGTCGTAGGTTGAGGTCATCGTCATGACCTTCTCCGCGCCCACCTGCGCGCCGACGCCCTCGAGCCCCACCGGGTACGCGATAGAGCCGGTGGCGATGATCGTGCCCTGGCCGTTCATCAGCCGGGGGACCGACGCGACCGTGCCGAGGCCGCCGGGGTTCGTGAGGCTTATGTTGGCGCCGGTGAGGTCGTCCGCGGTGAGCGTGTTCGTGCGAGCCTTCTCCACGAGCGCGTCGTAGGCCGCGAGGAAGCCGTCGAAGCGCTGCGCTGCTGCGTTGCGGATGACGGGCACCATCAGCGTGCGGCTGCCGTCCTTCTTCTCCACGTCCACAGCGAGCCCGAGGTTCACCTGGCCGTCATCGATGCGGTGCGGCTTGCCCTCCACTTCGGCGAAGTGCGTGCCCATCACGGGCATCTCCTGCGCTGCCCGCGCGATCGCGTATGCGATCAGGTGGGTGAACGACACGCGCTGGCCCGCGGCCTTGAGCTCCGCGCGGCGCCCCGCGAGCATCGTGACCGTGATCGTGCGGAAGCTCGTCGCGGTGGGGATCTCGCGCGAGGCCTCCATGTAACGCGCGAGCGCGGCCGCGCCGCCACGCAGCGGCTCGGAGCTCGCCTCGCGCGCGGCGGGCGCTGCGACGGTGGCCGCTGCGCCGTTGCTCTCGCCTCCCGCGGCGGAGAGCACATCGGACTTCGTGATGCGCCCGGCGGGCCCGCTCCCGGCAACCGCAGCGAGGTCAACGCCCTTGGCCGCCGCAGCGCGCGCTGCGACGGGCGATACGCGCGCGCCGTCGGGGATCGCCGTTTGGGGCGCCGGCGCCGGCGCAGACGCGGCCGGGGCGCTCGGGGCGGCGTCCGAGCCGACCGCGATCCGCGCGATCACCTGGCCGACCGTGACGGTGTCGCCCTCTGCGACGAGGATCTCGCTGACGGTCCCGGTGGCGGGCGCGGGCAGCTCGACGTCGACCTTGTCGGTGGAGATCTCCACGATCGTGTCGTTGGCCTTGATCGACCCACCCAGCTCCACGCGCCATTCGAGGATCGTGCCCTCCGTGACCGACTCGCCGGCCGCAGGGGTGAGCACGTCGACGACGCTTCCAGCGGCTGCGAGCCCGTCGCTGTCGGGGGCGTGATCGGCGGACGCCTGCGCCGGGGAAGCAGGGGGAGCGGGCGCGGCGTCCTCTGCGGGCGTTGCGTCCCCGTTCGCGTCCGTCTGGGCGGGTTCGGACGGCGCGGGCTCGGCGGGCGCCGCTGCGGACCCCGCGCCGACGGCGATCCGCGCGATCACCTGGCCGACCGTGACGGTGTCGCCCTCGGCGACGAGGATCTCGCTGACGGTGCCGGTGGCGGGCGCGGGCAGCTCCACGTCGACCTTGTCGGTGGAGATCTCGACGATCGTGTCGTCGACCTTGATCGGGTCGCCGACCTTGACACGCCATTCGAGGATCGTTCCCTCGGTGACCGACTCCCCCGCGGCCGGGGTCACGACGTCCACCGTTTGCTGCGTCGTCGTCTCCGTAGCCATCCGCCTACAACTCTATCGAGCGGCTGGACCCTGTTGACCGCGTGCGCCGCCGCTGCTCACGAACGAACTCGAGGCTGCCGAAGAAGGGCCCCACGCCGCCCAGCACCGCCACCGCGACAGCCGTGCGCAGGGTGACCACGCGAAGGCGTGCGGCAGCGATGCACGCGAGCGACATGAGGATCCACAGGACCCCGTGCGCGAGGCCGAGGATGAACGTCAGCGGCTGGGGCCCGCCCGCGGCGAAGGCGCTGAGGAGCAGCGCGATGTAGACGCACGAGTGGGTGAAGGACGTCCACTTCAGCCGCGCGAACGTGAGGGGTCCCGCGCCGGCGCGCAGCTCGTGGCTCACCCCTGCAGCCAGCGCGCCATCCGCGGCAGGGCATCGCCGGCCTCGGGCGGCCACTCGTCGACCTCGGGCGGCCACCACGCGTACTCGTCGTGCTCGGCGTCCATCTGCACCTCGGCCTCCGCACCGCTCGGAAGCCAGGCCTGGCCAACGAACATCACGAGGCTGTGCGGCAGGCGCAGCAAAGCCTCGCCCTGCACGCGCTCGGGGTCGACCGCCCACTCCTCCCGCAGCTCGCGCACGAGCGTCTCGGCGGGGTTCTCGCCGAGGTCCACCGAGCCGCCGGCGCCGAGCGCCCAGCGCCCTGCCCACGAGGCCACCCACGGCGCGCGCCGGCCCGCGAGCCAGCGACCGTCGGCGGAGCGCGTCACGCACAGCGCGGCGACGCTCAGCGAGGCGTCCTCGGGGACGAGCCGGAGCGCCCAGCGCAGCGGCTGCAGCTCGATCGCGATCCCGTCCGCGCTGGCGGTGAAGTCGACGAGGCGCGCGGCGATCCCGTCGTGGCTCGGCGAGCCACGGTCCTGGAGCTCTCTGATCGCCGCATCCGCCGCCGCGACGTGTGTGGCGGGCGGCTCGAAGTGCTTCTCGAGCCAGCGTGCGGTGATGCGCTCCATCGGCCACGGCCCGCGGGCGAGGATCTCGGGTGCCTGGCTCGGGAGCGGAGCGGTGGACACTGGCGTGCAGGCTAGTCAATGGGGCGCTGCCCGGCCCCGGTGCCGGACGCCCGCGGCGCATAGACTCGCCGCCGTGAGCAGCAGGCGGCGCAAGCACTGGGGGTGGGGCTGGGAGGACCAGCAGCCGACCGTCGAGCAGCTGCGGGAGGCGGCGCCGACGATCGCGCAGGCTCTGGGCGTGGAGGTGTGCGAGCCGCACGCGCCCGTCCCGCTCGCGCAGGCGCAGTTGCCCGAGCCGCGAATCGCCGCGCCGGCGGCGCTCGCGCAGATCAGCGACGCGGGCGACCACGCACGCGCCTCGCACGCGCTGGGAAAGTCCTACTGCGACGTCGTCGACGGCTTCAACGGCCGCTTCGAGCATGCGCCCGACGCGGTGCTGCGGCCCACCTCCGAGGCCGAGCTGGAGCAGGTGCTGGAGTGGTGCTCGGCCGACCGCGTCGCGGCGATCCCATACGGCGGGGGGACCTCGGTGGTGGGCGGTGTCACCCCCCGGGTGGGAAGCGCGTACAACGGCGCGGCCTCGATCGACCTCGGCGCGCTCGACCGCGTGGCGGAGGTCGATGACGTCTCGCGCAGCGCTCGCATCCAGGCGGGCGCGCTCGGGCCCGCGCTCGAAGCGCAGCTCCGCGAGCACGGCTTCACCCTGCGCCACTTCCCGCAGTCGTTCGAGTACTCCACGCTCGGCGGCTGGGTGGCCACGCGCGCGGGCGGGCACTTCGCGACGCTGTGGACGCACATCGACGACTTCGTGGAGTCGGTGCGCGCGATCACGCCCGCGGGTGAGTGGCAGTCGCGGCGGCTTCCCGGCTCGGGTGCGGGCGTCAGCCCCGACAGGATGCTGATCGGCTCCGAGGGTGCGCTCGGGGTGATCACGGAGGCATGGGTGCGGGTGCAGCCGCGCCCCGATCATCGCAGCTCGGCGGGGGTCCGCTTCCCCGACCTGCTCACCGGCGCGGAGTGCGTGCGCGAGCTCTCCCAATCGGGGCTTCACCCGTCCAACTGCAGGCTGCTCGACCCCGGCGAGGCGGCGCTCACGAAAGCGGGGGACGGCACGCATGCGCTCCTCGTGCTGGGCTTCGAGTCCACCGGTGGCACGATCGAGGACTCGATGCGGCGGGCGCTGGAGATCTGCGCCGAGCACGGGGGATCCTCGAGCGAGCAGCGCTCCGGCGACGGCGGCGACGCGGTCAGCTCCTGGCGTGAGGCGTTCCTGGGCGCCCCCTACGTGCGCGACTCGTTCGTCGCGCTGGGCGTGCTGAGCGAGACGTTCGAGACCGCGATCACGTGGGAGCGCTTTCCCGGCTTCCACGCGAGCGTGCGCGCGGCCGCGACCGAGGCTGTGCGCGAGGTCTGCGGCGGCGGGCACGTGTTCTGCCGCTTCACGCACGTCTACCCCAACGGCCCCGCGCCTTACTACACGGTGATCGCGCCCGCCCGGCGGGGCGAGGAGGTGGATCAGTGGACGGCGATCAAGCGCGCCGCCTCCGAGGCGATCGTCGCTGCAGGTGGCACGATCACCCATCACCACGCCGTGGGGCGCGATCACAGGCCGTGGTATGACCGCCAGCGCCCCGACGCGTTCGCGGCGGGGCTGCGCGCCGCCAAGGATGCGCTCGACCCGGCCGGCGTGATGAACCCGGGCGTGCTGGTCGATCCGCGATGAAGATCGCCGTGCTCGGCGCTGGCGGCGTTGGCGGCCTGCTAGCCGCGGCCCTGGCGCGCGCGGGCGCGGAGGTGGTGGTGGTCGCGCGCCCGTCCACCGCCGAGGCGATCGCAGAGCACGGCGTGCGCGTGCAGAGCGTCATCTTCGGCGAGCTCGTCGAGCGCCCGCGGGCGGTGGACGAGCTGCGCGAGCCCGTCGATGCGCTGATCGTCGCCACGAAGGCCGCGGGGATGGCGTCGGCGCTGGAGCGCGTGTCCACCCCGCCGCACGGGGTGCTGCCGCTGCTGAACGGACTCGACCACATCGCGCTGCTGCGGGAGCGCTTCGCGCCCGAGACGGTGCTCGCAGGGACGATCAGGGTCGAGGCCGACCGCCCGGAGCCCGGCGTGGTCGTCCACACGAGCCCGTTCCTGCTCGTGAGCATGGCGTCCGCGTACGAGTCCGCCGCAGGCTCGCTCGACGCGCTGGAGCAGCAGCTGCTCGCCGCCGAGGTGCCCGTGCGCGTGCGCAGGCCGATCTCGCAGCGCTCCGAGGCGGAGGTGATGTGGTCGAAGCTCGTTCGCCTGAACGCGCTTGCGTGCACCACGAGCGCCTACGACAAGCTGCTGGGCGAGATCCGCGACACGCCTGCATTGCGCGCGGACCTGGAGGGCGCGATCGAGGAGGCGTGCGCCGCCGCGCAGGCCGACGGCGCGCTCGAAGCCGACCCCGCGCGCGCGCTCGACGAGCTCGAGCAGGCGCACGCCACGCTCGGCAGCTCGATGCAGCGCGACATCGCAGCAGGCCGCGAGCCCGAGCTGGACGCGATCCCGGGCTCGGTGCTGCGCGCAGCGGCGCGCCATGGGCTGAGCTGTCCCACGATCGACCGCCTCGCCGGCGTGATCGCGGCGCGCGCGGGCGTCCCGGCGCCGCGCGCCGCCGCCTAGCCGCGGCCCGTCGGCTCAGACTTCGCGCGGCCGGGGCGCCTCGCGGAGGGGCTGGCCCTCCGGTGCGGTCTGCTGGGCGACCGCCTCCACGACCTCCTGCTCCTCGGCCTCGAGCTGCTCGTCGTGCTCGCCGTCGCAGAGCACCCTGAAGTTGCCGGTCACGCCGCTGTCGCCGTGGACGGTGATGCCGGGCAGGATCTCCTCGCCCTCCTCGAAGCCGAGGCGCTCCATGTCGAAATGCGCGAGCCCGATGCCCCACGCGGTGTGCGTGGGGTTCTCGCGATCGTGAGCTGCCACCGCCTGGGCGAAGCGCTCGAGGTTCTTCGCGATCTTGCCGGTGTTGGACACCCACGGGAGAGAGTAGCGCCGGCCGAGGGCGCCGCGCGCAGCAGCTTCGCTGCTGTTAGGCTCGCGACCGCGTGCGATAAAGCAGATACAAGGAGGTAGTGATGCTTTTCGGGATGGACACGCTTGGCAGACGGTCGACGCTCGCTGCGGTGATCTCGACTGCGGTCGTAGCGGGCTACGGCGCGAGCAGCGCGGTCGCGGGGGAGGTGAAGGGTCCTCCAGGTACGCCGGGGGTCTTCGGCTCGGGTTCTGAACAGAACACCGCTGCGCCGAAACATGCGAACTCGATCTGTGCGTTCTCGGGTCTGAACGACTTCCGCGAAGAAAACGGCCAGATCGAAGTGATCGTGCAGTCGCCAGGGACCGAACACAGGCTCGGCAACACCCCTCCGGGCGTGCCCGGAGAAGCCTGCCACGGCGGCAGCAACTTCGAACGAGGCTAGTTCGCACGGCGTCGGCACCTGGCGCGGTGACCGACACGAGCTGTTCCCTCGCCGGGGGCGGCGGCTGCCCGCCGCCCCGGGCGACCGGGCGACCCGCTCAACGCATCAACAAAGAGATGGGGTGACGATGGCGGCGGAAGCGAACGACAGCGAGCTGCGCAAGGGGCTTCACGGCATGTGGGCCTCGGTGGCGCCCGGCTGGGCCGAGCATGCCGACTACGTGGACGCGCGGAGCTCCGACATCACCGAGCGGCTGCTCGACGCCGCCGGCGTCGGCGCCGGCATGCGCGTGCTGGAGCTCGCCTGCGGGCCGGGCAGCGTGGGCATCGCTGCCGCTCAGCGGGTCGGTGCGGAGGGCGCGGTGGTCTGCTCCGACGTGGCGCGCGAGATGACCGCGATCGCCGCCTCGCGCGCTGCCGAGCAAGGGCTTTCGAATGTCACCACCAAGGTGCTCGACCTGGAGGAGATCGACGAGCCCGAGGAGTCCTACGACGCGGTCGTGTGCCGCGAGGGGATGATGTTCGCGGCCAACCACGCGCGCGCCGCCCGCGAGATCCGGCGCGTGCTCCGCCCGGGCGGGCGGGTCGCGGTTGCGGTCTGGGCCGCGCGCGAGCGCAACCCATGGCTGACGATCCTGCTCGACGCGATCGGCGAGCAGCTGGGCGCGCAGGTCCCGCCGCCGGGCGTGCCCGGACCGTTCTCGCTCTCGGACCCCCGAGCGCTCGAGTCGCTGCTCTCCGAGGCGGGGTGGTCGGAGGTTGCCGTCGACGATGAGCCCGTGTCGGTTCGCGTCGAGGACTTCGACGACTGGTGGACGCGAACGTGCGCCCTCGCGGGCCCCGTCTCGGGGCTCCTCGCCGCGCTGCCGGAGGAGGGCGTCGAGGCGATCCGTGCGCGTGCGGCCGCGGCCATCGAGGGCTATCGCAACGGAGACTCGATCGAGCTGCCGGGGGTCACGCTGATCGCGTCGGGCTCGCGCTAGGGGTTGATCCGGACGCTACCGGCCGGGTAGTGAGCAGCCATGTCCGCGCAGAACGTAGGAGCCGTGCGCCGAGCTTGGGAGGCGTTCAACCGCGGTGATCTCGAGACCTTCCTGGCCGATGCCGCCGCCGACGTCGAGTTCGAGGAGGACCCCGCGTTCCCGGAGGCTGCTGTCTTCCGCGGTCGCGAGGAGATCCTCACGTACCTCAAGAGCTTTCACGAGGCGATGGCAGATCACCACTTCGAGGTCGAGGAGCTGCGGGATCTCGGCGACCGGGTGCTCGCGCTCCTGCACGAGACGGCCAGGGGAACGAGCAGCGGGGTCGGCGTCGACCAGCGCCCAGCGTTCCTGTACGAGTTCCGGGACGGTCTGATCGTCCGCGTCCGGGCTTACCTCGATCGTGCCGAGGGGCTGGCTGCGGTCGGGGGTGGCTAGCCGGACGTCTCGATCAGCTCGATTCGATACCCGTCGGGGTCTCTGACGAAGCACAGCCGCGACCCGCCCTCGCGCACCGAGTAGGGCGGCTTCTCCGGCTCGATCCCCTGGTCGGCGAGCTTCGCGAGCGTCCCGTCGAGGTCGCTCGCGGTGATCGCGATGTGGCCGTAGGCGGTGCCGAGCTCGTAGGAGTCGACTCCGAAGTTGTACGTGAGCTCCAGGCGCGGCATGTCGCCGTCGCCGGGCTGGTTCATGAAGACGTTGATCGCCTCGTCTTTGATCGGCAGGCGACCGACCTCCTGGAAGCCGAGCGCCTCGTAGAAGGCCACCGAGCGGTCGATGTCGGTGATGCGATAGCAGGTGTGGATGAGTGCCATGGCGCGCAGTCTATGCGCAGCGCCCGGGCCCGTCGGCCACCCGCTCGCGCGGTGCGGCCGCCGCCACAGCCCTCTTCCCTAGACTGGCGCGCGTGCGGACCCTCGTCGTAGGCCACGGTGGGCGCGAGAGCGCGCTTGCGCTGCGCATGGCCGAGCACAGCGAGGTGCACGCGGTCGTGGGCCACGAGAACCCCACGATCCTCGGCGCGGTGCAGCGCTCGGGCGGCTCCTTCACGCTGGGCGACGTCTGCGACCCCGGCACCGTGAGCGCGTTCGCGCGCGAGCGCGAGGTGGACGTGGCGATGGTGAGCGCCGACGAACCCCTCCAGGCGGGGGTGGTGGATGCGCTCCAGGCGGCGGGCGTGAGCGCGGTGGGCCCCACCCGTGCGGGCGCGGAGATCGAGTGGAACAAGACGTTCGCGCGCGAGCTGCTGGCCGAGGTCGCGCCCGAGGCCGTGCCGCGGCTGCGGATCGCGCGCGCGCGCGACGAGGTCGACGCTGCGGTGGGCTCGTTCGGCGACGCACCCGTGGTCGTCAAGCCCTCCGGGCTCACCGGCGGCAAGGGCGTGAAGGTGATGGGCCCGCACCTCGACACCCACGCGGACGCGCGCGCGTACGCGCGCGAGCTGCTCGAGCGGGGCGACGGCGGCACGGTGCTCGTCGAGGAGCGGATCGACGGCCCCGAGTTCACGATCCAGGCGATCAGCGACGGGCGCACGGTCTTCTTCCCGCCCTCCACCTACGACTACCCCTACCGCTACGACGGCGACGAGGGCCCCGGCACGGGCGGCATGGGCTCGCTCACGATGCCCGGCGCGGTCCTGCCGTTCATGACCCGCGCGCACTACGAGCAGGCGTGCTCGATCATCGAGCGCGTGATCGCGCGCCTCGGGGCCGAAGGGCGCCATTTCAGCGGCGTGATGAACAGCGGCTTCTTCGCCACCGCCGAGGGCGTGAAGGTGATCGAGTTCAACGCTCGCTTCGGCGATCCGGAGTGCATGAACATCATGACCCTGCTGGACTGCAGCTGGCCGGAGGTGATGCGCGCGATCGCCGCAGGCGAGCTCGGCGCGGCCGACGTGCGGCTGCGCGGCGACGCGTCGGTGGTGCTGTACCTCGTCTCGCCCGACTACGCGCTGCGCAAGGGCGGCGCCTACGAGTTCGCGCTCGACGTAGACGCGCTCGCCGCACGCGGCTGCGAGGTCTACTTCTCCGCGGCGGTCGGCGCCGGCGAGCGCGCCTACCGCACGGTCGGCACCTCGCGCGCAGTGGCGCTCGTGGCCACCGCGCCCACGCTGGAGGCTGCGCGCGCCACGGTCGCCGAGGCCGCCGCGGGGGTCTCGGTGCTCGAGTGGCGGCGCGATGTGGGCGACCTCGCCTACCTGCAGCGCCTCGCCCACGCCCCGCTGCTGTCGAACCCCGCCTGACCCGCGCTTTCGTGCAAGGATGGCCGCGGTGCTCGTCGAGCAGGCCACCCATCCGCACTTCGTATCCAACACGTTCCTCGTCGCCGACGGCCGCGGCGGCCCAGCGTTCTTCATCGACGCGGGCGGACCGCTGGAGGGGCTCCTCGAGGCGGCGCAGCAGCACGGGCTGGAGCCGTCGCACGTGCTGCTCACCCACCACCACTACGACCACGTCAGCGAGGTCCCCGCGCTGCGCGAGCGCTGGCCCGCGATCGCGGTGCTCCTCAGCGAACGCGAGCAGCTGCTGCTCGCCGACGCCTCCGTCGCCGCGGGCCAGGAGCACGGCGCCGCCGGCGAGGGGCACATCGATGCGATCGAGGCGGGCGACGAGCTGAGCTTCGGCGGCCTGCGGGTGCGTGCCCTGCACACGCCCGGGCACACCGGCGGCATGCTCTCGTTCCTCGTCACCGACGGGGAGGACGGCAGCGTCGGCGTGTTCACGGGCGACACGCTGTTCAAGGGCTCCGTGGGCGGCGTGAAAGCACCCGGCCACACCACCTACGCGGACCTGCGCGACTCGATCATGGGCACGCTCATGGAACTCAACCCCGCAACGGTGATCTATCCGGGGCACGCCGACACCACCACGGTCGGTCGCGAGTGGGAGGAGAACGCGTTCATCCGCGTGTGGCGCGGCCTCGACCCGGAGGGCTCGGAGCCGTGCACGGTGTCCGAGCAGCCCGCCACGCTCGTGCTGCTCGGCGCCGACTACGACGGCGGTACGAAGGCGTGGGTGCGGTGGGAGGACGGCAGCGACGACATCGTGCCCGGCTCGAAAGTGCAGCGCGCCGGCTCCTGAGCCCTCTGAGCCGCACGCAAGCGCGCAGGCACGGTTCGTAGCATTTACGCGATGCCGCGCGAGAACGAGAAGATCCCCACCTCGCGTGTGCGCCGCACCGCGACCGTCGCCTCGCTCGCCGCGAGCGAGGCCGTCAAGCAGTTCGGCACCCGCGCCGCCAACATCGCGCGCGACGAGGAGGCCTCGCACGAGGCCATGTCACGCCGCCAGCTCGAGACGGCCAAGCAGATCGTGCAGGTGCTCGGGACGATGAAGGGCGCCGCGATGAAGCTCGGCCAGGTGATGTCGTTCCTCGACGTGGGCCTCGTCGCGGAGGAGCATCGCGACGAGTTCCAGCGCGAGCTCGCCAAGCTCCGGGACGCCGCGCCGACCGTGTCCTTCAAGCAGATGCGCCGGGTGATCGAGGAGGACCTCGAAGAGGACATCGACGACGTCTTCTCCGAGTTCCAGCAGGAGCCGATCGCAGCCGCGTCGATCGGGCAGGTCTACCGCGCCACGCTCGCAGACGACGGGCGCGAGGTCGCGGTCAAGGTGCAGTACCCCGGCGTCGCCGCCGCGGTGCGCGCGGACATGCAGAACCTCGAGATGATCATGCGCCTGATCAAGCGGATGACGCCCGGGATGGACGTCAAGGCGGTCGCCGAGGAGATCCGCGAGCGCATCTCCGAGGAGCTCGACTACGAGCTCGAGGCGCAGAACCAGCGCTCCCTGTCGCGCATCTTCAGGGGCCATCCGTTCATCCGCGTGCCCGACGTGGTGACCTCGCTCTCGCACGAGCACGTGCTCGTCAGCGAATACGTGAAGGGCACCGGTTTCGAGGAGCTCAAGGGACACCCGCAGGCCGAGCGCGATCGCGTCGGCGAGATCATCTTCCGCTTCTTCCTCGGCTGCCTGTACCGCCACCGGCAGTTCTCCGGCGACCCGCATCCGGGCAACTTCCTCGTGCTCGAGGACGGCACCGTGGCGTTCCTCGACTTCGGCCTGTTCAAGCGGCTGGAGCCCGAGCCGGTCGAGCTCGAGCTCGCCGCCCAGCGGGCGGTCGTGGAGGGCGACGCCGACGCGCTGCACGCGCTGCTCGCCGGCTCCGGTTTCCTGCCCGAACCGGAGCGCGTGGACCCCGCGAACCTGCTCGCGTTCGTGCGCGACGCGATCTGGTGGTACACCACCGCCGACGAACCAGTGCAGCTCACGCCCGAGATCGCCACCCAGGTGATGATCGAGAGCTCCGACCCGCGCTCGAGCCACTTCCGCGAGATGCGCCATCAGGACATGCGCCCCGAGCACCTGTTCGGCAGGCGCATGGAGATGCTCACGCTCGCTGTGCTCTCGCAGTTGCACGCGCGCGCCAACTGGCACCGGATCGCGCGCGAGTGGATCTACGGCGAGCCGCCGGTGACCGAGCTGGGGCGGGCCGAGGCCCGGTTCTACGGGCACAGCGGCCTCCGCGCGAGCTGACGCTCGCACCGCCCCGAATGAGACTCCTGTCCGCCGCGCGGGCCCGGGTGCGGGATAATCGCCGTGTGGAGAGGGCGCAGCGAGAGCGGATCATTCCCGAGCTCGCGCCGAGCGCGTTCATCGCCGTGGTCAACGCGCTCGCCGACGCGGTCACGATCCGCGGGCGCGACAACCGGCTGCTCTACGCCAACCAGGCCGCGCTCGAGCGCCTCGGCATCGGCTCGCTGGAGGAGCTGCGCGCGTCGGACCCCCAGGAGCTGATGGACCCCTACGACACGTTCGGAGAGGACGGCGAGCCGGTGCGCCTCGACGACCTGCCCTCCGTGCGCGTGCTGCGCGGCGAAGACCCGGAGCCGCTGCTGCTGCGCTCGGTGCACCGCGAGACCGGCAACGAGCAGTGGGTGCTGCTGAAGGCCGCGCTCGTCGCCGATGCGGTCGGCGGCGAGGAGGCCGCCGTGACGATCATCGAGGACGTCACCGAGGCCAAGCGCGCCGCGCTGCGCAGCGAGTTCCTGGTGCGTGTTGGGAGCGTGCTGGCGTCCTCCCTCGACCACCAGCAGACGCTTCGCAACGTAGCGGGGCTCGTCGTCCCCCAGATCGCCGACTGGTGCGCCGTCGATCTGTTCGACGAGCGCGGTGCGCGCGAGCCGGTGGCGGTCGCCCACCTGGATCCCGACAAGCTGCGGACCGCCGCGCAGCTGCGCACCTACGAGGCCGACCGGCTCGACCCCGAGCGCGGCCTCGGACGCGTGTGGAGCACCGGCGAACCCCAGCTCTACCTCGAGATCCCGGACGAGATGCTGGTGGCGGCCGCGCTCGACGAGCAGCACCTGGAGCTGCTGCGCGAGGTCGGGCTGCGCTCCGTGGTGATCGTGCCGATGCGCGTCAGCGGGCGCACGTTCGGGGCGCTCACGCTCGTCAGCTCGGAGTCCGCACGCTCCTTCGACGAGAGCGACGTCGGCTTCGCGCAGCAGATCGCCGATCGCGCGGCGCTCGCGGTCGAGAACTCACGTCTCTACACGCTGCGCCGCGGGATCGCGAGGACGCTGCAGAACAGCCTGCTGCCCGAGGCGCTGCCGCAGGTCCCGGGCTGGGAGATATCCGCGCTCTATCGCCCCGCCGGTGAGGAGAGCGACGTGGGCGGCGACTTCTACGACTTCTGGGAGGTGGACGGGAGCTGGATGATGATCATCGGTGACGTCACCGGGAAGGGCGTGGGCGCGGCCACCGTCACCTCGCTCGTGCGCCACACCGCCTCGGCGGCGCCCGACTTCGAGGAGCAGCCCGCGGAGATCCTCGCGCGGGTCGACGCCGCGCTCAAGCGCCGTCCCGCGATGACCGTCTGCACCGCGCTCTGCGCGCGGATCGCCGGGGACCGGGTGGAGGTCGCGTGCGGCGGGCATCCGCCGCTGCTGCGCCTCGCCGCCGACGGGATCTCCGAGGTGGGCGAGTACGGCACGCTCCTCGGCGCGTTCCCCGAACTGATCTGCCCGGAGGTGTCGGTGAAGCTGAACCCCGGGGAGACTCTCGTGGCCTACACCGACGGCGTCACCGACGCGATCGGGCGCGACGGCGAGCGTTTCGGGGCCGCCCGGCTGCAAGAGATCTTGCACGGAACCCGCCTTCAGCCGCCGGATCGCGTGCGGTCGGTCGTGGTCGACGCGCTCGATCGATTTCAGATTGGGCCCCAGGCTGACGATACAGCAGTTGTGATCATGCGCTACGTCGGCATGCCGGACGTGGACGCGATGCACCGCTAGAAACCATGTCTTCCGGGGTACAAGGCTAAGGTGATCGGAGCTGCGCCGCTTCACGTCCGTATGGAGCTGCTCTCGCAGCGCGCGACCGTTCACGTCAGCGGCGAGCTCGACATCGCGTCGCTCGGCCGCGTCGAGCGAGCGGTGGAAGAGGCGCGCGCGGCCGGCGCGGGCCGGATCGAGATCGATCTGCGCGAGCTCACGTTCATGGACTCGTCGGGGCTGCGCCTCGTCATCAGCCTGCACCACGCAGCCGAACGCGAAGGCTGGACGCTGTCGCTCGTCAAGCCCAACGGCCCGCCGCTGGAGGTGTTCGAGCTCACGCGCGCCGCGGAGCACCTGCCGTTCCGAGACTCGCCGAGCCGCATGATCACGCGGCCGCCCGACAGCTCCGGTGCGCTCGCCGAGCTGACGGTCGCGCTCGCGCGCAACGTCGAGGCCCCGGGCGCCGCCCGCGCGGCGCTGTCGAGACTGTGCGATCAGCGGGACGTCGATCGAGGCGTGCGCCAGACGCTCCTGCTGCTCGCCTCGGAGGTCGTCAGCAACGCGGTCCTGCACTCCAGCGGGCCCGCCGAAGCTCCGATCGAGCTGAGCGCCGAGGTGGCCCCCGAGACCCTCCGCGTGACGGTCAGCGACGCGGGCGAGGGGTTCGTGCCGATCGAGCGCGATCCCGAGCGCCTCGACGGCGGCTACGGGCTGTACCTGCTCGAGAAGGCTGCCAGCGCGTGGGGCGTGGAGTCCGACGGCGCCACCGTGGTGTGGTTCGAGCTGCCGCTGCAGCGCACCTGAGCGCTCACACCGTCTGGATCTGGATCAGGCTCGTCGTGCCGGGCCGCCCCGAGGGCAGCCCCGCGGTGATGCCCACCCGCTGACCGCGCTTGCACCAGCCCAGCTCCACCACACGCTTCGCAGCGTCTGCGATCAGGTCCTCGGTGGTCTCGGCTCGCGGGATCGACGCCGCCTCGACGCCCCACATCAGCGCGCAGCGGCGAACGGTCTCGCGGCCGGGAGAGAGCGCGTAGATCGGCACCGTCGGGCGGTGCGCGGAGACGAGCCGCGCGGAGCGGCCCGAGAGCGTCGGGATCACGAGCGCGTCGAGGCGCAGCTCGCGGGCGGCGTCGCACAGGTTGTGCGCGATCGTGTGCGCCGGGTCGAACTCCGTGCGCCGCACGCGCGACTCGTTCCACCGCTCGTACGGCGCGATCGCCTCGGCCTGTTCGGCGATGCCCGCCATCATCGCCACGGCGTCGACGGGGTGGGCGCCCACCGCCGTCTCCTGCGAGAGCATCAGTGCGTCGGTGCCGTCGAGGATCGCGTTCGCCACGTCGGCCACCTCGGCGCGCGTGGGGCGCGAGGTGTGCACCATCGAGTCGAGCATCTGCGTCGCCGTGATCGCGGGCCGTGCGAGCCAGCCCGCCAGCTGCAGCAGCTGCTTCTGCACGATCGGCACGCGTGCGATCGGCAGCTCGATGCCGAGATCCCCGCGCGCGATCATCACGCAGTCGGCTGCTCGCAGGATCTCGTCGGCGCGCTCCACCGCCTGCGGCTTCTCGATCTTCGCGATCAGCGGCAGTCGCGTGTGGTCGCGCATGTATTCGACGTCCTCCGGCCGCTGCACGAACGAAAGCGCCACCATGTCCACGCCGATCGATTCGCCGTGGCTGAGCATCGCGAGATCCTCCTCGGGGACCGCCGGCAGCGCCGCCACCGGCCCGGGGATGTTGAGCCCCTGCCGCGAGGCCACCGCGCCACCCACCTCGACTTCCACCTCCACCTCGTGCTGGGCGGGGCGCACGTCGGTGACGCACAGGCGCACCGTCCCGTCCGCGAGGTACAGCGTCGAGCCGTGGCTCACCGCATCGGGCAATCCCGCCCAGGAGATGCTCATCCGCTGCGCGTCGCCGTCGATCTCCTCCAGGCCGCACACGAACGTGAGCTTCTGGCCCGGCGTCAGCTCCACCAGGTCCTCGCGCAGCGGCCCGATCCGCAGCTTCGGGCCGGGCAGGTCCTGGAGGATCGCCACCGGGCGCCCCACCTGGCCCGCCGCGTCGCGCACCCGCCGGACCGTCTCCGCGTGCTCCTCGAGCGTGCCGTGCGAGTAGTTCACGCGCGCCACGTCCATGCCCTCTTCCACCATCCGCACGAGCGTGTGGGGGTCACGGGAGGCGGGGCCGATCGTGGCGACGATCTTCGTGCGGCGCATGCCCGCAACGTAGCGGCCGCGGAAGCGGCCTCCCGGGCGGCCTCCCGGGAGGCCCCGCGCGCGGGCCTGCGGCGGGCGCGTCGAGCGCGCCGGCCCTAGCATCGGTTGCATGCTCGGTCCAACGCGTCCGCTGCCGCGCGTGGGAGGCCGCGTGCGGATCATCCACTTCGGCGGCTCCGCGGAACCCGGCACGATCGTCGCGCTCGAGGACGAGGGGCGCACGCTTCGCGTGCGCACCGCCGGGGGCGAGCTGCTCGCGTTCCTGCTGAACCCCGCCACCGCCCGTTTCGCGCTCGACGGTGCCGCGGGCGGGCCGCGGCTGGAGCTGCTCGATCAGGGTTGAGCGGCGCGGGTCACGGCGCTCGCACGTCGGGGAAGTGGGCGGCGCAATGCTCCCGCAGCGCAGCGCGCACGAACGCGCGCTCCTGCGGGGAAGCCATCCGCAGGCGTCCCAGCAGCTCGCGCTGGCGTTCCACCGGCACCCCCGCGATCACCCAGCGCTCTGCGAGCCGCTCGAACAGCAGCTCCCCGGCGCGGGCCCACGAGTCCTCGATGCTCGCCACCGGCGCACCTGTCCCGGCGAGCGCTTCCGCATAGCTGCGACGGGAACCCGGCGTCAGGGAGCCGCGCAGGGTGAGCACGTTGCCGTCCGCGTCGGTGTAGTCGCTGCTCGGTGCGCGCAGCCGCTCCTTGCCGCGACCGCGCCTGGCCACTTCAGGTGGTGTCGGCCGCGCGTTCGAGCGCCGCGCGCACGTCGCCCGTGACGGGCTGGGCGTGTCCCGGCCATGCCGCCGCGGGCTCGAGCGCCGCGATCTTGCGAATGCTCTCGCGGGCCTGCTCGGTGTCGTAGTTGTAGGTCGCGATCGGCACCACCGGGTCGCAGTTGCGCCCCCAGAGGTCGAGCGTGTAGAAGCAGTCGCTCGTCAGCGCGAGCCGGTCGCTCTCGCGCCACAGCGCGATCATGCCGGGCGCGTGGCCCGGGATGTGGATCACCTTGAAGCCCGCCACCTCCTCGCCCTCGGAGACCGTGCCGGCGATCTTCACCGGCCCGCCGTCCCACGCTCGGCGGTGCAGCAGCATGTGCAGCTGGCGGTGCGGCGCCGGTACACCCTCGAGCCCCTGCGGCCAGTAGCGGAAGCCGCCGCTGCCCTCCGCGTCCTCGACCTCGTCGGGGTGGCAGAACACGGGCACGCCCAGGTACGGGGCGGTGCCGCGGTGGTCGGTGTGGCCGTGTCCGAGCACCACTCGCTTCAGCCCGCCGAGCTTCGCCGCCGCCGAGGCGACCGAGCGGACCATCGTGCGCGCGCCCGCGTCGAACATCGTCACGCCGCCGTCGTCCTCGATCAGGTACACGTTGCAGCGCGCGGGCTGCCCCTGCACCACCCACACCCCCTCGGCAACGAGCCCCGGCTCGCCGTGGGAGAGGCGCTCCACCAGGCGTGTGCGCGCGTTGAACGCGCCCAGCATCCGCCGTTCGCCGCCGGAGTCCTTCGCGGGCACCATCCCCACCTGGCGCGCGAACGTCATCCCGTCCGTGTACGCGTCGTTGCTCACGATCAACCCGTCGCGCACGGTCACGAGGTCGATCCCCTCGAGGTCGATCGGGCTGCCGGTGGGGGCTACGCCGTCGAAGCTGCCGGGGCCGACGAACGTGCCGCGCAGGCGCCAGCGCACGCTGCAGCGCTCGCCCTCGGTCGTCGTCGAGAGGATCTCGAATCGCGCATCGGGCATCGCGCCGTACAGGCTCTCGATGAAGCCGCGCACCCCTTCGGGGCCCTGCACCTCGAAGCGCCCGTGCACGCGGTCGAGGCCGTCGGGCGCCCACTGCGCGGTGGCGGTGTCGACGTCGTGTGCCGTGATCGCGTCGAAGTACCGGCGCGCGACCGCCTCGGTCTGGCCCTTGCCGCCCGAGATGCGTTTCCGCGGAGCGGCTGCCTGAAGGCTCGCCGCCGCCTCCTGCACCTTCGCGCTGACCTCGCTACCCGCGCCCGTCTCCTGCTCGGACATCCCTTCCTCCCTCATCGACTCAGGGCGCGTAGTCTAGTCTGCGCGCCGTGCCCGATGCGACCGCAAAGCGTGAGCTGGGCCGTGGCGAGCGCGTGCTGCGCGGGGTCTACAGGCTGCGTCTGCCGCTCCCCTGGCCGGGCGTCCCGCACTGCAACGCATGGGCGCTCCAGGCCGGGGACGGGTTCGTGCTCGTCGACACCGGCGTACACGACGAGCACTCGATGGAGCAGCTCGAACGGGCGCTCGCGATGTGCGGGCTCTCGATCGCGGACGTGCGGCTCGTGGTGTGCACCCACGCCCACTCCGACCACTGCGGCCAGGCGGTGCCGATCGTCCAGCGGGCCGAATGCGAGCTGTGGATGCATCCCAGCCACGAGCTGATGAGCCGCATGGTCGACGACCCCGAGGCTGTGCTCGCGCGGCGCCTGGAGGTGGCGCGCCAGAGCGGGGTGCCCGAGGAGCCCCTCCGGCGCTACGCCGCCCAGCGCGGCAACTCCGAGCCGCTGATCGTGGGTCCCCTGCAGGCCGACCGCGAGCTCGTCGACGGCGTCACCGTGCAGACGGACCTCGGCGAGTGGATCGCCTACGAGACACCCGGGCACGCGCCGTCGCACGTGTGCCTGTTCCAGCCCGAGCGGCGGCTGCTGATCTCCGGCGACCACCTGCTGGGGCGGATCTCGCTGTACTTCGAGTACGGCTACTCGTCCAACCCGGTGGGCGAGTTCCTGCGCTCGCTCGATGTCGTCGAGCGCCTCGGCGCGCGGCTGTGCCTGGCCGGGCACGGCCGTACCTTCGCCGACGTCCACGCCCACATCCACGGCAACCGTGCGCTCGTGGAGGACCATCTCTACAAGGTGCTCACCGCCGTCGGCGAGGAGCCGCTCACCGCGTTCGACGTGGTGGGCCGTGTTTACGGCGAGGAGCTCTCCCAGCAGAACGGCCAGTGGCTCCTCTCCCAGACCCTCGGGTACCTCACCCACCTCGAGAGCACCGGCGGCGTGACGCGGATCGCCGGTGAGCCCGAGCGCTGGGCTGCATAATCGGTCGATGCGCATCGACCAGATCCTCGGCCGCAACGGCCCCGCGTTCTCGTTCGAGTTCTTCCCGCCCAAGACCGACGTGGGCGAGCGCAACCTCTATGAGGCGCTCGCCGAGCTCCAGGAGCTCGAGCCGTCGTTCGTGTCGGTGACCTACGGGGCGGGGGGCTCAGAGCGCGAACGCACGATCGAGATCGTCAAGCGCATCAAGGACGAGCATGGCCTGGAGGCGATGGCGCACTTCACGTGCGTGGGCGCGACCGTCCCGCAGCTGCGCGAGACGCTCGACGAGATGCTCGGCGTAGGCATCGAGAACGTGCTCGCCCTGCGCGGCGACCCGCCGGGCGGGCAGGACTCGTGGACCAAGACCGACGGCGGCCTGGAGTACTCGCGCGAGCTGGTCGAGCTGATCTCGGCCGACTACCCGTTCGCGATCGGTGCGGCGTGCTTCCCGGAGACGCACATCCACGCCAGCAGCGCGGAGGACGACCTGGCGCACCTGGTGGAGAAGGTCGCCGCGGGCGTCGACTTCCTGATCACGCAGATGTTCTTCGACAACGACTACTACTTCGAGTTCGTCGAGCGCGCCCGCGCGGCGGGCGTGGACGTGCCGATCATCCCCGGCATCATGCCGATCACGCGCGTGGGCCAGGTCGAGCGGATGGCGCAGATGTGCGGATCGAAGATCCCCGACGGGCTGCGTGAGGAGCTCCACGCCCGCGGCGAGGACGCAGAGGCGGTGCTCGACTTCGGCGTCGCCTACGCCACGCTGCAGTGCCAGGAGCTGCTCGCGCGCGGCGCCCCCGGGGTGCACTTCTACACGCTCAACCGCTCGCCCGCCACGCGCGCGATCGTGAGCGCGCTGAAGCTCGCCAGGCCGTGGGAGCGCGCTGCCGCCTGAGGGCGGCCCCGCCCACGCGGCCGCCGGCGCTGCTATCCGGGCTCGATCTCCAGGCCCTCCGCCAGGCGCGGCGAGCCGTCGCGGGCCTCGTAGCGGACGTCCACGGAGTCGTTCTGACGATAGGTGCCCACGCCCCACGCGCCCAGCAGCCAGCGCCAGCCGCTGATCCTGTCCTTGCGCAGCTCGCGGTCGAACACGAGCACGCCTTCGTGGAGGTTGTAGTCCACGCCGAGCTCCTGCGCAACCCCGTTCACGAACACCTCGTAGGGGCTGCGCACCTCCGGTGGGAGTCGCACGAGCGAGCGCGCCATCCGCGCCAGCCTACGCGCCCGGCAGCGGCTTGGTGCGCGGCTCGGCCTGCTGGCGCCTGTATGCCGCGTCGACGATCGGGCCGATCTCCGCGGGGTCGGGCACGACGCGCATGATGTCGAGGTCCTCGGGGTCGATCCGCTCGCCCGCGAGCGCCGTCTCGCGCAGCCACCGGAGCATCGCCTCCCAGCACCCGTCGCCCGCGAGCAGCACGGGGAAGTGGCGGATCGTGCCGGTCTGGATCAGCGTGAGCGACTCGAACAGCTCGTCGAGCGTGCCGAACCCACCGGGGCAGATCACGAACGCGCTCGCGTAGCGCACGAACATCACCTTGCGCGCGAAGAAGTGGCGGAAGCGGATGCCGATGTCGACGTAGTCGTTGAGCGCCTGCTCGTGCGGCAGCTCGATGTTGCAGCCCACCGACACCCCTCCCTGCTCGCGCGCGCCACGGTTGGCGCCCTCCATCGCCCCACCGCCGCCGCCCGTGATCACCGCGTAGCCCGCTCGCGCGAGGCACGCGCCGACCTCTCGCGCCAGCGCGTAGTCGGGATGGTCGCGCGGCGTTCGCGCCGAGCCGAACACGGTCACCGCGGGTCCGATCGTCGCGAGCGTGGAGAAACCTTCGGCGAACTCCTCGGCGATCTCGCGGATGCGGCGCGCGTCGCCGACCGCGTCGGGCTCGTCGCCCAGCCAACCCAGCAGGTGCTCGTCGAAGGTCCCGATCGCCTCGGCGCGGCTGCCCTGGGAGCTCACGCGCCCACGATAGCCCGAGCCGCCGTCCGCCGATGTTGCCCGGCGGGCCCCCTACATTCATTGACCGTGCCTGTGCACCCCGACGGGATCGACTACGTCGTGCGCCGCTCCGAGCGGGCGCGCCGCGTGCGGGTGAACGTCAGCGCGCACGCCGGTGTGGAGGTCGTGCTGCCCGCGCGCGCGCCCGAGCGCGCCGCCGCCGCGGCCGTCAGCGAGCTGCGGCCGTGGATCGAGCGGCGCCTGCGCGAGGCGGCCGCCATACGCGAGCAGATCGCAGCGCGGGGATCGCGTCTGCCCTACCTGGACGGCTCGCTCGAGCTCCTCGCCCAGCCCGGGCGCACCCGCGCGCACCGGCGCGGCGAGCAGCTGCTCGTCCCCGCCGGCGACCCGCGCGAGGCGATCGAACGCTTCTACCGGCGGGCGGCGCGCGCGGAGATCGCGCCGCGCCTGGACCGCGCCACGGCGCTCGTGGGCAGCCGGTACACGGGTCTCGACATCCGCTCGCAGCGCACGCGCTGGGCGTCGTGCTCGCCGAGCGGGCGCATGAGCTTCAACTGGCGGCTGCTGCTCGCGCCCGAGCGGATCCTCGAGTACGTCGTGTGGCACGAGGTCTGCCACCTCGACGTGCTCGATCACTCGCCCGCGTTCTGGCGCCTGCTCCGCGGGCGCTGGCCGAGCTACCGCGAGGACCGCGAGTGGCTTCGGCGCAACGGCGCAACGCTCGCGCTCTGAGCGGCAGTCGGCGCGGCGCATCCGGTAGTAGGTTTCCCGCATGGCCGTGGACGTCGAGACGCTGCGCAAAGTGCGCTTCCTCGCCCCGTTGAAGGACCGCGAGCTGCGCCGGCTGGGCGACACGATGAAGGTGCGCGAGGCGCATGCCGGTGAGGACATCACCACGCAGGGACAGGGCGGGATCGCGTTCTTCATCCTGCTCGACGGCGAGGCGACCGTGATCGTCAACGGCGCCGAGCGCCGGACGCTCGGCCCGGGCGAGCACTTCGGCGAGCTCGCGCTCGTGAAACCCGACCTCGCGCGCACCGCGACCGTGCGCGCCAGGTCCGACGTGCGCGTCGGCGCGATGGCCGCATGGAACTTCCGAGCGTTCGTGGCCGAGCACCCCGAGGTCGCCTGGCCGCTGCTGGAAACGCTGGTGGAGCGCGTCGCCAGCACGCCGGGCTCCTAGGGCTGCACGCAGGCGCTAGGCGCTCTGGCGCTGGTCGATCGGGACGTAGTCCCGATCGCGCCCGCCCGTGTAGATCTGGCGGGGCCGGGCGATCTTCTGCTCGGAGTCCTCCACCATCTCCAGCCACTGCGCGATCCAGCCGCTGGTGCGGCCGATCGCGAACATCACGGGGAACATCGCCACGGGCAGTCCCAGCGCCTCGTAGATCAGCCCCGAGTAGAAGTCCACGTTCGGGTAGAGCTTGCGCGAGGTGAAGTAGTCGTCGTCGAGCGCGCGCTTCTCGAGCTCGGTGGCCACCTCCAGCAGCGGGCTCTTGCCGCGCACCTCGAACACCGCGTCGAGGTGCTTCTGGATGATCCGTGCGCGCGGGTCGTAGTTCTTGTAGACGCGGTGCCCGAAGCCCATCAGGCGCTCCTCCCCCGCCTTCACCCCGTCCAGGAAGGAGGGGATGTTCTCCACGCTTCCGATCCGTCGCAGCATCCGCAGCGCTGCCTCGTTGGCGCCACCGTGCAGCGGGCCGTACAGCGCAGCCACGCCGGCCGCGACAGCCGAGTAGGGGTCCACCTGGGTGGAGCCCACCGAGCGCACCGCGCTGGTGGACGCGTTCTGCTCGTGGTCGGCGTGGAGGATGAAGAGCACGTCGAGCGCGCGCTCGAGCCGCGGATCGGGCTCGTACTTCAGCTCGGTCATCTTGTACATCATCGAGAGGAAGTTGCCCGCGTAGGCGAGGTCGTTGTCGGGGTACACGTACGGCTGGCCCATGTTGTGGCGGAACGCGAACGCTGCGAGCGTCGGCATCTTCGCGAGCAGGCGGATGATCTCCATGTCGCGCACCTCCACGTCGTGGATGCGGTTCGCCTCTGGGTAGAACGTGGACAGGCCACCCACCGAGGCCACGAGCATCCCCATCGGGTTGGCGTCGTAGCGGAACCCCTGCATGAACTCCTTGACGTTCTCGTGCACGAACGTGTGGATCGTGATTTCGTGGACCCAGTCCTCCAGCTGCGTCTTGGTGGGCAGCTCGCCTTTGATGATCAGGTAGGCCACCTCGAGGTAGCTGGAGTGCTCGCACAGCTGCTCGATCGGGTAGCCGCGGTGCTGCAGGATCCCCGCCTCCCCGTCGATGAACGTGATCGCGCTGCGGCACGACGCGGTGTTCGTGTAGGCGGGGTCGTACGCCATCAGGCCGAAGTCGTCGGGGTCGGTCTTGATCTGGCGCAGGTCCATCGCCCGCACGGTCCCGTCGTCGATCGGCAGCTCGTAGGTGCGGCCGGTGCGGTTGTCGGTGACGCTGAGCGTTGCCTGATCGGCCTTGCCCGTGCCGCTGCCGGCGCCTGCGCGGTCGCCGGCGGCACCCACGGCGGTCGTGCCGGAGGCGGGCTGTGTGGGCGTGCTCATCGGCTTCTCCTATCGGCGGTTGCGAAGGCTCTGAGATCGATTATGAGCGACGCGCGCGTGTGAGCACGCGGGCATCGGCGGATCGCGCTCAAGCGCGCGGGAGGCGCTGCCGCGCCGAGATCGCCCGCACGCGCGCAGGCGAGGGCGGCGAGGGCGCTCCGTGGGGGCCGCGGCGCGGCGTCCTGGGCAGCCGCGGGCGCGGGTGGTGCGGGTGCTGCGGGCGCGGCCTCGGACCGATCCCGCCGTCCTGTCCCTCCGCGGTCTCGGGCGTCTGCTTGACGGCCCAGCGCACGATCAGGAACAGCGCGACGATCGGGATCTTCAGAAACAGCATCAGCCACATGAAGGTCCAGACGTCCACTGATGACGATCGTATACCCGGTCTCGGCGCGGCACAACCCGCTGCGCGATGGGAGCGGGTGCGGTCCGCTTCGCTCAGGCGCCTAGCGAGAGCTCCGACGCGCCCGCCTCGAAGCGTGTCATCGCGCCGAGCTCGTCGGTGCGGCTGCGGATCTCCGCGCCCGTCAGCCGCTGCACGCGCTCGGTGCCGAACTCCTCGACGTTGAACGACGCGAGCACGGTGGCGTGCGCCATCGCGCGGCGCAGCAGGGGTCCTGCGGTCTCCTCCTCGGGGTGCGCGGCGATGTAGGAGACGAAGCCGCCCGCGAACGTGTCGCCCGCCCCCGTGGGGTCGATCACGGTCTCGAGGGGGTAGGCGGGCAGCGCGAAGAACTCCTCGCGCGTGATGAGCGCGGCGCCGTACTCGCCCTGCTTGGCGACGATCACGCTCGGCCCCCGCGTGCCCTCGGCGGCGTCCCAGCCGAGCACCTCGCGCGCAGCGGAGACGAGGTTCGGCTTGCCCGTGAGCTGGCGCAGCTCGGCATCGTTGAGGATCACGCAGTCGACGCTCGCGATCGCGCGCGCGAGCTCCTCGCGGGCGATGTCGATCCAGAGGTTCATCGAGTCGAGCGCGACGAAGCGCGCGGCGGGGAGCTGCGCGCGTACGTCGAGCTGCAGCTCCGGCTGGATGTTGGCCAGGAACAGCACGTCGCTCGCCCGCGAGGCGTCCGAGAGCTTCGGCTGGAAGCCCTCGAACACGCCCAACTGGGTGTCGAGCGTCTCGCGCGAGTTCAGGTCCCAGCCGTACTCGCCCGCCCAGAAGAACGTGCGCCCGCCGTCGATCCGCTCGACGTCGCTCACGTCCACGCCGCGGCTGCGCAGCACGTCGAGCTCGGTCTCGCCGAAGTCGTCGCCCACGGGCCCGACGACGTGGACCTCGGCGCAGAACGCCGCTGCGAGAGCGAAGTGAACCGCTGCGCCGCCGAGCATCCGCTCGCGCTCTCCGAACGGCGTCTTGACCGTGTCGAAGGCGATCGATCCCACCACGGTGATAGGCATGGGCGCGCACCATAGAGCAACCAGACGGACGGCTGCGGCCGGATCGGACCCCGCCCGGACCCGGCGGACGCTCCTCCGATAGCCTCGGCGCATGCGTGCCGTCCAGATGACCGAGTTCGGCGGACCGGAGGTCCTCCAGCTCGTGGAGCTCCCCGTGCCCGAGCCCGCGGCGGACGAGGTGCTGATCCGCGTGACGCGCGCGGGCCTGAACTTCGCCGACACCCACACACGCACCAACTCCTATGTCCAGAAGGCAACCCTGCCGCTCGTTCCCGGCGGCGAGGTCGCCGGCGTGCGCGAGGACACCGGGGAACGCGTCGTGGCGCTCGTGGGGGACGGCGGCTACGCCGAATACGCCACCGCGCCTGCCGAGCGCGTGTTCCCGATCCCCCCTGGCCTCGACGACGCGGTCGCGTTGGCGATGGTCATCCAGGGGACGACCGCGTGGCACATGTACCGGACCGCGGGCCGCGTCGCGGACGGGGAGTGTGTGGTGGTGCACTCGGGCGCAGGCGGCGTGGGCTCGCTCGCGGTGCAGCTCGGGCATCAGCTCGGCGCGGGCCGCGTGATCGCGACCGCCTCGGGCGAGGAGCGGCGTGCGCTGACGCTCGAGCTCGGCGCCGACGCCGCCGTCGACCCTGCGCCCGCGGGGTTGACCGAGCGCCTGCTCGAGGCCAACGGCGGCGAGCCGGTCGACGTGGTGTTCGAGATGGCGGGTGGCGAGATGTTCGACGCCTCCTACCGCGCGCTCGCGCCGTTCGGGCGGATCATCGTCTGCGGGATCTCCACGACCGAAGCCAACACGCTCTCGACGGGCTCGCTGCTGCGCCACTCGCGTGCGGTCGTGGGCTTCTACGTGTTCCACTGCCTGCAGCGGCCGGGCATGTTCGCGGAAGCGCTCGCCGACCTGTTCGCCCGTGCCGAACGCGGCCGGCTGCGTGTGATCGTCGGCAACACCTACAAGCTCGCGGACGCCGCCCAGGCGCAGATCGACCTGCGCGCGCGGCGCACGACGGGCAAGCTCCTGCTCGACCCCACGATTTGAGCGCCTCGTTCACAGAGCTGGGACTCTCCGAGCACGTGCTCGCCGCGCTGCGCGACGTCGGCTACGAGTCGCCGAGCCCGATCCAGGAGCAGGCGATCCCCGCGCTGCTGCAGGGCCGCGACGTGATCGGCCAGGCGCAGACGGGCACCGGCAAGACCGCCGCGTTCGGGCTGCCGATCATGGAGTACGTGGACGCGAGCGAGCAGTCGGTGCAGGCGCTCGTGCTGACCCCCACGCGCGAGCTCTGCATCCAGGTCACGCAGGCGCTGCGCAGCTACGGCTCGCACAGCGGGGTGGACGTGGTGGCCGTGTTCGGCGGCGCGCCGATCCGCGGCCAGCAGGCGCAACTGCGCGCCGGCGGTCACGTGGTGGTGGGAACCGTCGGGCGCGTGCTCGACCTGATCTCGCGCCACTCGCTGATGCTGCACGACTGCCGCTTCGTGGTGCTCGACGAGGCGGACGAGATGCTCGACCTGGGCTTCCTCGAGGACGTCGAGCGGATCCTCGCGCTCACGCCTTCGAGCCGCCAGACCGCGCTGTTCAGCGCCACGATGCCGCCGCCGATCCGCAAGCTCGCCGACCGCTACATGTACGACCCCGAGGTGATCCGCGTCGAGGCGGCAACGCTGACGATCGACACGGTCGCCCAGTTCCAGGTCCCCGTCGAGGCGCGGCGCAAGCCCGAGATGCTCGTGGAGGTGCTGCGGGCCGAGGCGCCCGAGCAGGCGATCGTGTTCGTGCGCACGAAGGTCCGCTGCGACCAGCTTTTCCGGACGCTGCGCGACCGCGGCATGAACGTGCGCGCGCTCCACGGCGACATGAGCCAGGGCTCGCGCGACGGCGTGATGCTGGCGTTCAAGGCGGGGCGGGTGCCGATCCTGATCGCCACCGACGTCGCCGCGCGCGGCCTCGACATCTCGACCGTCACCCACGTGATCAACTACGACGTCCCCACGAGCCCAGACACCTATGTGCACCGCATCGGCCGCACCGGGCGCGTCGGCCGCTCGGGGCGTGCGATCACGTTCGTCGAGGACCGCCAGCAGCGCGAGCTGGAGGCGATCGAACGGCACATCGGCACCGAGATAACGACGTGGGAGCAGGGCGCGATCGCGCCCCCGACGCCCGTGCGCGAGCGGCCGCGCAGGCACTCCAAGCCCCGCATCTCGCGGCGCGACGCGGAGGAGCCCTACGCGAAGCTCGTCGTCAGCGGCGGCAGCCGAGCGGGCCTGACGGTCGCGGACATCGTGGGCGCGGTGACCTCGCGCGCGGGGCTCGACGGGGAGGCGGTCCGCGACGTGCTCGTGCTCGACCGCTTCTCGTTCCTGTCGGTGCCCGCGGCGGACGCCGACCGCGTGATCGACCGGCTCGACGGCGGTCCGATCGGCGACGCCGACGCCTCGCTGGGGGTCGCGCGAGCGCCGGTAAGGTAGGCCCAGGCCCGCCGCAGGCGGTTGCGGGCACCCATCAGAGAGGACATCAGCCGATGAAAGCCACGATGCAGACCAGCGAGGGGACGATCACGTTCGAGCTGTTCGACGCGGACGCCCCCGAGACCGTCGCCAACTTCCGCAAGCTCGCCGGCGAGGGCTTCTACGACGGCCTCACCTTCCACCGCATCATCTCCGACTTCATGATCCAGGGCGGCTGTCCGCAGGGGACCGGCACGGGCGGCCCCGGCTACACGTTCGACGACGAGATCAACGACCACAAGGTCGTCCGCGGTGCGCTCGCGATGGCCAACGCCGGGCCCAACACCAACGGCTCCCAGTTCTTCATCGTCACGGCCTCCGAGTGCCCGTGGCTGGACGGCAAGCACACCGTGTTCGGCGAGGTCACCGAGGGTATGGACGTGGTCGATCGCCTCGACGGCGTCGCCACCGACGGCGGCGACCGTCCCGTCGAGCCGGTCGGCATCGACTCCCTCAGCGTCTCGGAGTAGGCGCCGGGCGCGGGCTGCGCGTCCGCCACGGCGCGCCGGTGGGAGTAGTCTGTTACCCACACTTCGCGGCAAAAACGAGCAGGGGAGAGTCACACATGGCCACGGTCGAGCAGCGCGTACCCGAGTCCACCGAGAGCGGCGTACCGGCCGCCCAGGAGCAGCCGCTCGCGCAGTCCCCCGGGATTCCCGTGGAGAACCCTGCCACGGGCGAGATCGTCGCCACCGTCCCCGACATGAGCCCCGCGGAAGTGGCCGAGATGGCTGCCCGCGGGCGCGCCGCCCAGCCGGGCTGGGAGGCGCACGGTTTCGAGGGCCGCGCACGCGTGCTGCTCCGCGCCCAGAAGTGGGTGATGGACAACGCCGAGCAGATCGTCTCGACGATCTGCTCGGAGACGGGCAAGACCTTCGAGGACGCCGAGCTCGCCGAGATCGGCTACGCGGGCAACGCGTTCGGGTTCTGGGCCAAGGAGGCCGGGAACTACCTCGCCGACGAACGCGTCAAGACCAGCCAGAAGCTCGTGCTGGGCAAGAAGATCATCAACCGCTTCCGCCCGCTCGGGCTGATCGGCGTGATCGGTCCGTGGAACTACCCGCTCACGAACTCCTTCGGTGACTGCATCCCCGCCCTCGCCGCGGGCAACTCCGTGATCCTCAAGCCGTCAGAGGTCACACCGCTGACCTCGCTGCTGCTCGCCGAAGGGCTCCTCGAGTGCGGCCTGCCCGAGAACGTGCTGCAGATCGCCACCGGCCGCGGCGAGACCGGCGCGGCGCTGATCGAGCACGTGGACATGATCATGTTCACCGGCTCCACCCGCACCGGCCGCAAGGTCGCCGAGGCGGCCGCCAGGCGGCTGATCCCCGCCTCGCTCGAGCTCGGCGGCAAGGATCCGATGCTCGTGCTCGCCGACGCAGACGTCGAGCGCGCGGCGAACTTCGCCACGTACTACTCGATGCAGAACGCGGGGCAGACGTGCATCTCGATCGAGCGCGTCTACGTCGAGGAGCCGGTCTACGACGCGTTCGTCTCGAAAGTCACCGAGAAAGTGCGCGAGCTGCGCGTCGGCAAGCCCGAAGGCCCCGGCTCGGTCGAGGTCGGCGCGATCACGTTCCCGCCGCAGCTCGACATCATCAAGGACCACGTCGCCGACGCCGTTCAGAAGGGCGCCCGCGTGCTCGTCGGCGGCAACGAGGCGCCCGGAGCGGGCCGCTTCTTCGAGCCCACGGTGCTCGTGGACGTCGACCACACGATGAAGTGCATGACCGAGGAGACGTTCGGTCCGACGCTGCCGATCATGAAGGTGCGCGACACCGAGGAGGCGGTCAGGCTCGCCAACGACTCGCCCTACGGCCTCGGCGCGTCGGTGTTCTCGCGTGACACAGCCCGCGGCGAGGAGGTCGCGCGGCAGATCGAAGCGGGCGCCGCGAACGTCAACGACGCGATGATCAACTACACCGTGCTGGAGCTGCCGATGGGCGGCGCCAAGGCCTCGGGCCTCGGCTCGCGGCACGGCGCGGGCGGGATCCGCAAGTACTGCTCCCAGCAGGCGATCGTCGTGACGCCCAGGATGGCGATGAAGAAGGAAGTGTTCATGTACCCGTACAAGAGCCGCACCTCGAAGATGCTGGCCGGCTTCTTCAAGTTCATGTACGGGCGCGGGAAGCGCGCGTAGGCAGCACCCCGCGCCCGGGGCGAGCGTTGCCGCCACGCGCGGCGATCATCGGCGCCACCGCGCTCGGCGCGCTGCTGATCCCCGCCTGGGCGGGGGCGGCGGCGGCCGGACCGGCCGGTCGCTGCCCGCCGGCAGCGCCGTCGGGGTGACGCTCGGGCGCTAGTGACCTGAGTCGGTAGTTCGCAGGCTGTTTGGTGGGTGCGGCGAATCCGTTGTCGTGGACCGCGACGATTGGGGGCAGCCATGGCGCAGCTTGCGGAGGTCGTGCTTTCAGGAGATGAGCAGGAGGTGCTCGAGCGGTGGGCTCGGCGGCCGAGCAGCGCGCAGGCGCTGGCGCTGCGCTGCCGGATTGTGCTGGC